>CANHNO010000043.1 GCA_947462065.1 Burkholderiales bacterium | reverse complement strand
GCGCGGAACTCGTGGCGCGTGGCCGTCGGATCATCGGGCGTCGCAGAGAGCCTTCGATCGGGCGCGAAAAAACCGAGCGTGTTGTAGCCCCAGTAGTTGACGAGACCCAGCTCGGCCAGCCGCGCCTCGTCGATCGCATAGTGCACAGGCAGCAGCGAGACGGCCGTGACACCGAGGCGGGTCAGGTGCTCAATCGCCGCGGGCTGCGCCAGGCCGGCATAGGTGCCGCGCAGGGATTCCGGCACGCCTGGATGCAGCTTGGTGAACCCCTTGACGTGCATCTCGTAGAGCACGCTCTCTGCCAATGCCGTGTGCGGCGCGAGTTCAGCCAGCGGCGGCAGCGGGGCGGCGACGCGCGCCTTCAGCATCCAGGGCGCGTTGTCGCGGCGGTCGAAGGACAAGTGGCCGTCAGGGTGCCCGCACTGGTAGCCGTAGTGCTCGTCACGCCAGGCGTAGCACCCGACGATCTCCTTGGCATACGGGTCGAGCAGCAGCTTGTGTGGGTTGTAGCGCAGGCCCTCGTCGGGCGCGTAGCGGCCGTGGGCACGGTAGCCGTAGACAAGCCCGGCCTCGGCACCCGCAAGGAAGCCATGCCAGACGCCATCATCGCAGCGGGTCAAGGCGTGCCGGTCCTCGTGACCCGCCTGATCGAACACACACAGTTCCAGCGCGATGGCATCACCGGAGAACACCGCGAAGTTGACACCGCCGTCGCGCAAACTGGCGCCCAGCGGATAGGGGCGACCTGCAGGCAGCGCAGCCGACCCGGGCTCTGATGAGGCGCTGGACAACGCGCTCATGCGAGCTCGAAGGCCAGCAGGGCCAGCGGTGGCAAGGTCAGTGACAGCGCCTGACTGCGGCCGTGTGCGCCGGGGGTGTGCGTTGCCAGCGGCGCCGGGCCGTTGCCGAGGTTGCTGCCGCCGTAGAAGTCCGAATCGCTGTTGAACACTTCGCGCCATGACCCCGCCTGCGGGACACCGACGCGATGCGCGTGGCGCGGCACTGGCGTGAAGTTGCACACCACGAGCAGCACACGGCCAGCATCGTCCTGGCGCAGAAAGGCGAGTGTGGAGCCATCGGCATCGTCGGCGTCGATCCACTGGAAGCCGCTGCCGTCGTGGTCGCGGCGATGCAGCGCCGGGCGGCTGGTGTAGAGGCGATTGAGGTCGCGCACCAGCGACTGCACGCCCCGGTGCTCGGGCGTATCCAGCAGGTGCCAGTCAAGCGAATGGTCATGGTTCCACTCCCGCGCTTGCGCGAACTCGCAGCCCATGAACAGCAGCTTCTTGCCGGGGTGCATCCACATGTAGGCCAGCAGCAAGCGAACGTTCGCGAACTGCTGCCAGCGGTCGCCTGGCATCTTGCCGAGCAGCGAGCCCTTGCCATGCACGACTTCGTCATGCGAGATCGGCAGCACGAAGTTCTCGTTGAAGGCATAGAGGAGGCTGAAGGTGAGCTGATGGTGATGCCAGCGCCGATGCACCGGCTCCTTGCTGAAGTACAGCAGCGTGTCGTGCATCCAGCCCAGGTTCCACTTGTAGTGAAAGCCGAGGCCGCCGCTCGAAGTGGGGCGCGACACACCCGGCCAGGCGGTCGACTCTTCGGCGATCGTCACACTGGAAGGCACCTCGGCGCCGGCTACCTCGTTCATGCGCCGCAGGAAGGCGATCGCCTCCAGGTTCTCGCGGCCGCCCTGGGCATTGGGCACCCACTCGCCGGGGTTTCGGCTGTAGTCGCGGTACAGCATCGAGGCCACGGCATCGACCCGCAGGCCGTCCACGCCCCACTGCTGCAGCCAGTAGAGCGCATTGCCGATGAGGAAGTTGCGAACTTCGTGGCGGCCGAAGTTGTAGATCAGCGTGTTCCAGTCATTGTGGAAGCCTTCGCGCGGATCGGCGTACTCGTAGAGCGCGGTGCCATCGAACTGTCCCAGCCCGTGTGCATCGGTCGGGAAATGCGCCGGCACCCAGTCGATGATCACGCCCAGCCCCTGCTGGTGGCACGCATCGAGGAAGCGACCGAAACCTGCCGGATCGCCGAAGCGCGAAGTCGGGGCAAACAGACCGATCACCTGGTAGCCCCAGGAGCCATCAAAGGGATGCTCGGCCACCGGCAACAGTTCGAGGTGGGTGAAGCCGAGGTCGGCCGCGTAGGCAGGCAGCTGCCCGGCAAGCGCGTCCCAATCGAGAAAGCCGCCATCCGCCCCGCGCCGCCAGGAACCCAGGTGCACCTCGTAGATCGACATCGGTCCGTCATGCCGATTGGCCTGGGCGCGGGTGGCGGGCAGGCTGCGCGCCGCAGGCGCAGCGACGATGCTGGCCGTCGATGGCCGCCGCTCCATCGCGAACGCGTACGGGTCGGCCTTGAGCGGCATCACGCGGCCATCCTGCGAGCGGATCTCGAACTTGTAGCGCTCGCCCGCGCCCACATCCGGCAGAAAGATCTCCCACACGCCCGCCCCGTGGTGCACGCGCATTGGATGCCGTCGGCCGTCCCAGGCATTGAAATCGCCGACCACGCTGACACGACTCGCGTTGGGCGCCCACACTGCGAATCGCGTACCGGCCACGCCGCCGAGCGTCATCGGGTGTGCGCCCAGCACCTGCCAGGGCCGCAGGTGTGAGCCCTCGCCCAGGAAGTAGATGTCCTCCGCACCGATCGCCGATCCGAAGGCAAACGGGTCGGCGTAGTCGCCAGCGACTCCGTGCTGCCATTGCACGCGAAGACGGTAAGCGGGGCAAGTTGCGCCGACGGGCGCCTCGAAGAAAACGCCCGGTACGCGTGCAGCCAGCGTGGCGAGCGTCTGCCCGGTGGACGCGTCAACCGCCTCGACCTGCTCGGCGCCGGGCAGCAAGGCCCGCAGACAGATGCGGCCCTGGCCGTCCGGATGCGGACCAAGCACGGCAAACGGGTCGCTATGGCGGCCCTCGAGCAGGGCCTCGAGTTCAACCTCGGAGATCATCGGATCAGGTGCACTCCGTGGTCAGATGGCAAGGATGCATCGGCCTCTCGTGCAAGTGCATTCCGGCAGCGTTGGCTCACTGCACCGGCACATTCCAGATCATCCTCGCATAGTCTCGGATGGTGCGGTCCGACGAGAACGCACCCATGCCGGCGATGTTGCGGATGGCCTTGTCGGCCCAGACCTCGGGTGTGGCGTAAAGGGCGTCGGCACGCTGCTGTTCTGCCACGTAGGCGGTGAAGTCGGCCAGCAGCAGGTAGGAATCCCGATGCAGCAGCGAGCCGACCAGATCGCGGTAGCGACCCCGTTCGCCGGGCGAGAAGTCTCCACCCGCGATCGCATCGAGTACCGCCTTCAACTGTGCGTTTTCCTCGTAGTGCAGACGTGGGTCATAGCCGAGCGCACGCACCTGCTTCACCTCCTCGGCCTTGAGGCCGAAGATGAAGAAGTGATCCGCGCCCACCGCCTGCGCCATTTCGATGTTGGCGCCGTCCCAGGTGCCGATGGTCAGCGCACCGTTCAACGCGAATTTCATGTTGCCAGTTCCCGAGGCCTCAGTGCCGGCGGTGGAGAGCTGCTCGGACAGGTCGGCTGCCGGGATGATCGTCTCGGCCAGCGAAACGCCGTAGTTCGGCAGATAGACCACCTTCAACCGATCGCGAACGCGCGGGTCGCTGTTCACCGTGCGTGCGATGTCGTGGATCAGCCGGATGATGGTCTTGGCCGTCACATAGGCCGAGGCCGCCTTCCCAGCGAATATCACCGTGCGCGGCTGCCAGTCGGCATTCGGATTGGCAATGATGGCCTGGTAGCGCGCGACCACATGCAATGCGTTGAGAAGCTGCCGCTTGTACTCGTGGATGCGCTTGATCTGCACGTCGAACAGGCTGGCCGGGTCGATCGTGATGCCCAGATCGCGACGCACCAGCAGCGCCAGCCGCTCCTTGTTGGCGCGCTTGGCGGCCTGCACCGCGCTGCGCAGGCTGGCGTCACCGGCCAGCGGTACGAGTTGTGCGAGCTGTTCAAGGCGCGTGCGCCACTGCGTGCCGAGCTGTGCATCAAGCGTCGCCGACAAGGCCGGGTTGGCCTGCGACAGCCAGCGGCGCGGCGTGACGCCATTGGTGACATTGCAGAAGCGGTCGGGAAACACCCGCGCGTAGTCGGCGAAGATGGTCTCGACCATCAGGTCAGAGTGCAGCCGCGAGACGCCGTTCACCCGATGGCTGGCGACGATCGACAGCGCCGCCATCTTCACGCGGCGCTCACCGTTCTCGTCGATCACCGAGGCATGCCGCACCAGCGTCTCGTCGCCGGGGAAGTGCTTCCGGAGGTATCGAAGGAAGCGGTCATTGACCTCGTAGATGATCTCCAGATGCCGCGGCAGCCAGTGCTCCAGCATCGGGACCGGCCAGGTCTCCAGCGCCTCGGGCATCAGGGTGTGGTTGGTGTAGCTCATCACCTTCTGGCACTGCACCATGGCCACATCCCAGCTCATGCCGTGCAGGTCGATCAGGATGCGCAGCAGCTCGGGCACGGCCAGTGCGGGGTGGGTGTCGTTCAGGTGAATCGACACCTTGTCGCCGATGCTGTCGAGGCGGCCATAGTCGGCCAGGTGGCGGGCCACGATGTCCTGCACCGACGCGCTCACCAGGAAGTACTCCTGCTTGAGCCGCAACTCGCGTCCGGCATGGGTCGAGTCGTCGGGGTAGAGCACCCAGTTGATCACCTCGGCGGAGAGCTTGGCGCCACCGGCGGCGGCGAAGTCACCCCGCGAAAAGGCGGAAAAGTCGATGGGCCGGGACGGATTGGCCTGCCACTGGCGAAGCACCGCTACCCGCTCGGTGGCATGACCGGGCACGATGAAGTCGTAGGCGTCGGCGAACAGCTGCTCCGCAGGCAACCAGCGGCGGCCGGCGCCGTCGGTGACCACGCGGCCACCGAGCCCGACGGGGTAACGGATCTCCGGGCGCTCCAGTTCCCATGGATTGCCGTCACGCAGCCAGTCATCGGGCTCCTCGACCTGCTGTCCGTCGTGGATGCGCTGCGCGAACATGCCGTAGCGGTAGCGCAGGCCGTAGCCGAAGGACGGTACGCCCAGGGTGGCCAGCGAATCGAGAAAACATGCCGCCAGCCGACCGAGGCCGCCATTGCCGAGCGCCGCGTCGGGCTCGACCTCGAGGATGTCGCCGGGCTCCTTGCCAGCGGCGCGGGCCGCCGCTTCGAACTCGCCATGCAGCCCCAGCGACGCCAGCGCATTGCCAAGCGCGCGGCCCATCAGAAACTCCATCGACAGGTAGTGCACCCGCTTGGCCTCGCCGCGGCGGTCCTCCCGCAGGCTGCGGTTCATGCGCTCGGCGAGCTGCGCCCGGCTGGCGTGGGCGGCAGCGCGCATCCACATGTAGGGCGATGCATGGCCAGGGGTCATGCCCGACTCCCGCTCGACACGGGCTGGCAGTGAATCCGGGGGAGGGGCAGAACCTTGTTCGCCTGGCGGCTGAGAAAGTGCACCCTCGGCGTCGTGCACTGGTCGCGTGGTCATGGAAACTTCCTTATCTTTCGAAGGGTGCCGGGTGGCGAGCGCGGTCTCGCGCTGCCCATGAAACCATCATGCAGGTAGCGTGCCCAGGCGCTCGGCCCGACCAAGCTTATCCGACCGTTTGCAGGTCTGTCTCTCCCAAAACACAACGTCGCCTCGCATATCGCGATCGACCTTGACGCCGGCCCGCTCTCACAGAGGGCCGGCGAAGGCAGTCGCCAGATCGACCCGTGCGCCGATCTGCGGAGCCCAGCTTTGTGCAGCAGCTCCGCCAGCATGACGGCGCGCCGCGGCCTGCCCGCTCTCGTCACACCAGCTGCAAGTCCAGCGGCGTGGCACGCGGGAACACCCGAGCCAGCCGTTCGTTGCTCAAGCCATACAAACGCTGGAAGACACCTCCCAGCAGGCTGCGCACGTCGCTCAGCACGGGATAGTCGCGGTTCTGGTTGAGCGTGGCCGCGGTCACGTCCACCTGCTGGCCGGCGATGACGCCGCCGCGCAGGCTGCCGCCGAGCAGCCAGTAGACGCTGCCGTGGCCATGGTCGGTGCCCTTGGTGCCGTTTTCGCGCAGCGTGCGGCCGAATTCGCTGATCACGACCACCGTGGTGTTGCTCCAAGCCGAGCCCATCTCTTGGGAGAACGCGGAAAGCCCGCGGCCCAGTTTGCCCAGCTGGTTGGCCAGCGTGCCGGTGGCACCACCTTCGTTGACATGGGTGTCCCAGCCGCCAACGTCGATGAAGCCCAGGTTGAAGCGCTCACGCATCAACCGCGCCATGCGCCTCGCTTCGAGCTCAAAACCCTTAGCCGAGATGGCGTTGCGGCTGACCTCTTGCATCTCGGCTTCGTATTGCTGCGCGACTTCACGGCGCAGTTGCAAGCCTTCGTTGACCGGCTCGGCCCAGGCCGACCTGGCATGAAGCTGACGCAGCAGCGCGGCCTGGCGGTCGTCGAAGGGTGCTTTGCCGTAGGCCTTCAACGACACGTTGGGCACGCCCGTGGCGCCCTGCCAGCAAGCTGGCATGCCGTCCGTGAAGCTAACGCTCAGGGCGCCGCCGCCCAGCTCTTCGGCCAGGCGTGCCATGAAGCCCGAGCCGTAGTCGCGCGGGCCGTCCAGCGAGCGGCCGGCTTCGATGGTGTCCTGCGTTTCAAAGTGGCTTCGGCTGAGGTCGGGACTACCGGCAAAGGGCACGAAGGCCAACTGGCGTGCGCGCCACAGCGGCAGCATCGAATCGGCCAGCGTCGGGTGCAGCCCCCATCGGTCGTCCAGCGCGATGGCCGCGTTGGGCACCAGGACGGCGGGGTCGCTGTCGGGTTTGGCGATGGCGATGGTGGGCCGCATTTCGTAGTACAGAGAGCTGTGTGTGGGCACCAGCACGTTGGCAGCGTCCACCGCTCCTCGCAAGAAGACCAGCAAGAAGCGGGTCTCGCCGGCACCAGGAGCGGACAGCACCCCTGTCGCGCCCCCGGCCAGGCCCAACAGCGGCAAGCTGGACAGGTGCTTCATGAGTTCACGGCGGGTGAGTGTCATGGTCGTACTCCAGAACAGGGGTTTACTGTGACATCCATTCAGGCGAGGCCAGCAGCAGCAGGTTCCACTCGGTCTGCGAGTTGGCTTTTTCCAGCGCGCTGCGTGTGTTCGGGCTGAATAGCTGCTGCCAGACGCTGTAGTACAGCTGGCCACCGGGACGCGGGAAGCCGGTCGGGGCCATGACGGTGTTGTCATCGCTGTTGAACAGGCCAGAGTTGCTGCTGCCAATGGCGCGTGCGATCTCAAAGCGCCGTGCCAACTGGCCGGGGTTGGCCCAGGTGGCGGTGGCCAGCGGGTAACCGTCGGGCGTGATTCGCCCGTACTGCGGCTGGTTGAGTTGCGACAGCCAGCCCTGCACCGGGCGCAGGTTGTTGAACAGCGCTGCGCCGTTGCCTTCACCGGTGTTGTAGGCCAGGCGTAGCGACGAAATCACAAACTGGGTCGGATCTTTCAACCGCACCGGCGCGCCGTCGGCCAGAGAGGCTGCGAATTCGCGGCTGTCAAAGAGCACGCGCAACACAGCGGCGATGTCGCCATCGGCCTGCGTGAAGCGCTTGGCCATGCGCTCCACCAATGCGGCGGGCGGCTCGTCGGCGACAAAGTAGGTGGCCAGTTTGCGGCTGATCAAGCGCGCCGTGGCCGGGTGACGCGCCAGGCCTTCGATCACGCCGCGCACTTCTTCCAGGCCGCCGGGCTGGACGTGCATGCCCAGCACCTTCTTGCTGCCGCTGTCGTGGCGCGCCGGGTTGAACTCAAAGCCTTGCTTCAGCACGTAGGCGTCTTGCAGCTCGAGCTTCAGCCGTGCGGCTTTTCCCGACAGATTCACACCCAGTCCCGTGAGCACACGCGCCAGCTCCTGCACGTCGGCCTGGGAATAGCCGGCATCCACACCTAGCGTGTGCAGCTCCAGCAGCTCGCGCGCGAAGTTTTCGTTGATCTTGCCGCTGGCACTTTGGGTGTTGTCCAGGTACTCGAGCATCGCTGGGTGGGTGACGGTGGCCCACACCAAGTCTCCAAACTTGCCGAGCGCGTGGTCGCGCAGCGCGTGGTCTTGCCAGTCGGCCATCATCCAGCGCAGGTTGCCCTTGTCGGCGTGCACGCTGAAGTGGTTCAGCCAGAACCAGGTCATGCGTTCCTGCAACTGCCAGGGTGAGTAGACAGCGCGCAACAGCTGCGCACGGCCGGCCTCATACCGCGCTTGTTGTGCGGCTTGGTTGCGCGCCTGGCGGGCGGCCTGCTTGTCGATTTCGTTGGGCAACTGGTTGATGCGCTGGTTTTCGGCCTGTACGTCAGCCAGCACCTCGCCCAGCGGCCTTGCTATGCCCGGCGTTGTGGCCAGGGCCTGCTGCAAGGCCTCCGGCAGGCTGCTGGCGCCACCCGGGCGCAGCTGCTGGTCTAGCCAGGCGCGCCGGCCCAGGCGCGACAGCTGGGCGATGCTCTGCGCGTCGGCACCCCAGGCCACGCGGTTGAGCCAGCGCAGGTCTTGCGCGCTGGGCGCGGCGGCCTCACGAGCCTGGACCGCCAAGCCAACGAACATCGATACCAGCGTCACCAGCGCTGTCCACACAAACGGCCGTGCGCCAGCTGCTGACAAAGCGCCCAGGCTCAGGCTGTCCCGCCACGTCCTTGCGCGTCGGCTGCCATGTTTCTCACAGTGCGGAAAGTCAATCCTGAACTTCATAGATTTGGAAGGCGTTTCATGCGTTTTCGGCGCGGCTCTCGGTCACTGGGCGCAGTGCGGGCGAATTTGTACACGGCCGGGCATGCGCACCAAGTTATAGGCGACCATGATCAGCACAAACATCTGGTCTACGCGCTTGAGCTCGCGCACCGTCCCCCGGCGCATGCCGCCCAAGGTCTTGGTCTAGCCGGAGGCTTGCTAGATCAGCTCGCATTTACGCTGCGAAATCGCATCACCCTCAGTCCGCGAGATTTCATGGGGCACCGCCGACTTCGCTCCCGAGGTGTTCTGCGGCACATGTGGCGTGACATTATTCGCAACGCAGCCCTCGATGAACTCTTGCGTCGGCCCTGCGAAATCGATCTTCACACACTGATCAGCCTCGGCATGGCCGGTGGTGGTGCCAGTGAGGCGCCGATCCAAGCTTTGTGTTGCGAAGGTCGGGGGTTGCCGCAGGCGGCCGAGGCATTCCGCCTCCTCGCCTTCAAGGCACCAGAGAACAGTGTCATCGTCGAACCTCAGCATCCGGGTGTGGCGTCTTGCCGTGTTGTTGCGTGCGGAACCATGACAAGGCCGACAGGCCGATGCAACTGCTCAGGATGAATCCGTCACTCGATACTCCGCCGAAAACCGCGTGAGTCCTGAGTAGGCATGAACAACCCGTTTTCAGATTGAAGCATGCTGAGGGGATGAGTTTGGCTGCTGTGCAGTGGTGAGGGGCAGCAAGGAACCCGCGGGTGCTCCAGGAGCATCCTGAGCTTGCACCCGATGCCGCACCGGATCGCGTGCATGGCGTCGCCCAGCTCGCTCTGGAGCCAGTTTCCAAGTAAAGCGCCGTGCAGCCCATCAGCGGCTATTGCGAAAGGTCGACAATTCCTGCGCCTGAACGATTTGCAACCGATCGGCCTTGAACTCCCCAGGTCCGGAAGCACCACCCAAGGAACCGCGCATGCAACGCTTGCTGCTCACGCTTTTGCTGGCCACTGCAACCGCAGCGCACGCCGAGGACATCGGCTCGGTGGACACGGCCTTCGTGCTCATCGGGCCAGACCACAAGATCGTGGTCGAGGCCTACGATGACCCGGGCGTGAACGGCGTGACGTGCTATGTGTCGCGCGCCAAGACCGGTGGTGTCAAGGGCGCGCTCGGCCTGGCGGAGGACAAGTCCGAGGCATCGATTGCCTGCCGGCAGGTCGGCCCGATTTCGATACCGAAGGCCCTGCCCGAGCAGGAAGAGATATTCAACGAACGCATCAGCCTCGTGTTCAAGAAGCTGCGCATCGTCCGCATGGTCGACAGCAAGCGCCATGCGCTGGTCTACCTGACCTATTCGGATCGACTGATCGACGGGTCGCCGCAGAACGCTGTCACCGCTGTGGCCGTAGACCGGGCCTCGGCCATCCCGGTCAAGTGACGGCGCACCATTCAACAACATCCGCCCAGCCTCGAACGACACCATGGTCCACGGATTTGCCCTGTTGCTTGTCTGCCAGCTGATCGGCGAGGTCGCAGTTCAGGCGCTTTCGCTGCCCGTGCCCGGGCCACTGATCGGAATGCTGCTGCTGTTCGTCGGCCTGCTGGTGCGTGGCGGGCTGCCCGATGAAGTGCGTGACGCGGCGAACGCCATGCTGCGCCATTTGATGTTGTTGTTCATCCCGGCCGTCACCGGCGTGATGATGTACTTCGACAGCATCGCGCGGGAGTGGCTGCCATTCATGGCTGCGTGCATCGTCGGCACGGCGGTAACGATGATCGCGACCGCGCTCACGCTGCGCTGGATGCTGCGCGTAACAGGCACCGCCCGGGACCCGGAGTAGCGCATGGCAGATGTCGGTCTGTTCCGGGTCTGGGTCTTCCTGTCGAGTTCACCGCTGCTGTGGCTGACGGTGACCGTGCTCGTGTATCTGGCGGCCCTGTGGCTGTACACGCGCAGCGGCGGGCACTCACTGGTCAATCCGATCCTGCTTTCCGTGGCGGGGCTGGTCGGCGTGCTGCACTTCACTGCAACGCCCTACCCCGTGTATTTCGAGGGCGCGAAGTTCGTGCACTTCCTGATCGGCCCGGCCACGGTGGCTCTGGCCGTCCCGCTCTACGCGCAGCTGGAGCGATTGAAGTCCATGTGGCTGCCCATCGGCGTGGCGGTTGTCGTCGGCTCGACAGTGGCGATCGTGTCTGCACTGGCCATCGGTCGGGTGCTCGGCGCGTCGCACACCACGCTGATGTCGCTGGCGCCGAAGTCCTCCACCCTGCCGATCGCGATGAGCATGGCAGAACAAATCGGCGGCGTGCCGGCGCTCGCGGCGATGGCGGTGGCGGTCACCGGCATCAGCGGCGCGATGATGGCGCGAGGCTTGCTGAACCTGCTACGCATCGAAGACCCGGCCGTGCGCGGCTTCTCTGTCGGCATCGCGGCCCATGCGGCCGGCACCGCGCGGGCGCTGCAGGTCGGCACCGTCAACGGCGCCTTTGCCGCACTGGCACTGGCGCTCAATAGCATCGCGACGGCGTTTCTGATTCCCTTGCTGGTCAGGGCGTTGAGGCCCCTGCTTTGACGGGGTTCAGGTGGCGCCGCGCAGTTCGGCCAGCGCGGATTCGCACAGGCGCATGTGCCGCTCGCTCAGTGTGCCGACCTTGCCTGCATCGGCGATGCTTTCCAGCACCAGGGTGGCGATCTCAACGCTACCCCGCGATTGCAGTAGCGCCTGCTTCAGGTGCTCGATGACCTTGTCCCTGGCATCGAGCTCACGCACCAGAGGGTCCCAGTGCGGCGCCCGGTAGTGGTCCATCAGCGCATCGACGATACCTTCGTTGCGCACCAGGTAATCGAAGTTGAAATCCTTCGCGCCGAAGTCCTTCAAGCCTTTGATCCCGGTCAGCTCACTTTCGGAGATCCGCTTGAATCCCATGCTCCATTCGGCGTACTGGCGCCGCTCGATTGGCCGCCGATGCAGGAACTGCACCTTGGCATGGCGCGGATCGCGGCCGATCTTCTCGACCAGTTCGTCGATCACCAGGTCGTCGCCCTCCAACGCCTGCAAGAAGGTGTCCTCACCGTACAGCAGCATGCCGGTCACCGCGCGGGCCGAATTGTTTTTCAGGCACTGCTGAAGCAGTTCGAGCAGTTGCTCTGTCGACCAGGGCGCCAGGGCACTGCTGATGTACACAATCTGAATCATGAAAACTCCAGTAGTCCAATAGAAGCGCCTGCCAACAACACCTCGACCGGTAACGACCGGTCGCCCGAGCATGAATCTGCCAATGTGCCGAAAGGCTGAACCTAGAGCTTAACTCCAGCTACCGAACTGCATGTGTGCCCGCCGCAGAAACGCGTTCTTGCATCTTCGGATTGCAATGCTTCAGCCATCACTTAAGCTGGACAATACTGATCGCCTTTGATAGTTACTCTCGCCTGAGTATGTGATTTCAAAAGTGAGCGGCTATGTGGAAAAAGCTTGGTGCACCAGTTCCGATCGATGCATCGCAAGTCGTTATCGGGCTCTACATCTGGTTGGACCTGAAGTGGGACGAGCACCCTTTTGTCTCCAGCCGCTTCATGGTCAAGACCAGCAAGCAGATTTCCATCATCCAATCGCTGGAAACTGAAGGAAAGCTCTACTACGACAGCGAGCAAAGCACAGCGCAGCCCGGCCCGCTGATATCCAAACCTCTGTTGGAGCACGAAGCCAAAGCGGCGGAAGAGCGAGCAGCCAAAGAAGCCCTCGTCACCGAAGTGCTGGCGCTGGAAAAAGCCAAAGTGGCCAAGCAGAAAGCCCTGCGCGATGCCGCGCTGCGGGCTGACCAGGCCTGGGCCAATGCCGCGCGCGCGACCAAAACGGCGCTCAATGAGTTACCCCGCTCGCCCAAGGTGGCTGGCAAGCAACTGATGGACCTTTCGTCAGAGGCCGCCTCCTTGGTGTCGAAGAACCGCGAGGTGCTGCTGCATCTGCTGGGCGACAAGAAGGAGCAGGGTCCCCAGTTCCATGGATTGAACTGCATGACCCTGGCCATGCTGATCGGCAAGTCGGCCGGCATGAATGAACGAGCTCTTGCGGACCTGTCGCTTGCAGCCCTCGCGCACGATGCTGGTGAATCGCAGATTCCCCAACAGATCTTGAAGAGCACGCAGCGCAAGAAGCACGAGGAAGACTTTTTCCGCCAGCACGTGAACTTCAGCACCAAGTTTGCCGAGGAGTCGAGTGCGTTCAGCCCGGAAGCCTTGGCGATGATTGCGGACCACCATGAGGCGATTGACGGTTCCGGCTGGCCTCGGGGTAAAAAAGGCGAGTCACTGAGCGTCGGTGCACGCATTCTGGCCATCGTGGACCGCTACGACACCCTGTGCTCTCCGGACATTCCCAAAGGGGTGCCGATGATGCCGGCCGAAGCACTGGCCACCATGTTCCGCCACGAGTCCACACGGCTGGATTCGGCCCTGCTTAGCGTCATGATCAAACTGCTCGGTGTGTTCCCGCCCGGTACTGCGGTGCAACTGAGCGATGGATCGTTGGCATTGGTGATAGCGCCGGGCGCCAACTCCCTGAAGCCGATGGTGTTGCTCTATTCGCCCGAGGTGTCCAAAGACGACGCCCCCACCGTTGACCTGGCGGGAGAGCCGGAAATCAAGATTGTGGAAGCGATACGTCCCTCCGCGCTTCCCTTGGATGTGCTTGAGTGGCTCAATCCGCAGCAGCGGCTGTCCTACTTCTTCTCGGTGGACGAGGGCAAGAATTAAACCAGCCGGGGCGGCTTACCCTGCGTTGACATCCTCCCGCCCCTGAAGAGACCGGGATTCCTGTTGCGCCAGTGTTGGCATAAGCGAAGCTCACACCAACGCCGTTGCTTCGGTGGATACCTGTTTCATTAGGGCTGCGACCACACGGCTTGCGCCACGCGGTCGACTGGCCGCAGCTCCTCAAAGAGCGCGCTCATGAGCGCGCTTGCGCTCGCGAGCCCAGACCGCGTATCCGCGGCCAGAATGTTGTTCTCGGCATGGATTTCCGCGTGTCCTGTGTGGCCCCAGGCCACACAGTTGAAGACGGCTCGCGTCTCCCTGTTGTCTGCGCATCCGGGGCCAAACAGGCGGCACTGGAGATAAATCCAGAGCAGCGCAAGGGCACATGCCTTTGGTAAGTTTTTGGTAGGTACAAAAGAAAACGGGCCGCGAGGGCCCGTTTTCATTGCATCGTTGGCGGAGTGGACGTCCACCCCCCCCCAAGGGGCTCCCTCAAAACCGCGCATTACATCAACCGCGCACTCATTTCTCCCTCGATGCACCAGAATTTCCACTAGGTTGTCGATTCGGGTGACTTCTGAGGATCTTTGTTGATGTTCGCAGTAACGAGCTGATCCGAAATAGTCAGCACAGGTCAATGGCAGCCGACCCTGAAGAGCCATTGGACGGCTGCAACCAAAGCGGTCTCTCAGCGTCGCCAAGCAAACGAATCCAATGGGCTGTCGCATTTCGCCATTGCGGCAGTGCCCACGATTAAAAAAACGCCCCCAGTGCGGGTATAAGCTTTCTCAGTGCTGAGGTTTCACGAATCCCCTCCCACAGTTGCTCGAAAAGCCGTGTGTAGCGCAAATCTGGTATGCCGGGTTTCAGGGTTTATTTGTGTCTGTGTTTTTTGCACAGTACACCGCTCGACAAATGATCGTCAGGCGATATGACCTACTCTGCTGCAGCCTACCCAAAGCTGGCGATTGGGCATTGAACATATGATTTTCTGCGTGAAAGTAACCATCCCCCGGCAATCAAACCCAAACAGCCCTCGAACCGCGAATATCAGAGTTCCTTAAATTGAGGATTAAAAAATGAACGAAACAGAAATGATGCAATCTGCGGCCGCTCGAAGGCATGCCTTGGTGGGACCTGCAGATTTATGGGAGAGCAAACGAATATTCCAAAAGGATTTTTTGCTAAAAGCAGGATTGAAGCCTCACCATAAACTCTTGGACTTTGGTTGTGGAACACTCAGAGGTGGAATCCCTCTCATAAATTATCTGGACGCGGGAAATTATATCGGCTTAGACGTTAGGACTGAAACCCTCAAAGAGGCGTGCCTCGAAATAGAGGAATCGGGACTGGACATAAAACGACCCACGATTATTCACTGTCACAATCTTTCGATTATATCTTTCAGTGATGGAGTTTCTTTCATCTGGGCATTCTCTGTCCTGATCCACCTTTCCGATGAGAAACTTGATCAATTCTTGGAATTTGCATCCCGCTCCCTCTCTCCTGCAGGCATTATTTATGCAAATGTCTTTTTCGGAAATAGGCCTGACGGAAAGTGGCGGAACTTTTCCTTAGTCCGTCGAACACATGATTTTTATAAAAGTCGCTGCTATGATTATGGTTTAGCTATTGAAGATATAGGTCCACTTAGGAATTTCGGTCATATTTCACATGAAAAAACACAAGAAGAGGTAGACTCCCATAGAATGCTTAGAATTTTTGCAAGGTAGATGGCGAGTATCCATCTAACGAGGCCACGCCAGAAAAATATGAAAAGTTCGCATTTTAAAATTGTCATGCCCGGCCATGGACCAATCCGGCTCCATGACGAATCGAGTGGAAGTTGACAAACCAAGCCACATCATCCGGGGTAGCCCAATCCTCGGCGGTTTTTCCTTTCCAACCTCAAAGGAACACAATTTACCCATTGCTTACCAAGGCAGCAATCAACCAATCAAAAACCTACCGCCTCCCCGGCAAGCCGGGGGCTTTCCTATTTCAAAAATCCACAACTCACTCTAATCGATTCAACAATTCACTCCCCAGATCAACAACATCGTCATTGGAATAAAACTCACTCCAAGCACCTGGATACTGCGTCAACTTTTCCATCAACTCTGCAACAAGATCACGTGAATATAATTTGTTAACGTTCTTCGATTGAAGTCCAAATCCCCCAATAATCTCGGCCCCATCAATAACAGACAAACTGCCACCATCGGATGAGACAATATCCTCATACCTGATCACTGACCTAGAAGGCAATTCATCTTTATATCTCCGAAACATCCAGTCAGAAATCAAAAGCTGGCGATTGATACAATTGGATTCTGAATCCAGTCGTTGTTTCAGCTCTAGATCCCTTGCTTCGGCCGCAGGAACTCTACCAATGGAAACGGGCGCTGAAACTGAGTTCCATGACAATATGTTTGCCAATGGATTCCTGATGGTGGCATAAACAGGAAAACTCTCCTTGAGGACGGGCAAAAGTGCTGTGATTAGCATCGGATGCTTGATAATTAATGTAAATTCACTGGTCAGTTTTTTTGTAACTTCTAGCATCTCATGTCTAGATAATGAAACTCGCTTTCCCGAAGTATCGCGCACACTCCCAAAAGGGTTTGAACCTCCGCCAGCAACAACTTTAGTCCCAACAAATCCATCTACTAAAATTTTTTCTCTGGTTTCCGAAAAGTATCTATTCAACTCCGAAACTGCACAGTCACCAAAGACTTTATACTCAGAGAATTTAATAGGTTCATGCAGAGCAACCACGTTTCTCCCCCGATTCAATAACGAAACCGTCAGAGTGGTTCCCGATCGAGGCAAGCCAGTCAAAAGAATATTTTTCATCATTTATCCCATAAAAAAATAGCCCTTTCTAGTACTTCCATATTAAATTAATGTCGCCCAGAAGATATGCTAAATTTTTGCGCCGTTGCCGATGCAGAAGTTAGAAAATTAACTTCCAAATCGCCCTCGAGACTCGATGCATCAGTTACTTCAGAATAAATCCCGCCATAGTTATCGAGAGGATTAAAACAATTAAAACCATCAACACAAAACCCCCGATTGCCGATAGGGCCCGGGCAGACAACCAGCGCACTCAAATACATTTCCTCCAATGCAGGAAAATAAAATCCCTCGGTCAAACTTGGATAAAACAACTACTTTTGAACTGCGTAGCAACTCAAGATAGCTGACTCTAGGAATCTGAATAAATATCACTGTTGCTTGAACACCAAGGCTACTCAAATCATCATTCAAACGTACAGCAAGTACGGGATTTTTATCCCATCAACAAGAATTGGTATGTTTTTCTCAGAGTCCTCAGACTTCACATGTTCTATGTCAATGGCAGCAGGAATGGTCAACACGGGCCCTACCACCTGATTGGTACTTAAAACTGCAAAACGTGTTTTTCACAAACCGATACCCACCCGATAGCCCTGTTCAAAAAGGCCGTGTTCAAGGCGCTGAACTTCAATGTTCTGTGGAACCCATTGGCATGTTTTGACGCATTAAAAAACCAACTTTTCTCTTCTTGTTGGCTCGCAAATTTCACAATGCGATATGCCGAGTTGGACTTTTCAATAAATCTGGCGATACACAGCCGATAAGCTAACGCCAGATTTTCCAATTGCCTCTCGGATTTTTGAAATTTTTCGCAGCTAAATCTGACGACTCTATGCAGGAAGTCATCAATGCATGGTGAGCCTACCCCCCCACGTGTCTGGTCTGAGTTTTTTTATTTCTTATTGGCTCATGGTCTGAGTGCAGCGGCGTGCATCAACCACAGCTTGGTTAGCTGGCTGGTGGTGGTTCGTGGCTGGTGATCATGATGATCCTCAACCAATGTACTCAGCAGCTCGCAGCACCACATATGCAGTGCTTGACCAGTCACAGCACTAGGTAAGCTATGAGCAACACCAGACAAATGCATTCGGCATGGTGTGGCATTGCCAGGCACAACGTCTGCTGCACAGCTTGTTTCAGCAATGCATAGTGGTTGCATCGCCAGCCAAGTGGTGACATAAGTGGTGACACATCAAAGCCAGAAATGAAAAAAGCCTAAGTAGATCAACTACTTAGGCTTTTATGTTGGCGGAGTGGACGGGACTCGAACCCGCGACCCCCGGCGTGACAGGCCGGTATTCTAACCAACTGAACTACCACTCCAATACGCACACTGTGCGAAGCGAAATACCAGCATTCTCTTTTCAGATACTGCTGCAAGCTTCGCTC
>CANHNO010000042.1 GCA_947462065.1 Burkholderiales bacterium | reverse complement strand
TATCTGTTCGAGTTCATCCGCCCCGAGATCCGCCAGTACTTCATCGAGGGCGACAACGAGGCGGCGCCCTTCTCTCGCCAGCAACGCTCACTGGTCTACCAGCGCGCCAAGGGCGAATCCGACAAGCGGCCATTCGGCACCCAGCGCGATGTTGGCGCACAAGGCTACGAATGGATCAACCACTCGATGCAGCCGACACAGCTGCCAACGCACGATTTCCGCATCGTCATTGGCGCCAGCAACGACGATCTTGCGCATCTGCCCATCAACCGCGGCACGCCTTGCACGCAGCCTTACAGCGCCAGTGTCTTCAACATCTCGGCCATGAGCTTCGGCGCCTTGTCGGCGAACGCGATCCTCGCCTTGAACGCGGGTGCCAAGCGCGGCGGTTTTGCGCACGACACCGGCGAGGGTTCGATCAGCCGCTACCACCGCGGGCCCGATCCGGACGGCGGCGGCGACCTGATCTGGGAGATCGGATCAGGCTATTTCGGCTGCCGCAACCCCGATGGCAGCTTCAACGCCGACCTGTTCACCGCCAACGCGCAGCTGGCGCAGGTCAAGATGATCGAGATCAAGCTGAGCCAGGGGGCGAAACCAGGGCATGGCGGCGTGCTGCCTGGCCCGAAGGTGACGCCCGAGATCGCCGAAGCGCGTGGTGTGCCGCCCTGGGTCGATTGCGTCAGCCCGGCGAGCCACAGCGCGTTCTCGACCCCGATCGAGATGATGCAGTTCATCGACAAGCTGCGCGTCTTGTCCGGTGGCAAGCCGGTGGGCTTCAAGCTGTGCATTGGCCATCCGTGGGAATGGTTCGCGATCGCCAAGGCAATGCTCGCCACGGGCATCACGCCGGACTTCATCGTCGTCGATGGCGGTGAGGGCGGGACCGGAGCGGCGCCGCTCGAATTCACCGACCACGTGGGCGCACCGCTGCAGGAAGGTCTGCTGCTGGTGCACAACACCTTGGTGGGCTTGAACCTGCGGCACCGCGTCAAGATCGGCTGTGCCGGCAAGGTGGTCAGCGCCTTCGACATCGCCCGCACCATGGCGCTCGGCGCCGACTGGTGCAACTCGGCGCGCGGCTTCATGTTTGCGCTGGGCTGCATCCAGTCGCAGTCGTGTCACACCGGCGCGTGCCCCACCGGCATCAGCACGCAGGACCCGCGCCGGCAGCAGGCGCTGGTCGTGCCCACCAAGGCGGACCGGGTCCACCACTTCCATCAGAGCACCCTGAAGGCGCTGAAGGAACTGGTACAGGCGGCAGGCCTCGATCACCCCGGCGCGATCACGGCCGCGCACATCGTGCGCCGTACCAATGATCACGAGGTCAAGCTGCTGAGCAACCTGCTGCCATTCATTCAGCCGGGTTCCCTGCTCGCAGGCAATCTGTCCCACAGCGTTTACCGGCTCTATTGGCCGATGGCACAAGCCGAGAGCTTCGCCGTCGCGATGTGACCGACGGCTGTACGTCGCCGATGCGTCGTCAGCGTTTCAGGCGGGCGGCGGCTGGCTGTCGATGAAGCTCTGGCGCGCGTTGAGCTTGTCTGACAGACGTACCAGATTCGGGTACGTGCCGCGCCAGTCGATCTCCGGGAATCGATAGTCCAGGTAAGACACCGCGCAGCCGACGGCAATGTCGGCGAGTGTCAGGTGGTTGCCGTTGCAGCACCAGGGTTTGTCGGCCAGCCCCTTGCTCATCGCGGCAAGCGACGTCTGTATCTTGCCGAGTTGCCGCTCGATCCAGGCAACGCTGCGCTCGCTGTCGCTGCGGCCTGCCCAAGTGCGCTCCAGACGTGCGGCCACACCCGCGTCGAGCACGCCGTCGGCCAGGGCCTCCCAGGTGCGCACCTCGGCGCGCTCACGACCCCGCTCCGGGATCAGCCGGCCCACGGGCGACAAGGTGTCCACGTACTCGACGATCACCCGCGAATCGAAAACGGCTTCGCCACCCTCCATCACCAGGCAGGGCACCTTGCCCAGCGGGTTGGAGGCCAGGATGCTGTCGCGCGCCCAGACGTCTTCCAGTTCAAAGTGGAAGTCGAGCTTCTTTTCGGCCAGCACGATGCGCACCTTGCGCACGTACGGGCTGGTCAGCGAGCCGATGAGTTTCATGTCGGAGGGCGTCCAGGAGGGCGCCAAGATGAGAGTGGGACATTGCAACCAAATGCAAATTTCATTCTAACGATGCGATCTTTCGTTTCAGGGTGTTTGCGTCAGGCGGTCGTGCGCATGCCACAGCGCTCAGCGCGACAGTGTCCAGTCGACGCTGGCCGGTCGCCCGGGCAGACTGAGCTGAGACACCACCGGTGCGCTTGCGGCGACCTGTCGGCCGCGTCGCCACACCCGCAGCCGGTTGGCGCGCAGCCGCACCGCTTCCACCACCGACCGCGCCTGCAGCAGCACCAGATCTGCATCGCAGCCGACGGTGATGCCGTGCCGGTCAAGCCCGAGTGCCTGGGCACCGTTGACGGTCACCGCATCGAAGCATGCCGCGATCTGTGCTGGCGAGGTCATCTGCGCCACATGCAGACCCATCTGCGCGACCTCCAGCATGTCACCCGAGCCGAGCGGGTACCAAGGGTCCATCACGCAGTCGTGACCGAAGGCAACGTTCACACCCGCGGCCATCAGCTCGGGCACGCGGGTCATGCCGCGGCGCTTCGGATAGGTGTCGTGACGGCCTTGCAGCGTGATGTTGATCAGCGGGTTGGCCACCACGTGCACCTGCGCCTCGGCCATCAGCGGGATCAGCTTCGAGACGTAGTAGTTGTCCATCGAATGCATCGAGGTCAGGTGCGAGCCGGTAACGCGGCCATGCAGCCCAAGTCGCTGCGTGTGGAAGGTCAGCGTTTCGATGTGGCGCGACATCGGGTCGTCGCTTTCGTCGCAGTGCATGTCCACCCGCAGACCGAGTTCGGCCGCCAGTTCGCAGAGGATGCGCACGCTCTCGGCGCCGTCGGTCATCGTGCGCTCGAAGTGCGGGATGCCGCCGACCACGTCCACGCCCTTGTCCAGCGCGCGCCTCAAGTTAGCCAGTGCAGTCGGCGAACGCAGCAGCCCGTCCTGCGGGAACGCGACCAGTTGCAGATCGAGGTAGGGCGCCACTTGTCTCTTGACCTGCAGCAGCGCCTCGACCGCCAGCAGCCGGTCATCGCACACGTCCACATGCGTGCGGATCGCGAGCAGCCCCTTGGCCACCGCCCAGTCGCAGTACTGCAGGGCGCGCTCGACCAATGCCTCCTGCGTCAGATGCGGTTTCAGCTCGCCCCACAGCGCAATGCCTTCGAGCAGCGTGCCGCTGGCGTTGACGCGTGGCAGGCCGTAGCTGAGCGTCGAATCCATGTGGAAATGCGCATCGACAAACGACGGTGCCAGCAACTGGCCGGCTGCGTCAATCTCCGGCGTGCCGTCGGGTGCCGTCAGGCCGTGGTCGATTGCCGAAATGCGACCGTCCTGCACCAGCACGTCGATGCCGCTGCGCCCATCGGGCAACGTGGCGTGGCGGATCAGCACGGCTACTTCGTCCCGAACAGCCGATCGCCGGCGTCACCCAGCCCGGGCAGGATGTAGCCGTGGTCGTTCAGCTCGCGGTCGATCGCTGCGGTGTAGATCGGCACGTCCGGGTGCGCCGCCTGCAGCGTTTTCAGACCCTCCGGTGCGGCCAGCAGGCAGACGAAGCGGATCGATCGCGGCTTGGTCTCTTTCAGCCGGTCGACCGCTGCGACCGCGGAATTGCCGGTGGCCAGCATCGGGTCGAGCACGATCGCGTCGCGCTCGTGCATGTCGGCGGGCATCTTGAAGTAGTACTCGACCGCGACCAGCGTCTTCGGGTCGCGGTACAGACCGACGTGGCCGATGCGCGCACCTGGCACCACTGTCAGCATGCCGTCGAGGAAGCCACCGCCGGCGCGCATGATGCTGACGAACACCGTCTTCTTGCCGTCGATCACCGGCGACTTCATCGCCTCCAGCGGGGTCTCGATGTCGATCAGCTGCGTCGGCATGTCGCGAGTGACCTCATAGGCCATCAGCATGCTGATCTCGCCCATGAGGCGACGGAAGCTGTTGGTGCTGCAGTCCTTCTGCCGCATCAGAGTCAGCTTGTGCTGCACCAGCGGGTGGGTGATGTGGTGGATGGGTGCGGTCATGGGCGCCTCGTTCGATGGATCAGAAAACCGTGCCGTCGCTGTCGATGATCAGCGGCGGTGAGCCGCCGCGAAGTTCCTTAGCAATCTCCCTGCCCGCGGCCCAGGTGCCGCCTTCGAGGATGCAGGCCAGCGGCATCTCCTCGGCGGTTTTCCCAAGCCGCGCCCTCACCAAGGGCGCCAGCTCGTCGATCAGCGACACCGTCAGCGCGCGCCATTCGATGATGAATTCGTCAGACACCTTCCAGCGCTTTTGCAGCAGGCGGGCATCGCGCGGCACGATCACGCCACCGTCGAGCAACAAGCCGCCGTTGCGGTACTCGGACAAGCCGGTCAGCGCGTCGAGGCCCGACACCTTCACGCCGGCCCACATCAGCGGCTCGAGCAGCGAATAGCTCAGCCACTGGCTCAGCTTGTGGAACGGCACCCAGTCGTCGGTTGTGCCATGGCCACCGTCGGACTTCGACTCGCCACCGGCCCAGCGGTGCGGCCACACGTCTCCCAGTGGCACGCCCTGCAGCATGCTGCCGGTCAGCCAGATCGACGAGAACGCATCGAGCACCGCGCGCAGCACCTGGGCTGCGGTGACGTGGTGGTCAACTTCGAGCGTGGCGCTTGCGCCGCCGAGGGGTCGGGGGAGGTGGTCGAACAGCGCACCGGGCCGACCCGCCAGGCCGTGGGCGGCCGCGAGCGCTGCGCCCAGCCGGTTCAGCAGCGCCACGCGGCCTTCCAGGCCGACCAGCGGGTTGCTGCTGCTCACCTGAAAGCTGCTGCGCAACGCTGCCGCATCGAGCCGTTGCAAGGCGGCGGCATCGGCACGCAGCGGATCGCCAGGGGTGTCGGAAAACAAGCCCTGCTGGAACGCATGCCAGCTGGCCACTCCCAGCCCTTCGGAGCGGGTGTACGTTTGCCCACCGCCAGCCTCGGCGTAGCGCCAGTCCGGGCCCGCTCCGGCATCGAGCAGCACGCTGACCACCGTCAGGTCGATGCGCGCGCGGGCCTGATCTGCCACGCTGCGGCCGGCCATCTCAGCATCCATCGCTGCCTTGCGGTCAACACCACCTGACTCGAAGTGCCGCCAGCGGCTGTGAAATGGAATCTGCAGTTCGGGGTAGCTGGCCCGGGTCACGCGCTCGACGCGCTCGGCCACCTCGTCGAGCCGGCTGCGGTCGAGCGTGAAGTTCGGCGAGCGACCCTCGCTGACGGCCCGAGTGATCGCGGCGCACCGGCGGCGGATCGTGGCGGGGTCACGCAGCACGCTGACCGCATCGCGGCCGTGCGGCGCGCTCGCTGCTTCGGTCCCCACGGCCTCACTCAAGTCCGCGCCCCTTGGTGCCGGCCAGCTCGGCGGCGGTCGGCACTGCGCCATCGGTGAAATAGCCGGCAGCGATCTTCGCGTCGATCTCGACGCGGGCGTCGGCCGGCACCAGTTCATCGGGTATCTTGATGCGTTCACCCACCTCGATGCCGCTGCCGGTGATCGCGTCGTACTTGTCGTTGCTCATGCTCACCAATCTGTGGATTTTTCGGATGCCCAGCCAATGCAACACGTCGGGCATCAATTCTTGAAAGCGCATGTCCTGCACGCCTGCCACGCACTCGGTGCGCAGGAAATAGGTGTCTGCGCTGTCGCCGCCCACCTGCCGCTTGCGCGCGTTGTAGACCAGGAACTTGGTCACCTCGCCGAGCGCGCGGCCTTCCTTGCGGCTGTAGGCAATCAGGCCGACGCCACCGGCCTGCGCACCGCGGATGCATTCCTCGATCGCGTGGGTCAGGTAGGGACGGCAGGTGCAGATGTCGGAACCGAACACATCGCTGCCATTGCACTCGTCGTGCACCCGCGCTGTCAGCGTCACCGAGGGGTCGGCCAGGTTGCGCACGTCGCCGAAGACATACAGCGTCTGTCCGCCGATCGGCGGCAGGAACACCTCGATGTCGCTGCGCGTGACCAGTTCCGGGTACATGCCGCCGGTCTCTTCGAAGAGTGCGCGCCGCAGGTCCGCCTCGCTGACCTTGAAGCGCCGCGCCACGCCAGGCAGCCACCACACCGGCTCGATGGCGATCTTGGTGACCACTGCCGAGCTGTCATCCAGCAGCACCTTGCCGTCGACCGCCAGCCGCTGGAACGCCAGTGCCTGCTTGATCTCCGGCAGGTGGATGTGCGCCTTCGTCACCGCGATGGTCGGGCGGATGTCGATGCCGTTCGCCAGTTGCTCGCTGAATACATCGGCCACCGACGCGCCCCAGGGGTCGATCGAGACGATGCGATCGGCGTCGCCCCACTGAGGGTACGGGCCGATCACATCGGTGGGCGTGGTATTGGTCAGGTCCGCGCGGTGGCCCTTGACTAGGTTGCCGGCGGCCACCGCCAGCGCGCGGTAGACGCCGTAGCTGCCGCTGTGTGTGCCGATCACATTGCGCTGGCTGCGGTTGGTGGTGGTCCCGACGACTGGCCCGCGCTCACTGGCAGTCGCCGCGCCCCAGCGGATCGTCGGTGCGCCGCCCGCGCCTTGCTGGCCCGGGTGCGAGGTCAGGCGGATGTGCTTGCTCGGTGGTGCCGTGGCGGGCGAGCTTTGAGAGGCGCTGTCAGAAGCCATTCGGCAGTCCTTCAAGGGGGTGCGTCGCGAGGAATCCCCCGTGACTGAGCATAAGGTGCGCCGGGGGCGGTGGCCGGCGCCAATGGGCTCACCGCCTAAACTTCAAGGCTGTTTGCCCGCTGCTGGGGCCCTTGCGCCCGCCATCCGATGAATCTCTCCCCGCTCACTGCCCTGTCGCCGCTCGACGGCCGTTATGCCGCCAAGGTCGCCCCGCTGCGTGCGCTGCTCAGCGAATACGGCCTGATGCACCGCCGCGTGCAGGTGGAGGTGGAGTGGTTCATTGCGCTGTCGGACGCCGGCCTGCCCGAGTTCGCGCCGCTGTCCGCAAGCGGGCGAGCGCTGCTTCGAGGCAAGGTGGCAGCCTTCTCCGAAGCCGACGCGCAGGCCATCAAGGACATCGAGCGCACCACCAACCACGACGTGAAGGCGGTCGAGTACTGGCTGAAGGCGCAGTTCAAGGGCGAAGCCGAACTGCTCGCTGCCAGCGAATTCGTGCACTTCGCCTGCACCAGCGAAGACATCAACAACACCAGCCATGCGCTGATGCTGCAGGCGGCCCGCGCTGAGGTGCTGCTGCCCACGCTCGACCAGCTCATCGCCGTGATGAGCGGCCTGGCGCACGCGCTGGCGCCGGTTCCAATGCTCAGCCGCACCCATGGTCAGACCGCCAGCCCGACCACGCTGGGCAAGGAAGTCGCCAACGTGGTCGCCCGGCTCGCTCGGGCGCGCGAGCGCATCGCCGGGGTGCAACTGCTCGCCAAGATGAACGGTGCGGTTGGCAACTACAACGCGCACCTCGCGGCGTATCCCACGGTCGATTGGGAAGCCTTCAGCCGCAAGGTCGTCGAGCAGCAGCTGAAGCTCACTTTCAACCCCTACACGATCCAGATCGAGCCACACGACTACATGGCCGAGCTGTTCGACGCGGTGGCGCGCAGCAACACCATCCTGATCGACTGGTCGCGCGATGTGTGGAGCTATATCAGCCTGGGCTACTTCAAGCAGCGCTTGAAAGAGGGCGAGATCGGCAGCAGCACGATGCCGCACAAGGTCAACCCGATCGACTTCGAGAACGCCGAAGGCAACTTCGGCCTCGCCAATGCGCTGCTGACGCACCTGAGCCAGAAGCTGCCGATCAGCCGCCTGCAGCGCGACCTGACCGACAGCACCGTGCTGCGCAACATGGGCGTGGCCCTCGGCTATGCGCTGCTCGGCGCCGACAGCCTGCTGCGCGGCCTGGGCAAGCTCGAAGTCAATGAGGCGCGCCTCGCCGCCGACCTCGATGACGCCTGGGAAGTGCTGGCCGAACCGATACAGACCGTGATGCGCCGCTACAGCTTGCCCAACCCCTACGAGCGGTTGAAAGAGCTGACGCGCGGCAAGACCATCACCCGCGACGCGATTCAGGCGTTCATCGCCACGCTGGAGATTCCGGACGCAGAGAAGCAGCGGCTGCTGGCGATGACGCCGGGCTCATATGTCGGCCTGGCGGCAGAGCTGGCGCGGCGGGTTTGAAGTCGGCGCACGCCCCTGACCTCATGGCGTTCACCGACCAACTCACTGCCGCCGAGTCCCTCAACGACTCGTTGCTCTGCATCGGCCTCGACCCTGAGCCATCGAAATTCCCCGGCGCCTGGAAAGGCGACGCCAGCCGCATCTTCGATTTCTGCGCGGCGATCGTCGACGCCACGAAGGACCTGGCGATAGCGTTCAAGCCGCAAATCGCTTACTTCGCCGCGCACCGCGCCGAGGACCAGTTGGAAGCGCTGATCGCGCACATCCATGCGGTGGCGCCTGCCGTGCCGGTGATCCTCGATGCCAAGCGCGGCGACATCGGCAGCACGGCGCAGCAGTACGCCCGCGAGGCCTTCGAGCGATACCAGGCAGATGCGGTCACGCTGTCACCGTTCATGGGGCACGACTCGATCGAGCCGTATCTGGACTACTCCGACAAGGGGCTGATCTTGTTGTGCCGCACCTCGAATGCGGGCGGTTCTGACCTGCAGGCGCAACGCATCGTCGGTGCCGGCGGACAGCCCGGCGACCTGCTGTATGAACACATTGCGCGGCTGGCACAAGGCCCGTGGAACCGCACCGGGCAACTCGGCCTGGTGGTCGGTGCGACGTTTCCGGCAGAGATCGCGCGGGTGCGCGAGCTGGCACCGACGCTGCCTTTGCTCATCCCCGGTGTAGGCGCGCAGGGGGGCGATGCGGCGGCAACGGTGAGGGCGGGCTGGCGGTCGCAAGCTGGCCGGACCACCGGCCCGATTGCGGTGAACTCGTCGCGCGCAGTGTTGTACGCGAGTGCGGGTGACGACTTTGCCGCGGCCGCACGGCGCGTGGCTGATGCGACGCGCCAGCAGCTGAACAGCGCACGCTGAAGGCTCGACACCGAACCGATCGCTCGGCTCACCCCGACGGGTTCAGTCCAGGCTGACCTCGGCCCGAACGATGCCAGCGCGATCGGCTCGCGCGGTCAGCACCAGCCGAGTGCCTTGCGGCGCGCGCACCACCCATTCACCGACCGCCCGGTCGGGGGTCGCGTTGTGTTCGCCGGCCAGGTTGAGCAGCGACTCTTCTGGCGCATGGCCCTCGAGCTGCGGTCCTTCGTGGCGCAGCTTGCCGCTGACCAGCGAGACAGCCGGGTCCGGGCTGCCATTGATTTGCGGCAGGTGCAGTTCGAACATCACGCCGCGCACCACCTTGCGCTCCAGCGCGCGTTTGCTGATGTAGCAGGGCAGCCAACCGCTGTTGGCGACCGCCAGCCGCACCCGCCAGGTGTCCGGTCCTAGCGCACGCACCTCGGTGCGCAGCAGTTCCAGCTTTGGCAGGCTCAAGGCGAGCTGCGTCATCCACGCAGGGAAGCGGGCCGCTTCGCGTTCACGCAGGTGAGGCGGCGGGTTGCGCCAGTAGTTCTGGTGGTCCCAGCCGCCGATCTCGACCGCACCGAGCTGCGGGTGCTGGAATGGTCGCCATGCTGCATACGCCTGGCCGCCGCATTGCTCGTCGCTCCACTTCAGCAGCTTCAGGTCATCGGCCACCGGGTGCTCGCGGTACCAATCGATCCATGGGTAGCCGGTGATGCCGGCCTCGGCGTTCGGCGACCAGATCTCCACCGTCCAGAACAGCATGCCCAGGTGCTCATAGGCCCAGTCCTGTGTGCCGGTGATGATCTCCTTCGGGTGGTACTTGAATTCGTGCCAGGCGCTCACCGCCGGATAGCCGGTCAACTTGGCGCCCAGCGCGCTGAAGCGCTTGAACGACCACAGGTCCTCCGGGATCATGTCGTCATCGCTCTGAGTGCCCATCGGCCGCAGGATCACGCCGCTGTGGGTGTGGAAGCTGATCACCGCGCCGATGTTCGGGTGGGCGGTGATGAAATCCACCATCGCGCGCACCTCGGGCTCGCTGGTCGGGTAGGGGCCTGCGCCTTGCTGCTCGTGCTCCTGCCGCCATTGCGACGGGAAATTGCGGTTCAGGTCCAGGCCTTCGCGATCGGGGTTCACCTTGACGGTCAAGCCGTCGTACTGCTGCAGCGTGCCTTCGGGGATCACGCGGTAGTACTCGCCACCGAACTCGCCAGGCTCGCGTGCCACCATCATCCGCGGGTCGAGCTCGCAGCATTTGTAGCCGCCGTGCGGGTCGGGGATGCGCATCATCAGCACGCGACCGTCGCCGTCGACGTCTTCCACCGTCAAGCCGTCGACCGCTTGCTCTTCGTACGGATAACGACGCGTCGACGAGCGGATGTGCCGCGGCCGGTCGGCCAACGCCAGCTCGGCGCCATCGGGGTTCAACCGCGGACAGAGGTAGACCACGCGCGTGTCGAGCAGCCGGGTGATCCTGCGCCCGTCGTCGGTCAGGGTGCCGTAGCCGGTGACCAGCTGGTGCAGGTAGTACAGGCAGGCCGTGCTGGCGCAGAGCTCGGCGGCGTGGATGTTGCCGTCGGCCCAGAACGCCGGCTTGTCGGTGTCGATGCCTGTGGCCGACTGGGTGACCGCCACCACCCAGATGTCGCGGTCCTCGTGGCTCTTGCCGATCGATACCACCGACACCAGTCCGGGGTAGGCCGCCGCGTAATCGGTGAGCAGTTGCGTCAGCGCGTCGTAGCGGTAGAAGGTGTCGAAGCGGGGTGTGGGTGCCGTGGAGGTCATGGGCGCGACGGGCTGCAGGGATCGGTCGATCTTAGGGTCTGAACTTCGCCCCCCGGGTCACACGGACACCGGCTCCCCCCCCACGAACACCTTCAGTTCGCCCGGCGCAAAAGCGATCCAGGCTTCGTCGCAGGTCAGCGGGTCGGTGACGATCACCGCCACCCGGTCCGTCTGGGAGGTGATCTGGGCAAAGTCGACGCTGATGTCGTCATCCTGCAGCCTCGCCCGTTGGAACGGGTGCTGGCGAACCAGGTAGCTCAGCTGCGTCGAGCAATGTGCCCACAGCGCCTCTCCCTGACTCAGCAGGAAATTGAAGCTGCCATGCGCGGCGATCTGCGGCACCAGCTCGCGCAGGGTGGCGGTCAGCTCTTCCACCGAGGGCATGCGTGCATGCGCCTTGGACAGCTCCTGCATCAGCCAGCAGAAGGCGCGTTCGCTGTCCGTGTCGCCGACCGGGTGAAACGAAGCGTGCAGGCGTGGTGCGTAGTCGAGGAGGTTGCCGTTGTGCGCGAACGCCCAGTACCGGCCCCACAGCTCGCGAACAAAGGGGTGCGTGTTTTCCAGCGCGACGCGGCCCTGCGTGGCCTTGCGGATGTGTGCGATGACGTTGGTCGATCGGATCGGATAGCGCCGAACCATCTCCGCCACCGGCGACTGGCGTGCGCTTTGTGCATCGACGAACAGCCGCAGCCCGGCGCCTTCGAAAAAGGCGATGCCGAAGCCGTCCTGATGCTCGTCGGCACGGGTCGAAAAACCGGTGAAGCTGAAAACGATATCGGTCGGTGTGTTGCCGTTCATCCCGAGAAGCTGGCACATGCGGTGGGTCCTCAGGTGTGCACGAAGAGCAGGCGCATCCAACTCCTCACGCTCAGCAGGCTGCTCGGCAGGTGGGTCTCTTCCAGCAGCCCGGTCATGCGGCGCAGCCGGCTCGGGCTGCGCTTGGCGCTCCACACCACCAGGTCGACCAGCCATGGGTGCATGTTGACGATGTTCGCCTTGTCGTACATCTCATAGCGCGGCGCCAACGCGCGAACCTTCTGCTCGTACGTGGTGCGCACCTGGGCTTCGGGCTGTTGGTCATGCCTCGCCTGAATCAGAACGTCAGCTGCGGCCAGCCCGGTCTCCAGCGCCTTGCCGATGCCCTCCCCCGTGAAGGCGTAGGTGCTGCCGGCTGCTTCACCGGTCACCATCAGGCCCGGGCGTGACAGCTTGCCGCCGCGCAGCGAGCAGCGCAGCGGCGCACCCTTCAGCTCGCCGACCCATTCACCGCCGGCCAGCAGGTCGCCTGCCGCGCGGTGGACGCGGGTGAACTCGTCGAACATCGTGCGCAGGTTGATGTCCTGCATCGACTGGCCCGAATCGCCGCCTATTGCGTGGCTGTGTGCCACGCCAACGCCGATGTTGAACACGCCGTCGGGCCCCGGAAAAATCCAGCCGTAGCCGTGCTTCATCCGTGGGTGCCACACCACTTCGAGTTCGGTGATGTGATCGACCATCGCCAGGTTCTTCACATAGCCGCGCAGCGCCACACCGGTCGGCGTGCGGCGGTCGCACATTCCGGAGGCCATCAGCGCCTGCGGCGGTGCGCCGCTGGCGATCAGCACCCAGGTCGCGCGCACCTCGCGGGTCGCATCGCCCGCGCGCACGGTGGCACCGACGGCACGGCGCGTGCCCACTTCGCCGGCACCTTGGTCTTCTTCGAGCAGGCCGATGAATCGCACCGGTGCATGCATCCGCGCACCGGCCTCGACCGCCTCCTGGCACAGCATCGCGTCCAGTTCCCGACGCGGCAGCACGGCCAGCGTGCCCGGCACATCGATGCGGCCGCCGCGCGGGCCGATCACCGCCACATGGCGCACCGAGCGCGCGCGCGCCAGCACCGCATCTAGCATGCCCAGCCGGCGCAGCGCGTGGTGCGCGTCCGGAATCAGGCCGTCACCGCAGATCTTGTCGCGCGGAAACGCCTGCTGGTCGATCAGCACCACATCGAAGCCAGCACCTGCCAGCGTGATCGCGGCGGCGCTGCCGGCCGGCCCGGCGCCGACGATCAGCACATCGCAACGCGCCGGGAGCGCATCGAGTGGCAGATTCAACGCGGAGGCGGGGTTCGAGGCGGGGGGCGGCATGAGAAACACGGGAGAATGAGCCGACATCCATCCTCGGCCCTCAAGCTTCGAATTGTGGCGCTGCTTCTGACATGAAAGTCCTCGTCACCGGCGTGGCCGGCTTCATCGGCATGTTCGTCGCGCAGCGGTTGCTCGCGCGTGGTGACCACGTGGTCGGCATCGACAACCTCAACGACTACTACGACCCGGCACTGAAGGTCGATCGGCTGGCGCGCCTGAACGGGTCGGCAGCGTTCGCCTTTCACAAGCTCGATCTCGCTGACCGCGATGGCATGGCCGCGCTGTTCTCCCGCGAGCGGTTTGATGGCGTGGTGCATCTCGGCGCCCAGGCTGGGGTGCGCTACTCGCTGACCAACCCGATGGCCTATGTCGACAGCAACCTGATCGGCTTTGCCCACGTGCTCGAGGGCTGCCGCCACCACGGTGTGGCGCACCTGGTCTACGCCAGTTCGTCCAGCGTCTATGGCGGTAACGCGAAGCTGCCGTATGCAGAGGCTGATGCGGTGGATCACCCGGTGAGCCTGTACGCGGCGACCAAGAAGGCCAACGAGGCGATGGCACACAGCTACAGCCACCTGTATGGCCTGCCGACCACCGGGCTGCGCTTCTTCACCGTCTACGGTCCCTGGGGCCGGCCTGACATGGCACCCTTCCTGTTCGCCGACGCGATGCTCGCGGGGCGGCCGATCAAGGTCTACAACCATGGCCAGATGACGCGCGACTTCACCTATGTCGACGACATCGTCGAAGGCGTGCTGCGCGTGCTTGACAAGCCGGCGACGGCGAACCCGCACTACGACGCCAGCGCACCCGACCCGGCCAGCAGCGGTGCGCCGTGGCGCGTCTTCAACATCGGTAACAGCACGCCGGTGCCGCTGCTCGATTTCATCGACACGATGGAACGCGCGCTGGGGGTCACCGCTGTGCGCGAGATGCTGCCGCTGCAACCCGGTGATGTGCTCGCGACCCATGCCGAGACCTCGGCGCTCGACGCCTGGGTCGGCTTCAGCCCAAGCACTCCGCTGGCCGTGGGTGTACAGCGGTTCACCGACTGGTTCAAGCCGCGCTACTTTCCCGGCACCTCTGCTTGAGCGTGTCCACGCGGCAGCGAACGTGGCAAGTGTTGCGCCTCCTCGGCGCGCCCTTGTTGCTGGGCGGCGTGGTGTGGTGGGCGGGTCCGCAGGCGATCTTGGCCGCGTTGCGAGGGGCCGATGGGCGCTGGCTGGTGGCGGGCCTGCTGTGCGCGATTGCAGCCAATGTCTCGGCTGCGTTGCGCTGGGGCGAGCTGGCGCGCTGGCTGGGACATGCGGTCAGCGCACGCTGGTCGGTGGCGGTTTATTTCCAGGCGGCCGCCATCAATGCCTTGTTGCCCGGGGCGGTGGTCGGTGGCGATCTGTTCCGTGCCTGGCAACTGCAACGCCGTGGTTGCCCGCGTGGGGTGGCTGGTCTGTCGGTGGTGCTGGACCGGCTGAGTGGCTTGTGGATCTTGTTTGCACTGGCCGCCCTGGGCCTGTTCGGTGGACTGGATACGCCCGAGATGCAGCGTCTGCGGGTGTTGCTGCACGTGCCCGATGCCTGCGCAACGGGGTGGCTGGCGACTGCGTTGCTGGTGGCGGTGCTCGTCTTGCCGCTGGGTGTGCTGCTCGCACTGGCTACGCTGGCTGGTCGCGGGACGCGTCCCGGCAGCCGCCGGGTGACGGCGGTCGAACTGTTGCAACGTCCCGGCGGTTTGAACCAGTACCTTTGGCAAGCCGCGGCTTCCTTGCTGGTTCAGCTGTTCACGGTGTGTGCGGTGATCTGTGCTGCGCGTGCGTTCGGCATTCTCTTGCCGGCCTGGCTGATCGTGGTGACCACCGCGCCGATCCTGTTGCTGGCTTCGATGCCCGTCACCTTTGGAGGCTGGGGCACGCGCGAAGCGGCGGCTGTGGCGGGATGGTCGCTCTTTGGTGCGACGCCAGCGCTGGCGGTGGCGGGTGCGGCGGCCTACGGCGCTTATGCACTGTTGCAGGCCCCGCTGGCACTGTGGTTGCGGCCAGAGACCGGCCAGGTCAGAGAACCCGACGGCATGTCCCGATAGCGATCTGGAGGTATCGTCTCACCACGCAGACAGCAGGAAAGCGGACTTGACCGAGATCGTCAGCCTCCCCATTGAGCATTGGGACCAAGCGTGCTCACCCCAGCAGCAGGACACCGCACTGCAGGCCCTCGAAGGCGGCAGTGTCGTGCTGCTGCCGCATCTCGCCTTCCCGCTGGACGACACCGAACTGCGCTTCCTCGATCCCAGCCTGGTCGACGCAGGCAAGAACATCAGCCTGAACCCGGCCAATGGCACGCTGCAAGGCAGCCGAGACAGTCTCGAACCGCTGCGCGGGATGGTCGAGCGCTACGCGCAGAGCAGCGTTTCCCTGCTGCGACAGCTGCTGCCGAGCTACGTGCCGGCGATTCAGTCCGGCCGCACCAGCTTCCGGCCGGTGGAGGTGGAAGGTCGAACCACCTCCTGGCGCAAGGATGACACCCGGCTGCACGTCGACAGCTTCCCGTCTTCGCCCACGCAGGGCAAGCGCATCCTTCGGCTGTTCACCAACGTGAATCCAGAGGGCCGCCCCCGCACCTGGCGACTGGGAGAATCGTTCGAAGGCGTGGCCCGGCATTACCTGCCGTCTCTGCATCGCCCGGTTTGGGGCAGCAGCGCTGTGTTGCAGGCCCTGGGCATCACCAAATCGAAGCGCAGTGCCTACGACCATTTCATGTTGCAGCTGCATGATCAGATGAAGGCGGATGCCAGCTACCAGGCCAAGGCGCCGCAGCACACCCAGCAGTTCGTGCCTGGCAGCAGCTGGCTGGTCTACACCGACCAGGTCTCGCACGCGGCCATGGCAGGCCAGCATCTGTTCGAGCAGACCTTCTACCTGCCGATCGATGGCATGAGCGACGCGGCGACATCGCCGCTGCGCGTGCTCGAGCGGCTGTTGAGGCGCACTCTGGTCTGACTGGCTGTCAAGCCCGCACCGACTCCTGCGCGGTCGCGGCCTGTGAGTCGTGTTCGGCATAGCGGCGCTGCTCGTCGGCCTGCATGTCGGCGCTGCGGGTGAAGCGCAGGTGGGTGATGTCCGGCGGGTAGAACATGCCCCAGAACCATTCGAAGAAGATGCGAAACCGTCGCCCTGACGAGGGCATCTGCGACAGGTAGTAAGCGCGCCAGACCAGCCACGCCAGCCAGCCGGTGAGCGGCACACCGGCGACCTCGGCGACACCATTCAAATGTCCGATCGACGCCATCATGCCCCGCGAGCGATAGCCGAACGGCGTGGTGGCCTCACCCTTCAGCGTGCGCAGCAGATTGGTGGCCAGGTGGCGCGCCTGGCGGACAGCGAATTGCGCGGTCGGTGGCGATGCGTTGCCATCGAGGGCGTTCGGTACGTAGGCGCAGTCACCCACCGCCCACAGTCCGGGCGTGCCCGGCACTGACAGATCGCCGCGCACGATGACGCGCCCGCTGGTGGTGGCCGCACCGAGCCGCCGAAGCAGCGGATTCGCTGACGTGCCGATGGTGCACAGCACGGTGTGTCCCTCAATCAGCTCGCCGGATTTCAGGGTGACGCCCTCGGCCGACACCGAGGCGGCCAGCGTTTCCAGCCGCACCGTCACGCCGCGCTGGCGCATTGACCGCAGCGCGGCGGCGCCCAGGCGCGGCGACAACTCTGGCAGCAGCCGCTCCGACGAGTGCAGGACCGTGACCTGCAGTTCCACAGGTGAGATGCGCGGATAGAAATGCTGGATGCTGCGCAGGCAGTCGATCAGTTCACCGGCCACTTCGACGCCGGAAAACCCGCCGCCGACCACGATGAAATGGCCGAGCCGGCGGCGCAATGCCGGATCGGATTCCAGTTCGATGCGGGCCAGGCGGCGCAGCACGGTGTTGCGGATGTGCATCGCGTCACCCACTGTCTTCAGCGGCAAGGCGTACTCGGCCATGCCGGGCATGAGATCGAGACGCGCCCGGTTGCCGATGGCCAGAACCAGATGGTCGTAGCTCAGCTGCACTTCGCCGGAGAGGCTGCGCAAGGTCAGCTGGCGCGCGATGGAATCGACCTCGGCCACCGAGCCCATGATGAACTGGTGTGTGCGGGTCTGCGGCAGCATTTCGCGCACGGGCACGATCACCTGCTCCGGAAACACCGAGGCGCCCACTGCCTCCGGCAGCATCGGGTTGAAGGTGGTGTAGCTCTCGTCGGAAACGAGCGTGAGCAAAACGCCGTCCGGCAGCTTGGCCGACAGTGCGCGAACCAGGTTGGTGCCCGCAAAACCGGCACCGACGACCACGATGTGGGTCATGGAGGGCATTCGCCCCGGAGGGTCAGAGCCGGGGATTCATTGGGGTGATGGACAGAACACCCGGGGGCCTACGCACGAATCGTGCTCACGCCCACCCGGCGTGCGCCCACGCCTGCGGGCCGCCTCAGATCGACGAGGCCAGGCGGGCTGCTTGTGCCTTGCTGTGTGCGCGCGAAGCGGCGTCGGCTTCCGGCCCGAACAACGTTTTCTCGACCTCTAACGTGTGCACTTCGGAGATGCCCACCATGCGCGCCCACATCTTCAGGTAGCTGGTCTGATGATCGAACTCGGACGCCGGGAAGTTCTCGCCGAGCGCCACACCGCGCGCAGCCACCACCACCGCCTTGCGGCCGCCGAGCAGGCCCAGCAGGCCGCGCTCGTCGAAGGTGAAGAGCACGTCCTTCTGCGAGACCGCGTCGATCAGATGCTTCAGCCGGTACGGGATGCCGAAATTCCACATCGGCACGCTGAGCACGATCAGGTCAGCGCGGTGAAAACGCTGGCCCAGGGCCTCGATGTCCGCCCACACCTTCACCTGCGCAGCGCTGCGCGGAGTTCCTTCAAGTGCTGCGTACTTCGCTCCCAGTGCCTCGCCGTTGAACTCCGGCAGAGGCGTCGTCCACACATCGAGCGTGTCGACGCTGGCCTGAGGGCGCTGCGTCGTCCACGCATCAATGAATGCCTGTGCCACTTCGATCGATGCCGAGCGCTGCTGGCGTGGTGAGCTTTGGATATGAAGCAGGTGCGGCATGGTCTGTGGTGGCCAGTGGACGACAACGGGTCTTGTACCACCGCTGCCGAAGGCCCCCGAATGCCATCAGCCCATCGCCTTGACCCGCAACCGGGCTGCATGCAGGAGCGGCTCGGTATAGCCGCTGGGCTGTGCCAGACCCTTGAAGACCAGGTCGCGAGCCGCCTGGAAGGCAATCGATTCGTCGAATCGGCCCGCCATCTTCTGATAGAGCGGGTCGCTGGCGTTTTGCTGGTCGACGACCTTGGCCATGCGCTTCAAAGTGCTGTTTACCTGGGCCTGGGTCACCACGCCATGGTGCAACCAGTTCGCCATGTGCTGGCTGCTGATGCGCAGTGTGGCCCGGTCTTCCATCAGGCCGATGTCGTGGATGTCCGGCACCTTCGAGCAACCCACGCCCTGGTCGACCCAGCGCACCACGTAACCCAGGATGCCCTGAGCGTTGTTGTCGAGTTCCTGCTGTTTCTCGGCATCGCTCCACGTCGCCTTCTTGACCACCGGGATCGTCAGCAACCCGGTGAGCAACTCGTCTGCCAGCCCGTCGGCATCCTGTTTTTCCAGTTGCTTCTGCACGGCGAACACATCGACCTGGTGGTAGTGCAAGGCGTGCAGCGT
>CANHNO010000041.1 GCA_947462065.1 Burkholderiales bacterium | reverse complement strand
TGGAGACGCAAAGCCGGCGGGTGGCGCTCTTGCGGGCCATGCGCCTGCGTCTGACTCGAAGGGCACGGCAGGCAAGGCGGAGAGCGCAAGTTCGCCCGCGCCAGCCTCGACATCCAGCGCGCCTGCGCCTTCGCCTTCGTCGAACTGATCTTCGCCGAGTGGCATCACCCAGTTCAGCCCTAGGACACCCTTGAAGAAATACCTCATCGCCGGCTTGCTGGTGTGGCTGCCGCTGACCATCACAGTCTGGGTGCTGACCTCGGTGCTGGGCGTGCTCGACGGCCTGTTCGCCTGGCTGCTCAGCGCCTCGCAAGCGGTGCTGCCGGAGGCGGCCCACACGCCGCTGGAAATGCTCAAGAAGATCCCCGGCTTCGGGGTCCTGGTGATGCTGGTCGGCTTGCTGCTGACGGGCATGTTCGCGACCAACATCGTCGGCCAGTGGTGGCTGAAGCAGGGCAGTCGGTTGCTCAACCAGATTCCGATCGTCAAGTCGATCTACAGCTCGGTCAAGCAGGTCTCCGACACGCTGTTCTCGAGCAGCGGGAATGCCTTTCGCGAGGCGGTGCTGGTGCAGTACCCTCGGGCAGGGTCATGGACGATCGCCTTCGTCACCGGCCGGCCCGGCGGCGAGGCGGGTGTGCATCTGGCTGGCGACTACCTGAGCTTGTATGTGCCGACCACGCCGAACCCGACCTCGGGCTTCTTCCTGATGGTGCCGCGCGCTGATGTGATCGCGCTCGACATGAGCGTCGACGAAGCACTGAAGTACGTGATCTCGATGGGCGTTGTGGCGCCGACGGTCGCGAAATCGGCCTCGCCACCGCCACCACTGCCCCCCGCCTGAGCGCGGCCGCGCTCAATTCGACAGCCTTGCCACGGGCGCATGCGCGCTCCCAACTGAACCTGTGAAGCTGCCGCCAAGAAATCGAAGCGGCAATACCTCGAATCTGTTTCTGGAGTGACACGATGAGAACAACGTACTGCGGCCTGGTGAGTGACGCCCTGATGGGCCAGACCGTGACGCTGATGGGCTGGGCGCACCGTCGTCGTGACCATGGTGGCGTCATCTTTATCGACCTGCGCGACCGCGAAGGGCTGGTGCAGGTGGTCTGCGATCCTGACCGAGCGGAGATGTTCAAGACCGCCGAGAGCGTGCGCAACGAGTTCTGCCTGAAGATCACCGGCAAGGTCCGCGCGCGGCCCGCGGGCACCGAGAACGCCAACCTGACCAGCGGCAAGATCGAGGTGCTGTGCCTGGACCTCGAGGTGCTGAACCCGAGCGTCACGCCGCCGTTCCAGATCGACGACGAGAACCTGTCGGAAACCACTCGCCTGACGCACCGCGTGCTCGATCTGCGCCGCCCGGTGATGCAGAAGAACCTGATCCTGCGCTACCGCGTGGCGATGGAGGTGCGCAAGTTCCTCGATGCCAACGGCTTCATCGACATCGAGACCCCGATGCTGACCAAGAGCACGCCCGAAGGCGCGCGTGACTACCTGGTGCCGAGCCGCGTCAACGAAGGGATGTTCTTCGCATTGCCGCAGTCACCGCAGCTGTTCAAGCAGTTGCTGATGGTTGCGGGCTTCGACCGCTACTACCAGATCACCAAGTGCTTCCGCGACGAGGACCTGCGGGCCGACCGTCAGCCCGAGTTCACCCAGATCGACATCGAGACCAGCTTCCTGACAGAGGAAGAGATTCGCCCGATGTTCGAGGGGATGATCCGCACGGTGTTCAAGAACACCATCGGTGTCGAGCTGCCCGAGTACCCGGTGATGAAGTATTCGGAGGCGATGCACCGCTTCGGATCCGACAAGCCCGACCTGCGCGTCAAGCTCGAGTTCACCGAACTGACCGACGTGATGGCCGATGTGGACTTCAAGGTCTTCAGCACACCAGCCACGACACAGGGTGGCCGCGTGGTCGCGCTGCGCGTGCCGCGTGGCGGCGAGGCCAACGGCGGCTTGAGCCGCGGCGAGATCGATGCCTACACCGAGTTCGTCAAGATCTACGGCGCCAAGGGTCTGGCGTGGATCAAGGTCAACGACGTGAACAAGGGTCGCGAGGGCCTGCAAAGCCCGATCGTCAAGAACCTGCATGACGCCGCGCTCGCGAAGATCATCGAGCGCACTGGTGCGCAGACCGGCGACCTGCTGTTCTTCGGTGCCGACAAGGAAAAGATCGTCAACGACGCAATTGGTGCGCTGCGCATCAAGATCGGACACAGCGATTTCGGTCGCTCGCATGGGCTGTTCGATGATGTGTGGGCGCCGCTGTGGGTGGTCGACTTCCCGATGTTCGAGTACGACGAGGATGCCCAGCGCTGGAACGCTACGCACCACCCCTTCACCGCGCCGAAGGACGGCCACGAGGACTACATGGACAGCGACCCTGGCAAGTGCATCGCCAAGGCCTACGACATGGTGCTGAACGGTTGGGAGATGGGCGGCGGCTCGGTGCGTATTCACCGCGCCGAGGTGCAAAGCAAGGTGTTCAGCGCGCTGAAGATCGGGCCTGAGGAAGCACAGCTGAAGTTCGGCTTCCTGCTTGATGCGCTGCAGTACGGTGCACCGCCTCATGGTGGTCTGGCTTTTGGCCTGGACCGCCTGGTGACGCTGATGACCAAGGCCGAGAGCATCCGCGACGTGATCGCCTTCCCGAAGACGCAGCGTGCGCAGTGTCTGTTGACCGGCGCGCCAAGTGCCGTAGACGAGAAGCAAATGCGCGAGCTGCACATCCGCCTGCGGAACGCCCAAGCGGCCGCATCCTGAACCGGGAATGAAGCCAACCGTTTCAACGTCCGCTTGCGGCCCTTTGCGGTCATTCGCGGGCAGAGGTCGTCAGTGCTCAATCTGCGCGAGAGCGGTGCGGCGGGGTGCCGTGTTGCGTTCATGTCCCCCGGGCCGGTTGTCGACTCAAGCGCTTCTCGCGAGTCCATCCGGCCCTCCTCCTTTACTTCACTCCACACGGCACCCCACCACACCGCTCCAGGAGCCACCGTTGCGGTTGAAGGCCGTTGAACACAACCGTGGATGCCTGCGGAGGATGCCGGGTGACCGGCGCAGCGAAGTAAAGGAGGAGGGCCGGATCGGCTTGACCCGAAGCGCTTGGGCAGTGAACCGGCCCGGGGGACATGAGCGGAGCCGGTCACTCGGTAGCCTCCGCTCGCGCAGACCGATGCCTGCGGGAGCATGTCCGCGAAGGACCGCAAAGGGCCGAAAGCGGAACTTCGCCAAGGGCAGTTCGGTTCATGCGTCGTGGGTTGCGCGAAACGCGACGGGAAACTGACGTGTTCAATCAGCTGGGTGTAATCGGATGCGGCCTGATGGGCGGATCGTTCGCGCTTGCGCTGCGCCGCGCAGGGCTGGTCAAGCGCGTGGTCGGATACAGCAAATCGCCATCGACAACCGAAAAAGCGCGACGCATGGGCGTCATCGATCAGGCTGCCGAGTCGGCGCTGCTGGCGGTGTCAGGCTCGGACATCGTTTTGATGGCGGTGCCGGTTTCGGCCAGTGAGGCGACCTTCCGCGCGATCCGCCACTTGATCGAGCCCGGCGTGCTGCTGATGGATGTTGGCTCGACCAAGCGCGATGTCGTCGATGCGGCTCGACGCGTGCTGAAAGAGGCGCTTCCGAATTTCGTCCCGGCGCACCCGATTGCCGGCAAGGAAGTCGCTGGCATCGAGCACGCCGATGCCACGCTGTACCAGGGCCGACAGGTCATCCTGACCCCATTGCCGCAGACCGAACCCGGCCTGATCCAGAAGGCCACCGACATCTGGGCGGCGATCGGCTCGCAGGTGCTGCGCATGACACCCGAGAACCACGACGCGGCCTTCGCTGCCGTGAGCCACCTGCCTCACCTGCTGGCTTTCGCTTACTTCAACGGCGTTACGGGGCAACCGGCTGCGCGCGATTTCCTGTCGCTGGCGGGCCCAGGCTTCCGGGATTTCACTCGCATCGCGGCCAGCGATCCGACTGTCTGGCGCGACATTCTTCTCGCCAACCGCGAAGAGTTGCTGAAGCAGTTGAAGCAGTTCCGCCAGGCACTTGACGCAATGGAGTACGTGATGGGCAGCGGCAACGCTGACGCTCTCGAACAATTGATCCGTGCCGCCTCGACAGCCCGTGGCGGCTGGACCATGAACACCGGCAAGACACCGCCACGCTAACCGCAGCCGTTTGCGGCACCTCGATGTACGCCATTCCATTTATCGACATCCCTCCCCTGCTTCGTGCCGGCGGCACTGTGCGCCTGCCAGGATCCAAAAGCATCTCCAACCGGGTGCTGCTGCTGGCGGGGTTGAGCGAGGGCACCACCACTGTCCGCGACCTGCTCGAATCGGACGACACGCAGGTGATGCTCACTGCGCTGCGCACGCTGGGCTGCCGCATAGATCCCGAGGGCTCGGCCCTGCGCATCACCGGGCTGGGCGGACGGCTCGGGGTGCGTGAAGCCTCGCTGTTCCTCGGCAACGCCGGCACTGCGATGCGGCCACTGACCGCCGCACTGGCGATGCTGGCCGCCACACAGGGCGGCAGCTTCGAGCTGAGCGGCGTGCCACGGATGCACGAGCGGCCGATTGCCGATCTGGTCGATGCATTGCGGCCATTGGGCTGCCGCGTCGATTACCTTGGGCAGGCGGGTTATCCGCCGCTGCGATTGCAGCCGGGTTCGGATGAACTGGACCTGTCGGTACCGATCCGCGTTCGCGGCGATGTGTCCAGCCAGTTCCTGACCGCACTGCTGCTCGCGCTGCCGCTGTTGACGGCCAAGCAGACTGCCACCATCGACATCGAGGGGGAACTGATCTCGAAGCCGTACATCGAGATCACGCTGAACCTGCTGGCACGCTTCGGCGTTGCCGTGCAGCGAGTGGGCTGGCAGCGCTTCGTGATTCCGGCTGGCAGCCGCTACCGCTCGCCAGGGAACATTCACGTCGAGGGCGATGCCTCGTCGGCCTCGTACTTCATCGCACTGGGCGCGATTGCAGCCACCGACAGACCGCTGCGCATCGAGGGTGTCGGCACCGATTCGATCCAGGGCGACATCCGTTTCATCGATGCAGCTGAGGCGATGGGCGCACAGGTCGCCGGCGGCGCTGGTTGGATCGAAGTGCGGCGCGGCCGCTGGCCGCTGGCCGCTATCGACATCGACTGCAATGCCATGCCCGACGCGGCCATGACGCTGGCGGTGATGGCGCTGTACGCCGAAGGACCGAGCCGCCTGCGCAACATCGCCAGCTGGCGGGTCAAGGAGACCGACCGAATCGCAGCGATGGCGAGCGAGTTGCGCAAGCTGGGTGCTGGCGTCGTTGAAGGCGCGGACTTCATCGAGGTCACGCCGCCCTTGCGCTGGACACCGGCAGTGATCCACACCTATGACGACCACCGGGTAGCGATGTGTTTCTCGCTGGCCGCTTTCAACCCGCTGGCGGTGCCCCCACCGGCCGAGCCAGTGCCGGTTCGCATCCTCGACCCGAAGTGCGTGGCCAAGACTTTCCCTGACTACTTTGAGACGCTGTTCTCCGTGGTCAGCACGCAAGCCGACTGGATTCCAGTGATCACCATCGATGGCCCGACGGCCTCTGGCAAGGGCACGCTCGCTTGCGCAGTGGCCGATGCGCTGGGTTACCACGTACTTGATTCAGGCGTGCTGTACCGCGCTACCGCATTGGCCGCGATCCGCAGTGCGGTGGATGCCGACGACGAAAGTGCGTTGGCCGCGCTGGCTGATGCGCTGGATCTGGCTTTCGAGCAAGGCCACGTGCGCCTCGACGGCGTTGACGTCTCCGCGCTGCTGCGCCACGAGAGTATCGGCACCATGGCGTCGAGGATCTCCGCTTTGCCTGCCGTTCGGCAGGCGCTGCTGCGGCTGCAATGGTCATTTCGCCGCCTGCCGGGGCTGGTCGCAGATGGTCGCGACATGGGCACGGTGATCTTCCCGGGCGCGCCCCTGAAGATCTACCTGACGGCCAGCGCGGACGCCCGCGCCCGTCGGCGCCATCAGCAGTTGGAAGCCGCAGGGGTTTCGACTACACTCGAGAGCTTGCTTGCTGGTTTGCAGGATCGTGATGCGCGCGATCAGAATCGTGCGACGTCGCCTCTAAAACCGGCGGCTGATGCGGTGCTTCTGGACAATTCGGCCCTCTCCATCGAATCGACGGTGGACGCCGTGCTGAGTTGCTGGGCGCAGCGCACGCCGTTGGCCTGACCGCAGCGGCTTTAGGCCCAGCGCCTTCCCTCCGTGCCGTTCGAGGCATATCAGGGCGCTGGATTTGACAACTCAAACCCGCAGCAACAGCTGCACCGGAAACACCCCATGTCACAAGCTCAAACTGCCATCACCGAAGGCGGCGAATCGTTCGCCGACATGTTCAACGAATCGCTGACGCGCGCGGAAATGCGCATGGGCGAGGTCATCACTGCCGAAGTGGTGCGAGTCGAACACAGCTTCGTGGTGGTAAACGCAGGCCTCAAGTCAGAAGCCTACGTGCCCATCGAAGAATTCAAGAACGACCATGGCGAGCTCGAAGTCGAGGTCGGAGATTTCGTCTCGGTCGCGATCGACGCGGTCGAAAACGGCTACGGCGACACCATCCTGTCGCGCGACAAGGCCAAGCGCCTTGCATCGTGGTTGTCGCTCGAAACCTCGCTGGAGTCGGGCGAGTTCGTCACCGGCACGGTGAACGGCAAGGTCAAGGGTGGCCTGACGGTGCTGGTCAACGGCATCCGCGCCTTCCTGCCCGGGTCGCTGCTCGACACGCGCCCTGTCAAGGACATGAACCCGTACGAAGGCAAGACGATGGAGTTCAAGGTCATCAAGCTCGACCGCAAGCGCAACAACGTCGTGTTGTCGCGCCGCGCTGTGGTCGAAGCTTCGATGGGCGAAGAACGCGCCAAGCTGCTGGGCACGCTGGCCGAAGGCGCCATCGTGACCGGTGTGGTCAAGAACATCACCGAGTACGGTGCGTTCGTCGACCTTGGCGGCATCGACGGCCTGCTGCACATCACCGACATGGCCTGGCGTCGTGTGCGTCATCCGAGCGAAGTGGTTCAGGTTGGCCAGGAATTGCAGGCCAAGATCCTGAAGTTCGACGCCGAAAAGAACCGCGTCTCACTGGGCATCAAGCAACTGGGCGACGACCCATGGCATGGCGTGTCGCGCCGCTACCCGAACAGCACCCGCCTGTTTGGCAAGATCACCAACATCGCCGACTACGGCGCGTTTGTCGAGATCGAACCGGGCATTGAAGGTCTTGTGCACGTCTCGGAAATGGACTGGACCAACAAGAACGTGGCCCCTTCGAAGATCGTCGCCCTGGGCGACGAGGTCGAAGTCATGGTGCTTGAGATCGACGAAGACAAGCGCCGCATCAGCCTGGGCATGAAGCAGTGCAAGGCCAATCCGTGGGAAGAATTCTCGACCACCGTGCAGCGCGGCGATCGCGTCAAGGGCCCGGTCAAGTCGATCACCGACTTCGGCGTGTTCGTCGGCCTGGCCGCTGGAATCGACGGCCTGGTGCATCTGTCCGACCTGTCCTGGCACGAGCCGGGCGAGGCTGCAGTGCGCAACTTCAAGAAGGGCCAGGAAGTCGAAGCCATCGTGCTTGCCGTGGACGTGGAACGCGAGCGCATTTCGCTCGGCATCAAGCAGCTCGACAGCGATCCTTTCACCACCTACACCTCGGTCAACGACCGCGGCATGATCGTCACCGGCAAGGTGAAGACGGTCGATGCCCGTGGCGCCGAAGTGCAGCTGGCCGACGACGTGACGGCCTACTTGCGCGCTTCTGAGATCAGCCGAGACCGTGTCGAAGACGCGCGTAACGTGCTGAAGGAAGGCGACGAAGTCAACGCCGTGATCATCAACGTTGACCGCAAGACGCGTTCGATCCAGTTGTCGATCAAGGCCAAGGACAACGCCGACAACCAAGAGGCCATGCAGCGCCTGGCGCAGACCAGCGAACGTGAGAACGCTGGTACGACCAGCCTGGGCGCCCTTCTGCGCGCCAAGCTGGACAACCAGGGCGGCAATTCCTGACGGTCGGAGCCGTGGCCATGGATGGCATGAAGGACGGCATGACCCGTTCGGATCTGGTGGCACGACTGGCCGAGCGATTCGGCCAGCTTACCCACCGGGACACCGAGACGGCAGTCAAGATCGTGCTCGATGCGATGTCCGATGCGCTCGCGCGCGGACATCGCATAGAAATCCGCGGCTTCGGCAGCTTCTCTATCAACCGCCGCCCGCCTCGCGTGGGCCGCAATCCCCGTTCCGGTGAACAGGTGGTGGTGCCGGAAAAACTGGTTCCCCACTTCAAGCCAGGCAAGGCTTTGCGCGAAGCGGTTGATGTCCATTTGCCAGCCGATGCACAGCCATCGGATGGCGATCCTCGATCGCGGCACTGAAGCCGCGCCGAATTCCGTTAGGCTGAAGCCCGAAGACGTTGCAGTGTCTGCCCCCGGCAGCGACCTGCAGCGCAGCACGTTGTAGCGGAGACGTCATGCGCGTGATCACCTGGGTTTTCAGACTGTTCATCTTTTTTGCCCTGTTCGCTTTTGCGCTGAACAACCAGCAGGACGCCGCGGTGCGCTGGTTCTTCGGGTATGAATGGCGAGCGCCGATGGTGTTCATCGTTCTGTCCGCATTCGGTCTGGGCTGTGCCTTTGGCGTCAGCGCGATGGTGCCGGCTTGGTGGAAGCACCGCCGTGTCGCCACACGCAAGTCAATGCCAGCGCAGACTGCGTCTGCGCAGAATCCGCTCAGCACCGCTTCGGCCATGCCTGAACATCCTCCACGCGATGGACTTTGATCTGCAGTGGTTTCTGCTGGGCCTGCCGGTTGCATTCGCGCTGGGGTGGCTGGCTTCTCGCTTTGACTTCAGGCAGCTCAAGCGCGAACAGCGCGATGCACCCAAGGCCTATTTCAAAGGCTTGAACCTGCTACTGAACGAACAGCACGACAAGGCCATCGATGCCTTCATCGAAGCCGTCCAGCAAGACCCCGACACCAGCGACCTCCATTTTGCGCTGGGCAACCTGTTTCGCCGGCGCGGTGAGTACGAGCGCGCGGTGCGCGTCCATCAGCATTTGCTAAACCGTGCGGATCTTCAACCTGCCGAGCGTGACCGAGCCCAGCACGGTTTGGCCCAAGACTTCATGCAGGCGGGCCTGTTCGACCGCGCCGAGGCTGCATGGCGCACCCTGGAAGGAACCGCCTACGACACCGATGCGCGCCTGGCCCTGCTGACACTGCACGAGCGTTCGCACGACTGGCGATCGGCCGTCGACGATGCGCTGAAGCTCGAGCGAGGCAGCACAGGGTCGTATGCGTATCGCATCGCGCACTACTGGTGCGAGCTGGCGCTGGAAGCCGATGCCAAGCAGCAGACGGCGGACGCCGACGATGCGCTCAGGCGTGCACATGAGGCGGCCCCTCAAGCCGCTCGCCCAGTGGTGACTGCCGGCCGGAGGTTGGCACGACTCGGTCGACACGCCGAAGCCATTGCCGTATGGAACCAGCTGCTGGCCACGCACCCGACAAGCTTCAACCTGGTCGCAACCGAATATGCCGCCAGTGCCCTGGCCTGCGGAGGTCAGGAAGACGCAAGACGGCAACTGTTCGCGTTGCAGCAGAAGAAGCCCAGCATCGATCTGCTGAATGCGCTTGACGCGCTGGACAGCGATCCGGTCTCACGACGTGACCGCACCCGAACTCAGCTGGCATTGCTGCCCACGCTGTCAGCCGCACAGGCACTGCTGCGCGCACATGAATCCTCCGCGCTGCTCGTGTCGCCGGCGGATCTGACGGCGGTGAGCGAGGTGATTGGCCGTGCAGCGAGGGCTGGACAGCGCTATCGCTGCGCGGCCTGTGGCTTCGACGCCCAGCAGCATTACTGGCAGTGCCCGGGCTGCCTGGGCTGGGACACTTACCCGCCACAACGTCTCGAAGAGCTCTAGGTCTTGCAAGCAACGGGCACGTACTCATCGAAGGCGCTGTACCTGCGGGTACTGGCCGAAGTGCGGCCGCACTGGCGAACCTTCTCGCTGGGCATTCTGGCGATGATTGGCTACGCGGCCACCGAAACTGCTTTACCCGCGCTGTTGAAGGAGTTGCTGGACGGCAGCTTCGTCAATCGTGACCCCGATGCAATTCACCGCATGCCCTTGTTGATCGTGGCGCTGTTCGTCGTGCGCGGAGCGACCGACTTCGTTCATGTGACCGCCTTGAACGCGGTCGCAACGAAAGTGGTGCTCGCATTGCGCACCGCCATGTTCGAAAAGGTGCTGCGCCTGCCCGCCAGCTACTTTGACCGTGAACCCAGTGCAGTGCTCATTTCGAAGCTGAGCTACAACACTCAACAGATCAGCCCGATCATCACGGTGTCGTTGATCACCATTGTCAAAGACAGCCTCATCGTTCTTGGCCTGCTTGGCTACATGCTGTACGAGAACTGGCAGCTCTCGCTGGCCTTCTTTACCGTGCTGCCAGTGATCGCCTATGTGATCCGATCGATCAGCGGGCGCCTTCGCGCGCTCAGTCGCAGCCAGCAGTCCTCGATGGGTACGCTGTCGCATGTGGTCGACGAAGTCATCGGTGGCCACCGCGAAATCAAGATCTTCGCGGGTGAAGCGTACGAGGCCAAGCGATTCTTCGATGTCGCCAACGCGCTGCGCCGCTATTCGATGAAGGTGGTAGCGACTTCGGCCGCCAACGGCCCGATCGTGCAGACCATTGCAGTGCTGGCGCTGGCTTCGATCGTCTACTACGCAGCCCTGCAGTCCAACCAGAATCAGCTCACCGTCGGCGGCTTTGTATCGTTCTTCAGCGCCATGGCGCTGCTGCTGGCACCGCTGAAGCGGCTGTCGAACGTCAACGAGGTGCTGCAGCGCGGCCTGGCGGCGGCGGCCAGTGTGTTCGAGGTGATCGATGCGCCTGACGAACCCGATCATGGCAGCAGGACCATCGCCCGCTCAACAGGCCGGCTGCAGTTCAGCGCGGCCAGCTTTCGTTATCCCAACGCGGATCGCGATGCGTTGATCGACGTTGATCTTGATATCCGTCCCGGTGAATCGGTCGCACTGGTCGGTGCGTCGGGCAGCGGGAAGTCCACGCTGATGTCGATGATCCCGCGATTCCACACGCTGGATCGTGGCGTGATCTGCTTGGACGGCATCGACATCCGTGATCTCCGACTTGCAGACCTGCGCGCCAACATTGCATTGGTAACCCAGCACGTGGTGCTGTTCAACGACACCGTGGCAGCCAATATCGCCTATGGCCTGCGAGATGCAGCCACTCAAGAGCAGATCGTCGCCGCTGCCGAGGCAGCGCATGCCATGGAGTTCATCCGCGAGATGCCTCTGGGTCTGCAGACACCGATTGGCGAGAACGGCGCCAGGCTGTCTGGTGGTCAGCGCCAGCGCATATCAATTGCCCGCGCCCTGCTCAAGGATGCGCCTATCCTTTTGCTCGACGAGGCGACCTCGGCGCTGGACACCGAATCGGAAAGGCTTGTGCAGATCGCGATCGACAATCTGAAGCGTGGGCGCACCACGCTCACCATCGCACACAGGCTCTCGACCATCGCAGGCGCCGACCGCGTTGTGGTCATGGACCAAGGGCGCATCGCTGAAGTCGGCACGCATGCCGAACTGCTGGCGCTCCAAGGTATCTACAGCCGCTTGCATCACATGCAGTTCGACCGCGGCGGGTGAACAGGTCACGATGACGGCATCGCCCAATGCAGCACCGCGCATCCTGATCATCCGACTGTCGGCGCTCGGTGACGTGGTGATGGCCTCTGGCCTGATACCGGCATTGCGCGAGTTGTTTCCGCAGGCTCACCTCGGCTGGCTGGTAGAACCCGCGGCAGCGCCGCTGCTGCGGCACAACCCGAGACTCGACGAGGTCATCGAGCTGCCACGCGAAGAGTGGCAAACCCTGTGGCGAGCCCGCCGCCCGATCGCCCTTCTGCGCTCGGTGATCGCCTTCCGAGCTGCGTTGCGCGCGCGCCGCTTCGACGTCGCGATCGATGCACAGGGCCTTTTCAAGAGTGCGCTGTGCGCCTGGTGGAGTGGCGCAACACGCCGCGTCAGTCTGATCGGTCGCGAGGGCAGCCGGTGGCTGATGACCGAGCAGTTCTTTCCAAAGCCTGACCCACTGAAGCCAATCGGCACTGAATACCGAGCGCTGGCACGCCACCTGGGCGCCAAGGCCCCTTACCGAATGGATCTTGCGGTCGGCGAGGTGCCAAGGTTGTCGGCCACGGCCGCACTGGCAAAACATGGCGTGCGCGGCCCCTACGCAGTGCTGTGCCCTTACACCACCCGACCTCAGAAGCATTGGTTCAACGACCGCTGGGCTGCACTGGCGCAGCAACTGGTGGCCGAGGGCGTGACACCCGTGCTGGTCGGAGGCCCCTCAGATGCAGAACAAACCGCAGCCATCACGGCCAGCGCGCCGGGGCTGGTCAATCTGGTCGGTCGGCTCAAGCTCGATGAAACTGCTGCGCTGATCGCCGGCAGCGTGCTGCTCATCGGCGTGGACACCGGCCTGACCCATATGGGCAGCGCGTTGGAGGTGCCGACGGTGGCTCTGTTCGGTTCGACCCGTCCCTACCTCGACGCTCGTACTCCGCGCACCGTCGTGATGTATGAAGCTCGCTCCTGCTCACCGTGTCGCCGCCATCCCACCTGTGGCGGCCGCTACGACTGCATGCGTGTCTTCGAAGTAGACACGGTGCTGCGCACGGCGCGGTCGTTGATGCAACAGCCGGCATGAAGACACTGCACGTCGAAGCCGGCACGCACCTCTACGGCGGCGGACTGCAGGTTTTCTTCCTGGTTCAAGGTCTGCAGGCTCGTGGAGAAGAAGCAGTGCTGGCATGTCCGGCGGGCAGCGCGATCGCAGCACAGGCGCGTGCGCACGGCTTGCAGGTGAGAGAGATCGCCATGGGCGGCGACCAGGACATCGGCCTGATAGGCCGTGTGCGGAAGTTGATTCGTACCGAGCGTCCGGCGCTCGTGCATCTGCACAGCCGACGTGGCAGCGATGTCTGGGGCGCGATTGCCGCCCGGCTCGAGGGCGTACCGACGGTCATGAGTCGACGCAATGACAACCCCGAGCCGCGGGGCTGGTTTCATCTCAAGTACAAGCTCTACGACCGCGTCGTCGCGATCTCCGAAGGCATCGAGCAGGTGCTGCTGCATGCTGGCCTGTCGCCCGAAAAGGTGGTGTGCGTGCACAGTGCGGTCGATACCCAGCGCTACCGCCCCCACCGCGATGACATGGACTGGTTTCGCCATGAATTCGACCTCGCCGACGACGAGCTGACGATCGCGATGGCTGCACAGTTCATTGCCCGCAAAGGGCACCGCACTCTGATCTCGGCGCTGCCTGCAGTACTTGCCGTTCACCCGCGAACCCGTGTGCTTCTGTTTGGCCAAGGACCCGAGATGGTGGCAATGCGAAAGCGGGTCCAAGGCGCAGGTCTCGAGCAACAAGTCGTCTTCGCTGGATTCCGCAACGATCTCGAGCGTGTATTACCGTGCGTCGATGTGATGGTGCACCCGGCCGAGATGGAAGGTCTGGGGGTCGCCCTGTTGCAAGCGGCCGCCTGTGGGCTGCCCATCGTCGCTGGGCGTGCTGGCGGGATCCCGGAGATCGTGCGGCCGGGCATCAACGGAGAGTTGATCGAACCCGGTGACGTCGGGGCCTTGTCGGGCCACCTGATCCAACTGCTTGGCGATGCGGGACTGCGCCAACGTTACGGCCATGCCGGACGTGCGCTGACACTGGCCGAGTTCTCGATCGATGCAATGGTCGAGGGCAATCTGAAGGCCTACCGCGCGGTCGAGGACGCGAAAGGTCGCGGCGGATGACCACGGTCTGCGTCTACTTTGTCGCTTCCCCGCTTCAACTGCTCGCGGCGAAGCAGATTGCGCAAACGCTGGAGGCTGGTGCGCGACAGGTGCTGATCTGGTACCAGCCGGGCATCGCGCATCAGGTGCGCGCCGAAGAATGGGATGCCAGCAGTTATCTGCCCTGGCCTCGCCGGCACCCGCTGCCAGGCTGGATGGGCCGTCACCGTCGTCTGCTCGCCAACCTCGACCTGGTGGCTGCGCTGGTTGGCCCCTGTGACACGCTGCTTCTGCACAGCGCAGTGTTCGACACCGAGGCGATCAACTATTTCCTGCGTGCACTGCCTCGCCGCAGCGGCGCCACTGCGATGCACGCCCGCATCCTCCCGGATGGCTTGATCAGCATCCGCCGCTACCCCTTGTCGCCGGTCAAGCGCATCGCCCAGGGCATGCGGAAATTGCGTCGATTGTTGTCGCCAGCGCTGAATTACTGGATGTTTTCGGGCGACCGGATCGGATCCGATGCCGCTTTTTGCGATCGCGTCTACGTGCTGGCTGGGTTGCCACACGAGTACGACCCAGCCAAGGTCGTCGTGCTTGCGCCGCTGGCCGAACGCAGCAAGCAGCTGTCTTCTGGCGTGATGCCACAGCGGGCTCTGGTAATTGGCCAAACGCTGGTCAGCGCCGGGCTGATGAACACGGCCGATCGCGATGCGGTAGCAGTGCAGATCGAGCAGTGGCTGACCTCGTGCGACATCGACCAGATCGACTACAAGGCGCATCCGAAGGACCAGCAGCTCGAGCTGTGCAGGCCGGGTTATCGCGTGCTCGAGCTCGAGGAGCCACTTGAGATCTGGCTCAGCCACACACCCTATCGCATCGTTGTCGGAGTGCGCTCGACGGCACTGCTGTTCGCCCGCCAGCTGTGTTCGCCAGAGACACAAGTGGTCGCTTTTGGCTGGGATCGCACGAGATTCAAGTCGGAGCAGGAGCGCAATGACATGCGCGCCACATTCGACCGCACCGGGGTCGTTCAACGGTGACCACGACGATGTGGCGGGATCGCCTGACAGCGGTCAACTCAGGCCTGCTGGTGGCGCTCTTCTTTCTGATACCGATGCAGATCGCACCGGTGTACATCCTGACCGGCCTGATGCTGGTGTTCTGGCTGATCGAGGGTCGCTGGCTCGAAAAATGGCATGCGTTACGAAGCAACCCTGTCTTCTGGGTGTACCAGGCATTTTTCTGGTGGGTGTTGGTCTCACTGCTCTGGACCGCCGACGTGGCCGCGGGTTGGGACATGGTTTCGAGGTACCTGTTCTTCCTGCTTTCGGCGCTGTACCTCACCGTTGCGCGTCGGGAACACACGGGACGCTACCTGGTTGCGTTTGCATTCGGCGTTGCCCTGTGCGAACTGCTGGCCACCTACAACTGGCTGCATCTCAACCACTACCCGGATTGGCCGAATGGCCTGCGCGCGCAGAAGGACGCGATGGAAACGGCTCCGTTTGTTGATCGCATCCTTTTCGGCCCGGCCGTCGCGTTCGCAGCTTACGTGGGCGCCTGGAAAGCGCTGACCACGTCTGGCTGGCAGCGCATCGCCTGGTCCCTCAGCGTGCTCAGCGCTTTCGCAGTGCTGTCCTTCTCGGGCAGCAGAGTCGGAATAATCAGCTTCAGCCTGATGATGGCTTTGCTGGCGTTCCAGAGGCTCGCCGGACGGAAGATGGTTGCCCTGTCAAGCGCTGCAGCCGTGATGGCTGGCTGTGCTCTAGGGCTGTATGCCTTCAGCGACACGATCACCAAGCAGCGGCTTGGGCTGCTGCTCTCTGAATCGTACCAACTCGACAACGCGGTCAACGCATCACTGCCCCTCCGCTACACGATGGCGGTCAACACAATGCACATCATCGCGGAGCACCCGTGGCTGGGGGTCGGAGCTGGCGATTTCGTCGCCGAGTACAAAGCAGTGAACGACCAGCGATCTCCAGCCTGGATGCCCACGCGCAACCCGCACAACCAACTGCTGTTCAACCTGGCGACCACAGGCGTGTTGGGTGGCGTTCTCCTGTTAGCAGTGTGGGTCGTCCCCCCATGGCTGACGCGACACTGGCCTGATGACGGCTTGGGCCCGCTTCGGGTCGGACTGCCTTTGTTCTACTTTTTTATCTGCCTGTCGGAGTCGTACATCTGGCGATCGAACACCGGGTTGATGTTCATGCTGTTCTCGGCTTTGTTGTATGGCCCACGACCGACGCCCTTGCCTGGTGAGGCAGCGTACCCTCCGGTGGCGCCGCACCAGGATTCCGACCCGGCAAGCGGGTAACTTCCTTCTGCTGGCAGCCCAGCGCGCCGGGGGTCAAGCGACAACGCTTGCCATGGCTCAAAGCTGAGTCAGGCGGCTCCATGGACCTTGTCGCGCTACCTACAATCGAAAGCTCAACTTCGCGGGCACCGCGCTCGCCCGCTCTTGCTGATGCAGACCTCATTGTGGAACCTCGATCGCAGCCGCCTCGAACAAATCCCCTGCCCGCTGTGCCACAGCATCAAGTTTGAGCAGCTGGCAGCGACGGACCGATACAGCATGGGGCTGGTCACCGTTGGTTGCCAGGGCTGCGGTCTGGTGATGACAAATCCGCAGCCAACGGCTGCAGCGCTTGACGACTTCTACGCGCACCACTACCGCCACTTCTACAGCGACTTCGGGCCACGCGATGGCATACCGACCCTGGAGCACATTAGTGCCGCACGCATCGACAGGCGATGCGCCGTCACGGCGGACTTCCTGGTGGCACGCGGCGATTTGTTGCCCGAAATGGTGGTGCTCGACATTGGGGCGGCCGAAGGCTCGATGCTGAAGGCGCTCGGCGATCAGATGCCCAGCACCCGACGTATCGCGATCGAACCCAACCCGGTATTCGGCCGCTTTGCGATGAACCATGCGGGCTGCGAGTGGCATGCGAGCCTGGCCGACCTTCGCGACTCGCTTCCGCCACCGATCGATCTGGTCATCATCAACCACGTGCTGGAACACCTGAAGCATCCGGTGCAGGTGCTCGAATCGCTGAAGCCGCTGTTGGCACCGAATGCCCGGCTGTACATCGAGGTGCCAGATATCGCTGAGTACCGCAAGCTGAAGATGCTGCACATCGCGCACCTGTATCACTTCAGTTCCGACACGCTGGCACAGCTGGCAGCTCGGGCCGGTTTCGACGTGCGCCTGATCGAAAAGCACGCGCCCGCCAAGCACCCGCTCTCGCTTCGCTGTGTGCTGGCGGTAGCCGCTGGTCGCGCCTCTTCAGCAGAAGATCAGCAGACCTTGGTCAACCGCCGCGCGGGCTGGAGCACCGTCACCGCGTGCGCACGGCACGCCTGGTTCGCCCATGGCAAACGCTGGCTGCGCAATGCCCTGGGAGCGCGAGCTCGATCTGCAGACTCCTGAAGGCCCCTCACCCGCATCTCTCAAAACAAGCTGGCGGCGATGTTGATCGTCAAGGCCAGGATGGCGGTATTGAACGCAAACGACAACACCGACTGCAGCAGCACCAGCCGTCGCATCGCTGGCGTCGACACGCTGACGTCGGCGGTTTGCGAGGCGACGGCGATGGCGAATGAGAAGTACAGGAAGTCGCCGTAGTCGGGTTTGAAGCTGTCATCGTTCGTCGGGAAGTTCAATCCGTTGCCGTGTGCCGTTCGGTAGTAGTGGCTGGCATAAGTCAGCGCGAACATGGTCGGCACCAACAGCCACGAACCAGCAACGGTCGCCAGCGCAAACAGTACATGCGGCAGCGCATGCGGCGTGCCTGGCGCCTTGGCCGCCATCAGCTCGGCCACGATACCGACGAGACTGACCAAGGCTGCAACAACCACGATGCACAGCACCGTACCGGCCGCTTCGGCCTGGGCCAGAGCGATCCGCCGCAGCTTGGCGTGATCGGCCTGCAGCATCATCAAGCCGGCCAGCCCCAGGTACAGCCAGACTGACACATTCCACCCGAACAAGCCCCGTGTTACCGCTTGGTGGGTGCCGGGGAGCAGGAAAGCCGCTGCAATGCCAATCGCCACCGACAGCATCAACCGGGGGCGTACGCGCAGGTGCGAAATCAAATGGGTCATGTGTTTTTCAGGTGAGGGGCAACGGCAGAAGCGAGGACTTTGAACGGGAGCCGTTGAGCGCGATCAGCGCATGACCAGATCAGCGCTGGACTGGCACGTCTGCCGATGGCGGCGCTGCTGTGCGTGCCGCCGACCTACGGACCACAGGGTAACGCTGCGTCCGGCCAGCGCAACTCCAGTCGCTCACCGTAGCTCGGCGCTTTTGGCCAGTCGCTTGCGACTCGAGGCGGCCCGCTGCCCTGGCACAGCAACCGTGCAGCGTTGCTCCAGCCGGCATGGCCAACAACACACAGTGCCGAAGGTCCGTGGACTCGGCCGAACCACTTGGCGCAGCGATCGAACAGTGCCGAGACAGATTCACCGCCGTGATCCCGGTAGCTTGCCAGATCCTCGCACCAGGCGCTGACCGCTGGTTCGCCGATCATGTCCCAGTGCTTGCCGTCCCAGGCACCGAAATCGAGCTCGGAGAGGGTCGCATCGATGTGATGCACCCAACCCCATCGCGCGAGCCAACGGCCCACATCGGCGCTGCGCCGCAGCGTTGAAGTGTGGACCCCGCGCGACAAACCGTGTCGGCGCGCGTGCTGGCGAATGCGGTGTGCAAGCCGCTTGGACTTGCGTGGATCCACCGGCAGGTCCGTGCGTCCGATGCAGCGGCCCGCAGCCGCCCTTGGCCGAGGGTGGCGCCAAAGGTAAATCAATGGCCCGCCAGTGGCCACTCTCAGGCCGCCTGTGTGAGATGCCAGGTGGCTGCCCAGGCCAGCAGCAGAAGCAGTTCGGTGAGCTGCTGCGTTGCGCCGAGAGTGTCGCCCGTGATACCACCCAGCCGCCGGCGCAACCAGCGTGCACACCAGACCGCGCCGAGCACCGATATCAGCAAACCTGCGACCACCGGCCAGACCCACCGTGTTTGATACAGCACCAGC
>CANHNO010000040.1 GCA_947462065.1 Burkholderiales bacterium | reverse complement strand
GGTGGCGGTCTTAAGAAAGTTCGCTGCGCGCTGTCCGCACCTGTCGGACCTGCCTGTTGCTCAGCATCGCGCACGCGACAGTGGGTGGGATCAATTCTTCGGCGCGTCAGGCGGATTGCCATCGTAGACTTGGCTGCGGCGACGCTGCAGGAAGCCGTCGCGAACGAAGATGTACTTGTCGAGCACGATGTCATCAAGCAACGCCGTGCTGTCCAATAGGTTGGCACGGGTGTTGACCACATTCAACGCCGTCACGCCGATGGACACCGGCGTGCTGTTGATGACCAAGCTCGGGCTTGCTGCCATATCCACAGGCAAGGCGACCGAGTCACGTGCTGTCGATGGGCCAAGCAAAGGCCAGACGACATAGGCACCCTCGCCCACGCCCCAGTAACCCAAGGTCTGCCCCAAGTCCTCGTTGTAGCGCTTCAGGCTCATCGCCGAGCCCCAGTCGAGGAAACCACCGAACCCCAGGGTTGTGTTCACCATCACCCGCATCGTGTTGCTCGCGGCACGCTCGAACTTCAACTGCAGGAGGCTGTTGACCGCCGACCAAGCGTCTTCGAAGTTGTTATAGAAATTGGTAATGCCTGTTCGGGCGGGGCTCGGAACCACATTCTTGTAGCCGGTCGCCACGGGCTTCAGAACGTTCTCGTCGACCTTCTCGTTGAACCCGAACATCGACCGATTGAAGCCCTCGATCGGATCATTGACCGTAGCGTTGCTGCCGGGTGCGGGCGTCGAGGCGCAACCCTGCATGACAAGCACCACCGAGGCGCAGGCCAAAGCCTTCAAACCGCTGAGGGACCAGAACTTCATTTTTCTTCTCCTTTGGCAGCTTCCGCACTCGGCTTGCCCTCTGAGGCCTTGTTGAACAGAAACTGACTGATCAGATTTTCCAGCACCACCGCGGATTGCGTTTGGGTGATGACATCACCTGCAGCCAGATTCTTCTCGTTACCGCCGGGTTCGATCCCGATGTATTGCTCGCCCAACAGTCCCGAGGTCAATATTTTGGCGGAGCTGTCCTTAGGAAACTTGAATTTCTCCTGAATCTGCAGCGCCACGCTGGCCTGGAATGTCTTGTCGTCGAACCCGATGGATTCCACCCGACCGACCACCACACCGGCACTCTTCACCGCAGCCCGCGGCTTCAAGCCGCCAATGTTGTCGAACCGAGCGACGACACCATAGGTCGCGTCGAAATTCAGACTTAACAAATTACCGGCCTTCAGCGCCAGGAACAGCAGAGCAGCTGCACCTGTCATCACGAAGAGCCCAACCCACACGTCATGACGAGATTTTTGCAACGTCATTCCCCTTGAGAAACCATATCGGTCATTGAATCAGAAAGCTCAAATCGAGAACATCATCGCGGTCAGCATGAAGTCCAGGGCCAACACCGCCAGCGACGACACCACCACCGTCCGTGTCGTGGCCTGTGACACGCCTTCCGGCGTCGGCTTGCAGGTGTAGCCCTGCCAGAGCGCGACGAAGGTCACGGTGATGCCGAAGACGATGCTCTTGATGACACCGTTGCCGACGTCAGAGGTCCAACGCACACCGCCTTGCATCTGCGACCAGAAGGAGCCGTCGTCGATGCCGAGCAACTTCACTGCGACCAGCCAGCCACCGATCACACCGACCGCACTGAATACTGCGGCCAGCAGCGGCATCGCGATCAGGCCGGCCCAGAAACGCGGGGCGAGCACCCGGCGCACAGGGTCTACCGCCATCATTTCCATCGCCGCCAACTGTTCGCCGGCCTTCATCAAGCCGATTTCCGCGGTGAGCGAAGTGCCTGCCCGGCCTGCGAACAACAGCGCAGTGACCACAGGGCCCAGTTCCCGGACCAGCGACAGCGCCACCAGCAGCCCGACGGCCTCGGCGGATCCGTAGCGCTTCAAGGTGTAGTACCCCTGCAGTGCCAACACGAAGCCGACGAAAAGGCCGGACACGCTGATGATGGACAGCGAGCGGTTACCGAGGAAAAACGTCTGCTCGGTGACCAGTGAAAACCGCCGCAGCGCTGCGGGCGTCAACGCAACCAGGCGAGCAAACAGACGAGCTGCCATGCCCAGACTGGCGAGCTGGCTGCGCACCAGGTGGCCGACCGAAGCCGGATTGAGCCAGTTCATCGGCGCTCTCCAGCGCCAAAGTCGTCAGCGACCGACACGGCTGGGTAATGGAACTCCACCGGACCATCAGGAGACGCGGTGAAGAACTGGTGCACCAGCGGGTCGGTGCTGGCACGCATCTCGTCGGGTGTGCCCTGGGCCACGATACTGCCGTTGGCTATGAACACAATTCGATCCGCGATGGCAAAGGTCTCCTCGACGTCGTGCGACACAACGATGCTGGTGACACCCAGCGCCTGCCCGAGGTCACGGATCAGGCGCGAGGCGCTGCCCAGCGAGATCGGGTCTAGCCCGGCAAAGGGCTCGTCGTACATGATCAGATCGGGGTCGAGTGCGATGGCGCGGGCGAGAGCGACCCGACGCGCCATGCCGCCTGAAACTTCCGATGGCATCAGGTTGCGAGCACCGCGCAGGCCGACCGCATTGAGCTTCATCAGCACCACGTCGCGGATCATCGATTCGCTGAGGTTGGTGTGCTCGCGCAATGGGAAGGCCACGTTGTCAAACACCGAAAAATCGGTGAAGAGCGCGCCGAACTGGAACAGCATCCCCATGCGGCGCCGCAATGCGTAAAGCCCTTTGCGGTCGAGCGTGGCGATATCCACGCCATCGAACATCACCTGCCCCGAGATCGGCGTCAGCTGGCGGCCGATCAGCCGCAGCAGCGTCGTCTTGCCACCACCCGAGGTGCCCATCACCCCGATCACCTGGCCGCGATGCAGATCGAGGTCGACGTTGCTGAGAATGACTCGATCGCCATAACCGCAGCTCACACCACGCATGGAAACCAAAGCTGGCGGTGTGGGCGAACAGGGATGAGGCACAGGGGTCATGGAACGGCACTATGTGATGAGGCATGCCGCCTACCACCGGGTTGCCGATGATAGGGGATGACCGCTGGAGCGACCGATGGCCTCGCGAGCCCACGGTCATCGGCGGCCCAAGCTGTTCAGTGATTCAGCGAGGCAGGTCGCTGCGCCCCATCAACGCTGCATCGATCTCGCGGGCCGCCTGGCGGCCTTCGCGGATCGCCCACACAACCAGCGACTGGCCACGCCGCACGTCACCAGCGGCATACACCTTCGGCACATTGGTCGCGTAGCCGCTACCTTCGTCAGTGCCCGCGCGGGCATTCCCGCGACCGTCCTTGTCGACACCGAAGGCCTCGAGCACGCTGGCGACGGGGCTGACGAAGCCCATGGCCAGCAGCACCAAGTCGGCCGGGATGATCTGCTCCGTCCCTGGAACCTCGACCACCTTGCCGCCCTGCCATTCGACGCGCACCGCCTTCAGCGACTTGACCTTGCCCTTGTCCTTGCCCTCGCCGCCGATGAACTCCTTGGTGGCAATGGCGAACTCACGCTCGCAGCCTTCTTCATGGCTGGACGAGGTGCGCAGCTTGGTCGGCCAGTAGGGCCAGACCAATGGGCCGTTCTCTTGTTCGGGGGGCATCGGCATCAGCTCGAACTGGGTGACGCTTTCGGCGCCATGGCGGTTGCTGGTGCCCACGCAATCGCTGCCCGTGTCGCCACCACCAATCACGACGACATGCTTGCCATCGGCGCGGATCTGGTTGATGCCCAGCGTCTTCAGCTTGTCACCCGCGACGACCTTGTTCTGCTGCGGCAGGAACTCCATCGCGAAGTGGATGCCCTCGAGGTCGCGGCCCGGCACCGGTAGGTCGCGTGACTGCTCGGCACCGCCGGCAAGCAACACCACATCGAACTGCGCCTTGAGTTGCTCGGGCGTGATCACCTCCTTGGCCCAATTGGTGACCTTGGAGCCTTCTGGCAAGGCGCCAATCATCACGCCCGTCCGAAACACCACGCCCTCAAAGCGCATCTGGTCGACGCGGCGATCAATGTGCGACTTCTCCATCTTGAAGTCGGGAATGCCGTAGCGCAGCAGGCCGCCGACACGGTCGTTCTTCTCGAATACCGTCACCTCGTGGCCTGCACGCACCAGTTGCTGCGCAGCGGCCAGACCGGCCGGACCAGAACCGACGATCGCGACGGTCTTGCCCGTCTTGTGCTTGGGCGGACGAGGCAGCACCCAGCCCTCGGCCCAGGCGCGATCGATGATCGCGTGCTCGATGCTCTTGATGCCGACTGCGTCGTCGTTGACGTACAGCGTGCAGGCCGATTCGCACGGCGCCGGGCAGATGCGGCCAGTGAACTCGGGGAAGTTGTTCGTCGAGTGCAAAACTTCGATCGCGTTCCTCCAGTCACCGCGATACACCAGGTCGTTGAAGTCCGGGATGATGTTGTTGACCGGGCAGCCGCTGTTGCAGAACGGCGTACCGCAGTCCATGCAGCGTGCGCTCTGAATCTTGGCCTCGTCTTCCTTCAGCCCGATCGCCACTTCGTTGTAGTTTTTCAGTCGGAGTTGCACCGGCTGATAGGGCTCTTCGAGACGCTCGTACTCCATGAAGCCGGTGACTTTTCCCATGATGTTCCTGCTACTTTCTGACTGACGGGTTGATTCGATTCACAGCCTGCAGCAGCCGGCGCGCTGGCGCCGCCGACCGCCGAGACATCAATTCGCGGGAGAGACCTTCGCCTTGTTTTCGGCTGCCTTGGTGGGCGCCACTGCAGGGGATGCTGCGATGGACTGCTGGCCCTCGCCATCCTGGGCCGTCTTCAAGGCCATCTCGGCGAGTGCACGCTTGTATTCGATCGGGAACACCTTCACAAACTTCGCGCGCGAAACGTCCCACTGGTCGAGCAGGTGGCGGGCCTGCAGCGAGCCGGTCCATTTGTGGTGGTCCTCGATCAGCTTCTTCAGGATCGCGTCGTCACTCTCTGGCACGCCATCCTTGCCCTTGTGCCACATCGCGCGGTCCGTGCTGGCCGCTTGAACAGCCGAGGGCAACACACGGTCGAGGTTGACCATCGAGGTGTTGCAGCGTGAGGCAAAGTGACCGTCGGCGTCGTAAACATACGCAACACCACCGCTCATGCCTGCAGCGAAGTTGCGCCCGGTCTCTCCGAGCACGACGACGGTGCCGCCGGTCATGTACTCACAGCCGTGATCGCCCGTGCCTTCGACCACCGCAGTGGCGCCGGACAGCCGCACCGCGAAACGCTCACCGGCCACACCGCGGAAGAAGGCCTCACCGCTGGTGGCACCGTACAGCACCGTGTTGCCAACGATGATGTTCTTCAGCGCATCGCCACGGAACTCGATGCTCGGACGGATCGCAATGCGTCCACCGCTCATGCCCTTGCCGGTGTAATCGTTGGCGTCGCCGATCAGGGAGAAGGTGATGCCCTTGGCGAGGAACGCGCCAAAGCTTTGCCCGCCGGTGCCTTCCATCTGGATGAAGATGCTCTGATCCGGCAAGCCTTCCGGATGCAGTCGCACCAGTTCGCCCGACAACATCGCGCCCACGGTGCGGTTGACGTTGCGCACCGCCTGCATGAACTGCACCTTCTCGCCGCGCTCGAAGGCCGGCTTGCACTTCTCGATCAGCGTCACGTCGAGCGCGCGGGACAGGCCATGGTCCTGCGTTTCGACCTGGCGACGCGGCACGTCGGCGGGTGCCGCCGGCAGGTGGAAGATGCGCGAAAAATCGAGCCCCTTGGCCTTCCAGTGGGCAATGCCCTTCTTCGTGTCGAGCAGATCGGCACGGCCGATCAGGTCATCAAATTTCCGGATGCCCAGCTGCGCCATGATCTGACGCGCTTCTTCCGCCACGAAGAAAAAGTAGTTCACCACATGCTCGGGCTTGCCCTGGAACTTGGCACGCAAAGCAGGATCCTGAGTCGCCACGCCGACCGGGCAGGTGTTCAGGTGGCACTTGCGCATCATGATGCAGCCCTCGACCACCAGCGGCGCGGTTGCGAAACCGAACTCGTCGGCACCGAGCAGCGCACCGATCACCACGTCGCGGCCGGTCTTCATCTGACCGTCGGCCTGCACGCGAATGCGCGAGCGCAGGCGATTGAGCACCAATGTCTGTTGCGTCTCGGCGAGACCCAGCTCCCACGGCGTGCCCGCGTGCTTGATCGAACTCCAGGGCGAGGCGCCGGTGCCGCCGTCGTGCCCGGCGATCACCACATGGTCGGCCTTGGCCTTGGCCACGCCGGCGGCGATCGTGCCGACGCCGACTTCACTGACCAGCTTCACGCTGATGTCGGCGCGCTGGTTGGCGTTCTTCAGGTCGTGGATCAGCTGGGCCAGATCCTCGATTGAATAGATGTCGTGGTGCGGTGGCGGCGAGATCAGGCCGACTCCGGGCACCGAATAGCGCAGGAAGCCGATGTATTCACTGACCTTGCCACCGGGCAGCTGCCCGCCCTCGCCCGGCTTCGCCCCCTGCGCCATCTTGATCTGGATCTGGTCGGCACTGGAGAGGTACTCGGTGGTGACACCGAAGCGGCCCGACGCGACCTGCTTGATCTTGCTGCGCAGCGAGTCACCCGCCTTTAACGGGAAGTCGGCCACGATCACCTTCTCGCCAAGCACGTCGCTGATCTTGGTGCCGTCGGCGATCGGGATGCCCTTCAACTCGTTGCGATAGCGCGCCGGGTCTTCGCCGCCCTCACCGGTGTTGCTCTTGCCCCCGATGCGGTTCATCGCCACGGCCAGGGTGCTGTGCGCCTCGGTCGAGATCGAGCCCAGCGACATCGCGCCGGTCGCGAAGCGCTTGACGATCTCGGTGGCGGGTTCAACCTCATCGAGCGGGATCGCCTTGCTCGGATCGAGCTTGAACTCGAACAGGCCGCGCAGCGTCAGGTGGCGGCGCGACTGGTCGTTGATCAGCTGCGCGTACTCCTTGTAGGTGTCGAACTTGTTTGCGCGCGTGCTGTGCTGCAGCTTCGCGATCGCATCCGGCGTCCACATGTGTTCTTCACCGCGTACACGCCATGCGTATTCGCCACCGGCATCGAGCATGCCGGCCAGCACGGGATCTTCTCCGAATGCAGCCTGGTGCATGCGCAGTGCCTCGTCGGCCACCTGGAACACACCGATGCCACCAACCTGTGAAGCCGTGCCTCGGAAGTACTGGTCGACCATCGTCTTTTCCAGACCGATGGCTTCGAACAACTGCGCGCCGCAGTAGCTCATGTAGGTGCTCACGCCCATCTTGGACATGATCTTCGACAGGCCCTTGCCGATCGCCTTGACGTAGTTGTAGATCGCCTTTTCGGTCGACAGGTCGGCCGGCAGATCACGGTGGAGGTTGGCCAGCGTTTCCATCGCCAGGTACGGATGGACCGCCTCGGCGCCGTAGCCTGCGAGCACGGCGAAGTGATGCACCTCGCGCGCCGAACCCGTTTCAACCACCAACCCGGCGGTTGTGCGCAGCCCCTCGCGAACCAGATGCTGGTGAATGGCCGACAAGGCCAGCACCGCCGGAATCGCAACATGACCACGATCAGCGCAGCGATCGCTGATGATCAGGATGTTGTGGCCGCCGCGGATCGCGTCGACCGACTCTGCGCACAGCGAGGCCAGCTTGGCTTCGACGCCCTCGCCGCCCCATTCCACCGGGTAGGTGATGTTGAGCTCGTGACTCTTGAACTTGGCGGCAGTGTGCTGTTCGATGCGGCGCAACCGCGCCATGTCGTTGAAGTCGAGAACCGGTTGCGGTACTTCGAGCCGCATCGGTGGGTTCACCGCATTGATATCGAGCAGGTTGGGCTTCGGCCCGATGAAGGAGACCAGCGACATCACGATGTTCTCGCGGATCGGGTCGATCGGCGGGTTCGTGACCTGAGCGAACAGCTGCTTGAAGTAGTTGTACAGCGGCTTGTTCTTGTCGGAGAGCACCGCCAGCGGCGAGTCGTTGCCCATCGAGCCAGTGGCTTCCTCACCGGCCTGCGCCATCGGGCTCATCAGGAACTTGAGGTCTTCCTGGGTGTATCCGAATGCCTGCTGGCGGTCGAGCAGCGACTCGGTGAAGGAAGTGACTTCGCCTTCGGCGGGCACGTCTTCAAGCTTGATGCGGACGCTCTCGATCCATTGCCGATAGGGCTTGGCCGAAGCGAACTGGTTTTTCAGTTCCTCGTCATCGACGATGCGGCCCTGTTCGAAGTCGATCAGGAACATCTTGCCCGGCTGGAGCCGCCACTTCTTGATGATCTTGTTTTCGGGGAACGGCAGAACGCCAGACTCGGACGCCATCACCACCAGGTCGTCGTCCGTCACCACATAGCGCGCCGGGCGCAGACCGTTGCGGTCCAGCGTGGCGCCAATCTGGCGGCCGTCGGTGAACACCATCGCGGCGGGGCCGTCCCAAGGCTCCAGCATCGCGGCGTGGTACTCATAGAACGCGCGGCGACGTTCATCCATCGTGGTGTGCTGCTCCCACGCTTCCGGGATCATGATCATCGCGGCGTGCGCGAGTGAGTAACCACTCATCGTCAGCAGCTCGAGCGCGTTGTCGAAGGTGGCGGTGTCGCTCTGGCCTTCGAAGCTGATCGGGTAAAGCTTCTGCAGGTCGTCACCCAACACCGGCGACTTCATCACGCCCTCGCGGGCGCGCATCCAATTGAAGTTGCCCTTGACGGTGTTGATCTCGCCGTTGTGGGCCACCATGCGGTAGGGGTGGGCCAGCGGCCACTCGGGGAAGGTGTTGGTGCTGAAACGCTGGTGCACCAGTGCAAGCGCGGAGGTGGTGCGAGGGTCGGCCAGGTCCTTGAAATACACACCGACCTGGTTGGCGAGCAGCAGGCCCTTGTAGATGATGGTGCGGCAGCTCATGCTGGGCACGTAGTACTCGTGGCTGTGGGTGAGCTTCAGCCGCTGGATCGCGCTCGACGCGGTCTTGCGGATCACGTACAGCTTGCGCTCCAGCGCGTCGGGCACGATCACATCGGGGCCGCGGCCGATGAAGATCTGGCGGATCACCGGCTCCTTCTCACGCACGGTGGGCGACATCGGCATGTCGACATCGACGGCCACGTCGCGCCAGCCCAGCACCACCTGGCCTTCCGCCTTCACCGCGCGCACCAGTTCCTGCTCGCAGGCCAGGCGCGAAGCGTGTTCCTTCGGCAGGAAGATCATGCCGACGCCGTACTCGCCAGGGGCGGGCAGCTCGACCCCTTGTGCCGCCATTTCGGCGCGGTAGAGCTCATCGGGGATCTGGATCAGGATGCCCGCCCCGTCCCCCATCAACTTGTCGGCACCGACAGCGCCGCGGTGGTCGAGGTTTTCGAGGATCTTCAGCCCCTGCTCGACGATCGAGTGGGCCTTGTGGCCCTTGATGTGGGCCACGAAGCCGACGCCGCAGGCATCGTGCTCCTGACTCGGTTGATACAGCCCGTGCTCGCTGGCCAGCGTGCGTTCGTCTTGCAGGGATTGATTGGGCGCGGCCTGGTGCATCGCGAGCTCCTGAGGTGCATGGGAGGGTTAATCCTAGCGCTTCGCAGTAAGCATGCCAAGAACTTAAAACGGGGTCTGACCCCATTATTTAAATCTACCCCAGGAGACCTCTAGTAAATAGGGACAGATCAAGTGGTGCGCCGTCTGGCCTTCACATCCAGCGCAGGACGGCCACGGGACAAGGGCTCGAGTCGCCGACCGGTCATTGCTTCGATCGATTGGGCAAAAGCAGGGCTGCCCAGCGCCCAGCCCTTCAGAGTGGCATGGCGGATGCGCTCGACGCTGTGGGCGGGCAGCGCGTGAGCCAGTACGCGGCGATACGCGACTTCTCGATCGAAGGGTGTGTTCCCGAGCTCCCAGAACAGGGCGTGCTCGGAGATCGCGTCATCGATGTGCAACCCGAGGTGATGTCCCGCGCTGGACGACTGCAGATCAACCTGCGGCATGGGCTCGGTACCGTCCGCGACGGCGCAGTCTTCTGCGTACTGCAAGCAACGCATGAACCAATCCGGGGCGTCGATGACCGTCGAACGGAAGCGCCCTTCCCAGGGCGTGCCGCCGCGGCCGTACCGCAGATTGAAGCCGCGCACGTAGCGCCGTCCGATGCTTTGCATCATGGCGGACAGCGACTGCGACGAAGACGGCGTCACCAGCAGCTTCACCTCGTTCCGGCACAAGCCGTAGCCATGGACCGCCACACCAGCTTCACGTGCGGCCTGTGCCAAGGCATGCCGGTAAGCCAAACGGTCGGCGTCATCGTGAAAGACGTCCTGCCCATTCAAGCCACGATGAATCACGAAATGCGGATAACCCGGCACCACGGAACGCGGCAGACGTGCCATGGCAATGCTGGCTCAGCGCGTGGGCTCAGAAGCCGGCAGCCACGCTGCAACCGGCATCGCTCGGCTTGCACACCCGGACACGTCCCGCCACGCTGGCCAGCACCCGCCGGGTCTCGCTGGCGCCGTTGGTGAAGTCGAGCGAGTCAGCACCGCCAGCAGGGAATCCGCCACCAAGCAGGCTCATGAAGCCGCTGCCGTTGAACATCGCGTACTGAACACCGGCGTGTTCAAAGCTGGTCGCGCTGGAGGTGTCAATGGCAATCGAAGCAGGCAGCGCATTGCCCCGTACCAGCTCAATGTCACCGGAGTCCATGGACAAAGCGGCGGCCGAGACATTGCTGTTCACATCGACAAACGCCACCCATCCGCTGGACCAGTTGTTGCCGTCCGCGGGAATCACGAAGGTTCGCAGTTGCCGCTTCATCGCCTCAGCCCGCGCAGCCGCCAAAGTCGCCAGGAAACTGTTCGCGGTGGTCGTGAGTTCGGAGTTGCGCTGAAAGGTGGTGAAGCTCGGCGCAGCGAGCACCAGCATGACGCTCACCAGAACCAGCGTCACCAGCAGCTCGATCAACGTGAAGCCGCGCGGCGTCGATTTGCTTGCGAGTCCGGGTCGAGACATCAATGGGCGAAAGTTCATCACCAGCAAACCTTGGGAACGTCTTTTTTCGCGCCATTGCAGTACTTCACTCCGGCACTGTTCAATGTCAAGGTGCCAGCAGCCGCATCCGGTTTTTGGGGAACAGCCGAGAGCAGGACGCATTCGTCGAGGCCCAGAGTGTTGCTGCACGGATCGGCGCGCAGGCTGTAGGCAAAGCTGGTCGAGTCCCCCGATGTCGTCCTGAAGGGGATGGCGACACCGCTCAACGCCGTCGCGGTGACTCCGTTGGCGCCGGTCGCGCCTGCAGCGAACTGCAGATAGCTGCCGTTCTGGGTGTAGTAGCGCTCCTGCTGCTGCAGCATGTTCAGCAGGGCAGTGCGCCCCTCGGCACGCCGGCCCTTCAGGACCGAGTCCTGATACGACGGATAGGCAACCGCCGCGAGGATGCCGATGATGGCGACCGTGATCATCAGCTCGATCAAGGTGAAGCCACCCCCGCGGCGGGGGGCACGGTGCACCCGAGATTCGCCGGCGTTGTCAGCGAAGAATGGAAGCGGGTTCAATTGGCGTTCCTCACGTCCTGGTAATTGCTGATCTCGCGCCAGCTCAGCCGACCGACGGTGTTGTGGATCGTCTGGCTGGCCTGGGTACCCAGCCCACCGGAGCCCTGCTTGATGATCTGATACCGCGTCGTTTCCTTGCGGGAGCCAGTCGGGTCGCTGACAAACAAAGTCGAGTAACCGACCCGTGTGAGGAAAGGTTCGCCGAGGATACCGACGTCGGACACCGTCGCGGAACCGTTGCCACTCAGCGTGTCGATCACAAACAGATTGCCTGTTCCGTTGTCGCAGCTGGTGACGGCCGGAATCACCGATCCGAAGATCAGGCGCCCGGCCAGTACGCCCAGGCCGCTGATCTGCCGTTCGCCGGTCCCGGTCAAGGTGCTCGTCGTGCCGGAGTTGTAGAAGTCAAAGTACCAGCCCGCACGCGACGTGGTGTCGTTGTCGGCCGAAGGTCGCCCCCAGGCGAAGCCGGAGAAGGTAATCGACGTCGATGTCACGGTACCCGCTTGCAAGCGGCCGCGGCCTGAAATGGCTGCCGCTGGGGAACTGGTCGAATCCGGTGTGACGCTGTTGTTGTCGAACACCGAGTACATCGATTGCACCCTGAACGGCGCTGCATTGTCCGCAGCCGACAGGTAGCGACCGGTTCCGAACGACACGATGATGCCGCGGTTCGGGCCGAAGCTCAGCGCTGGCGGCATCGTGATCGGCTGCCGATTCGGCGTGGTTGCACCATCGGTCGCCACGAACATCGGAATGGCGCTGCCGCTGTTCTTGAAGAACGACAGATTGTCCAGGCTCCAGGAGTCGGCAGAGGTGGTCCGGAAATCGAGCTTCCACAGGTTGCCCTGCAGGTCGCCCGCGTACAGGTAGCTGACCTCCCTGGCGAGGCCCAGCCGCACCGTGAAGTTGGCGAGGCCCGATGGAAGCGAGCTGTCGCTTGTGATGACCGGGAACTTCACCTTGTAGTAGTTGGCGCCCAATTGCCAGGCGGTCGATTTCGGCTTGTCCAACCGCAGGAAGAACAACGCCGGCTGACCGGTCGTGCTGGCTCGACCGTCCACCTCATGGTTGTTGACTCCGCTGGCCACCACGGCGAAGTAGCGATAGTCGGGCGTGGAGCTGCCAGCCGCGACATTCAGCTTCAGGATCTGCGGCGTGCCGATCACATTGCCCATGTCGACATCGTGCTTGTCGGTGAACTCCCACAGGATATTGCTGTTGCCGGCGCTGGTGGTGGCAAAAGCCGTTGGATCGGTCACGTCGAGTGCATACACACCCTGACCACCACCGCCAGAGCCACCCACGAGCACGGTGCGCCAGTCTGCCGAGCTGGTAGAGCCCAGGTTGGCCTCGTTGACGACCGGTGTGCCGTCGACATAGCTGCGGTGGCTGTAGTTCGTCGAGGTCAGCGCCATCAGGTTGGGGACCACCCAGCTCGGGATGTAGGCGAACAACTCCGCGCCGGTCGTCGCGTTGAAAGCGTGGAGCATGCCGTCGTTGGCGCCGACGTAGAGGGTCGGCACGCGGCTCACGGTGCTGCTGTAGAAGCTCGCATAGGAGGAATCGGAGATCGTCTGCGTGGGCCCTGCGACGTAGGCGATGCCCGAGTTCACGATGTCGCCCAGCTTGCTGCCGCGCTTGCGGAAGTTGCCTCCGGCAGTGCCGCCCGCTTCCAGCGTGCGATCGCCTCTCAGGTAGTTCAGGCGGTTCTGACCCTGCACATCGGCCGTCTCGGGCGAGGTGAACAGCGCTGACTTGACAGAGGTATCGACTGCCGTCCAGGTGAAGGCGCTGCTGTCGAAGACCGGCGTCGTCGCCGACGAGTTGAACCCGACGTAGATGTTGCGACTGTCGGGGGCGGTGTCGTCGAGCTTGCCGGCGGCACCGACCGACTGGCCGGCTGAATTGGTCCAGATCGAGGTGGTCGCCGAGCCGATCTGGATCTGCGTGCCATCGGTGGACAGCCCCAGCGAATAAGCCACCAGATCGCCGCTCCAATCGGCCGGGTCGAACTGGGCCTGGTAGATCAGGCCGCCCGAACTGGTGACTCGCGAAGTCGAGATGGCACCGCCTGCAATGCTGTTGGCCTCGGACGCGACGTTGGCGAAGATCTCGTCGAGCGCCGCTAGCACGGTGTCCGCAGAACTCGACAGGAAGTAGTTCTTGGCTTCTTTCAGGTTGGTGTCGCTGGTCTGGCGCTGCCAGTTCACATTGCTGGTGTCTGTGACTACGTTGCCACTTGCATCCAGCTTCTTGTATGGATCGCCCGTCCCCGTCACATCCTTGAAGCCGCCGTACTTCGCCGACAGATAAAACTGGTTGCTGTTGCGATGCGTGCTGGGCAGCGTCTGCTGCCCGAACTCATTGACGTCCAGCCAATAGGTGGTGACACGCATACCAGGACGCCGTGGATCTGCTGAACTAGGCCACGAGGTCCATTGCGACCCACGAATGTCTTGGGTGTTGGCCCAGTAGGCAGCACCGGTGACGAAGTAGGTCGCATCAGATGTGTTCGGCACAGTCTTGTTCTCCATTCCCCATGGGAAGGAATAGCGGTCGGTGCTTGGGTTCGGGTTACTGGTCGTGCGGGAAGCCCCCTTGCCATCGGTGTAACCCACCACTCTGTTGTCTTCGAAGGCGCCAACAACTCTGGTCCAGGCATAGAAGTCAGGTTCGTTACCGGCCACGTTCGGATCTCGCCTGGCGTCTCCATTGACAGCAGATGGATTACCCGGGATGTACCTGTCTCTGTTGGCGTTCACATCGCCGATGCCGACGATGTTGTTCTTGAAGCAGGAGTAGTCGGTGGTGCCGGTGGCCGCCGGGTGCGGGTCGGTGTACGCAGGGTAGTCGGAGTAGACCACCGGGAAACCGTCACGCAAGGTGTTGTCGATGCCAAAAATCGCGTTGGTTGTGCTGGTGCTGCCCACCATCGTTGGCGGTAGTCCCTGAAGGTAGCGAAGGCTTTCGTAGTAAAGCTCGCCCACCGGGTCACGCCTTTTGTACTGCCCGAGGACACCGGTGCGACCGAACTGGTTCAAGTAGTTGATCACGCCACTGATCGGCTGGTTCGGCCGGTTGCTCCAGGCGCCACTGTTGGGAGCGGTGACACCGTCGGGATTGGTCACGAAAACTCCCGTGTCCGGATTCCATTCCTGCGCCGCATTGGGGCCTGAGATCAGCGAGAAGTTAGGGTCGTAGGCGCGCGGGCCGACGTACTTCATCGGGGCGCGCAACACACCGCCGTACCGCTGTGTGGTGTCGTTGTTGTCGTTCAGGTAACCGAAGGCCGCCACACGGACTCGATCGCTGTACTTCTGCAGGTTGCCGACGGGCTTGTATTGGCCGTTCGGGTAGCGCAGGCAGAGGTTGGTGCGCGGGTCGGTCAGCACGCCCGCGGTGGATTCACAGACCTCGACGCGGCTGTAGAAGAAATTGTCCCGGGTCAGGGTCACCGATGACAGTGGTGCGGTCCAGCTGCCGGTGTAGTTGCGAATGCGACACTCCTTCGCAACGGCAGGCCGCGGGTCGATGGAGGTTCCGCTCATCGTGCTGCTACACACGATGCCGTTGGACGCAGGCAGCACCACCCAGCTGTTCCCGCTGCCACTGCTGCTCCCGTAGGCTACTTCCTTGACGCCCGTGAAGGTGCAGTTGCCGCCCTCGACCGCGCAGTTGGTCCAACCGCTACCAGGCAACGAACCGCTGGTCTGCGTTGGAGTGCCATAAGGAGGGACACCGAGATTACCGTTGAGCCCGGGCGTATTGCAGCTGCTCGCAGCGGGGTTGCTGCTGCTCACCGTCGTACCGGTACCAAAGTACACGCGATTCAGACAGTTAGCCACATGGAGCGTGCCCGTGAAGCCGCTTGGCAGCAAAGAAAGAGGCACCGCACCCGCAGCCTGCGTGCTGGTGATTCGCTTCGACGGAAAATTGGTGCCGTTCCAGAAGTTGGTGTTGTTGTTGGCCGAGTTGCCGGGCAGCACGGCCCGTTGCAAAACGGTGAGCAACGTGGTGTCGACGACGCGATCCCCACCCGTCAGACCTAGCCGCAACACATCGACAGCGGAACTGGTCGCCCAGTTCATGAAGTTGCCGCTGAAACCCGTGCCGCCGCAGGTGCGGTTGGTGGCAGCGCCGGTGCGCTTGAAATAGCGCAAGTTCACATCACTGAGATCTGCATCGCCACGGTTGTACTCGTAGCAGCTTTCGGTATCGAAGTAGCCGACGTACTTGTTGGTGGACAAATAGCTGGCGTCACTGGCGGCGCCAGCCGTACCGACGTACTGCGCACCGACGGTCGGGAATTCCACCGACAGCGCCAATGTCAACGTGGGCTTGGCACGCGCGCCGCGGGCATACAGGGGTTCTGGTGACAGGCTCACCGTCGGAGGCAGGACCGGGTCGGTGGATTGGGCCGACACAACGGCCAAGCCAGCGGCGCACAGCGCAGGCAGCAGCACCCACCGGGTCAGCGGGCTGGCGACCAAGCCGTTGAACAAATTCATGGTACGTGAGGACATGGTCAACCCTTCTCTTTCCGGAACACCATCTGCAGCACGACCTGCACATCGACGCGCGGTCCGAAGCCCATGGCGGTGACGCGGTACATCTTCGGCACTTGTCCGCCTGCAGCGTTGTTGCCCTGGGCCTGGTCGTCGATCAGTTCGATGATGTAACGGGGACGGCGCGCAGGCCGGATGCCGCTGCCCGCGTCGAAGCTGCGCGCGGTGAAATGGCCGAACTCGACCGTGCGCGCGCTGGTGCTGGTGTCGAGAAAGTCGACACGTGCCCAGATCGGCTTGGCAGTGTCTGCATACGGGGCGCACAGCCCGCGCGTCGTGGTGTCGGGGCTGCAGCCCGAGACAAAAATCCCGTCATTGCCCTGCGCGAACTGGGCGGTGCGGCTGTTAACGGCGGTGTTGGGTCCGCGGATGTCGAACTCGGCGTCCATCAGCGCAGCTTCGGCAGCTTGTGAGGCGATGAGGTAATCGCGGTCGTAACGCGCGGTGCGCTCGCTGAGCAGGGCTATCTGCGCCCCACCGACGCCGAGCACGACAACGACCAGCAGGATCAGCATCACGACGACCAGCGCGACTCCGCGCTGTACAGGACGCGCGGACGATGAAGTGCGGTGACGTTTCATGCTCACGGACTCCAGGTGGGTGGCATCACGTACTGCCGATTGCGCAGGTGCACGGTGAACACCATGTTCTGGCGAAGGCGGCCGTCGGCAGCGACCGTCAATCGGGACAACGGGTCATTGGTCGCATCGGTCAACCCTGGGCCGAGTACGTCGTAACTCCGGCCGCTCGCGGCACGGTCGACGGCAGAGTTGAGATCGCCGCGCAGCAACAGCCCGATGTGCACACTGCGCACGCGCCGCCAGTTGTCCATGGTGGCGTTGGCATTGCCGGTCACCGTCATCTGGGAAGCCCGCAGGTAGCGGTCGGGCACATCATCGAAGCTGGTGCTTCCGGCTGCAGGTGGCGCGGCGTTCGGCGTCAGGCTGTCCACGCCGTACAGCACCTGGAAGCTTTCGACGCCCTGCATCAATGGCACGGTCTGCCAGTTGCCGGTCGAGTCGCGGTAGGTGCAGGCCAGCGTCGGTTCACCGGAGGCGCCACGGGCCACGTGGAAGATGCTGTAGGCCGGCACGTCGCCGTCCATTTCGTTGGCGCCGGAGCAGTTGATCATCGAACCATCGCCGGCTGCCGCACCGGCGCGGCCATCGCCCCAATAGCGCACGACGAGGATGTCGCTGCCATTGACACAGCTGGTGTCGGTGACGCTGCCGCATCCGCTGCTGCGGTTGCCGCTGACGAGTCCGGCCGGCAGCGTCAGGCTCCCGACCAGGGCATTGTCGAACCCGACGATGCCTGGGTTCCTGTCGCCGTTGATGTCGCCACAGGGCTGGCCCGAACCTGAGCAAAAGTAGCGCCAGGCGCTGGCCACAGTACCGTCACGGTGGCTTTCGTAGCCGGCCTGGATGACGACACGCTGGATCAGGTTGGTGGCAAAGCGAGCGTTCTCGCGCAATTGCGAAGATTGGTCCACCGAGGTGAAGCCTTGCCGACCGATCAACAGAGAGGCCACGGCAGCGAGCGTCACCAGCAAGCCCAGGGTGACCGCGACCAGCAATTCGACCAGCGTCAAGCCGGCCTGGCGCGAGCGAGAGCGGCCTGGAGTTGATGTGAGGTCGCGCGTACTCATGTTGCACTGCCTGCGATCAGCGGGAGGACGACGGCCGGACGACTGCCGGACGCGGTGGCGCGCTCAGGCGCTGTAGCAGAAACATCGAGCGACTTTTGCGTCCACCCGATCTTCACCACCAGAGTCTCGCCCGGGGTACTCGGGCAATCCCAATCGGGCAGCCCGCTGGAGGTTTGGTAGGGCGTGTCGTCGAAACAGACCACCACACGCGCCTGAGGCAAAGCGGCGCTGACGCGCGCCAGCCACTGATTCATGTCGAACTGGGCGGCGGCCTTGGGGGTGGCGCAGGCCCCGGTGAAGCAATTGGCGGTGATCGTGGGCGCGGTGCCGGTGTAGTTGGCAATCAGGTAGGGGTTGTCTGTGGTCGAGGTGGCCAGCGCCACGTCCTTGTTGCCGCGCATCAAGTCAGCCAGCTCCCGGCCCAGCGCGATCGCGGTCGACTGGTTGCGCGCGGCACGATTGGACTGCAGCGCGGCCGCCTGCATGCCAACCACGCCGAGCACGCCGAACGACAGCACGACGATCGCCACCAGGATTTCCACCAAGGTGAAACCGAGCGCTGCGCCTGCAAGCGGCGCGCGCGAACGGAGCCAACGGACCTGAACAGTATTCATGCGCCGATTGTTGCGAAGCGCTGCGCCGCGTGCGAGGAACGGACAGCCGTTGGTCTGCCGTCATGGGCCGTTCGTCGGCCGGGCAGGCACTCAGCGCGTCAAAACGGTAATAGTTGGCGCGGCAGCTGGCTGGTGAGCTGGTCGCCGAACAGGCGCGCGTGCTCGCGCAAGGCAAAGCGGTCGGTCATGCCGGCGATGTAATCGGTGATCGCCACCTGAAGCGGAATGCGCACCGCATGTGATGGCGGCATCTGATCAGGCGATTCGAGGTAGGCCTGAAACAGGTCGCGCACGACCTGCCGCACCACATCGTTGGCGGCCACCACGCGCGGGTGCTGGTAAAGCTGCAGGCGCAAGAGCGCCTTGAGTTGCATCGAATCCGCCGACACCTCTTCACTGCACGCCACCAGGGCAGGCGCCAGCGAGACCGCGCCGGCGTCGGCTGGCGCGTGTTGTGCAATGCGTGCCCTCGAAGCGGCGATCAGGTCACAGACCTGATGCGACAGCATGCGCCGAATCACCTCAAAGAGCAGCCGGCGCCCGTCGGCCTGTGGGTGCTCGGCCAGAACTTCCTGATGGAAACGCTTGAAAAATGGCAGCTCGAGCAACTGCGCACGCTCCAGCAGACCGGCTCGCACGCCATCATCAATGTCGTGCGCGTTGTAGGCCAACTCGTCAGCAACATTGCACAACTGGGCTTCGAGACTGGGACGCGTGCGCTGCAGAAAGCGCAAACCCACCCCGC
>CANHNO010000039.1 GCA_947462065.1 Burkholderiales bacterium | reverse complement strand
CGTCATCGGCAAAGGTTGGCCAGGATGGTTTATTGCTTATGTAGTAATAAACACCGATTCCTGGGTTGACGGATTGCTGGCCATGGTCTTTGAAGTGGTGGCTAAGTCCGTTGATAAAAATCCCAGAAGTTTTTAATATTCTGGGCTCTTCGCCACGCGCCGAATTCATTGCAAAAAAACTTGAAAAACCAGCAAGAAGAAAATTATATTTAATATATTAATGGGTTGGGGTGCTGGTTTTTCTTTGTGGCTAGTTCTTGTTTTTCTGATGTTGGGTGTCTGATGGTGCATATGGCTCCCTTCGGGAAAAATAATCCCAATGTGAGAAATTTCTTGTGGCCTGTTCCCACCAAAATTCCACCGTGACTGGAAGATTGACTGAGACCCACATTGGTTGTTGTTGCTTGACCGTTGGTTGTGCTTGTGGAGGACTTAAATCCATTCTTTCCACGGCGACTTGATTGCCGAAGCATTTTAAGTGTTTAAACTGCCGTAAGTCATTCTCTGCTGTCTGAGCCTGCGGCCTTTGTCAGTCGACGGATTCAGTCATTGGCGTATCGGGGCAACCGCCGGCCAAGGCCCGTTCTGGGGGGCTGGCTCCAACATGCGAGGCCAGCGCAAAAGGTGCCAGCAGAAGGCGCGCAAGGCCCCGACGGGAGATTGCGTGCAACAGCCAGTCGATGCGGTGATCGGCCTCGGTGTGGCCGACCAGTGGCTCGATGGCCTGGCGCCACTTGAGCCAGCTTTTTACCGGGGATTGAGGGACTGGTGCCTGCCGCGCTGGATCACCTCGACTGCCGGCGAATTCTTTGTCCACGCCCCTCGTAGCCCAGGTCCTCGATGGCCGTCGTGCGGGTTACCGGGAAAGCTGCTGATCTGTGCCGGGTCACAGGGCGAGCGCTGCTCGTAGCGGACCTTGCCACTGAAGAACTGAAGACACATGCACTGACCCGGAGGTTCGAGCAACGACTCGTCGCTCTCGTTGCGCGCGTGCTTGAGCTACAGAAGCGCCACCATCCGGGGAGTTGGCGAGCGCGGCCGGCACGCGTTGCTGATGCCACCAGCGGCCACCGCCAGCGTCGCCAACACGGGGCCAAGGTAGATCATCTGGCCAAGACGGGCGCGTAAGACGTCGTCGGTGGACATCGGAGCAGATCCTCACACTTTCAGGAACTTCCGTTCTTTGGATTGAGTGCGAGGAGATTCTGTTTTTCTGCCGCGAACTTTGCGCTCCATCTCGGTATCGATCACTGCACCGATGATGGCGCCAGAGGCCAGACCTTCCACTGCTGTCGGCAGGGGCTCAACTCTTTCATCCGATGCGCCCAAAGATCTCCGGCTTCCAGCAGTTGCGCCCGGAACAGTCTGGAAAGGAAAAAGCCCCAGCGCGTTGATTTCTCTGAGGCTTCAGGTCTTTCTGGGTGCCTTTCGGCTTTGTCTCTGGTCCCACCGACAGGAATCGAACCTGTATCTGCCGCTTAGGAGGCGGCCGTTCTGTCCATTGAACTACGGCGGGTACACCCAAGATTTTCACACGCGAGGTGTTCGCACCTAGCCCCAGCGCCAGGTCCAGATGACGTCCAGTGAATTCTCGAAACCCGATTGCGCACGCAGCGTGAAGCTGCGGGCGATCCGGTACACCAGTTGAAAGCTGCCAGCAGTGGCGTTCAGTCCTCGTTCGTAGCCGACGTACCAGCGGCGCGAGAGCTGCTTGCCGAGCGAGATCACCGTTTCTCGTACCTCGCCCTGGTTCTGCTTCAGCGTCATCTCGTCGAGCCCGATGGCCTTGGTGAGCTGGTCGGTGATGGTGTCGCCTTCGCCCGCCAGCAGCGCCACCGCGGCGGTCTGCAGCAAGGCGGTGTCAGCGCCACCCAGGCCATCACTGGCTCGGCCCAGAGCCAGCCACGACAGTTTGTCGACCTCTGACACCTCGGGCTCCGAAAACAGCCGGATGCGCGGGTTCTGCGCGGTGCCTGTGATCTGCACCCCCACGCGAATGTCGACGTTCGGGCGGGTGGCCTCGATGTTGAGCTGCGGGTTCTCCGGCGGCCCGTTGAAGGTGATCTGGCCACGGTCGATCGTCAGCTTCTGGCCATAGGCTGCATAGGTTCCGCGAGCGGCGGTGATGGTGCCGTTGATCGCCAGCCGCCCGCCCGGGGCAGTGAGTCGCAGGTCGCCGCGCAGGCCGGTTTCGATGCCCCGACCGCGCAGCCGCAGCTTGGTGCCCAGACCGATCTTCAAATCGAGCGCCACGTTGCGCGAGGTCGTTGAGGCGTGCAAGGGTGTGGCTGCCTCGGCGGAGCTCGACTGCGCTGAATCTGCTGGCGCACCGCGCGTCGTCCCGCTGGCGGCGGCACGTATCACCTGTACGTCGTCGGACAGCGTTGGCGCGTCGCTGCGCGTGAAGTCGATCAGGCCTTCGTCGATGGTGAAACCACCGTCGACGCTCAGCGTGTCGCGGCCAAATCCCAACTGGGCAGAACCGCTGGTGACGATGCGGCGATCGACCCGGCCCAGCAGCACGAAGCGATCGGCCTTCAGCCGCAGCTGCGCGTTGGGAGTCTCGCCAAGCGCCGCAGAGCCATCGATGCTGAGGCTGCCCGTGCCTCCCTTGGCGTTGAAGCGTTCAATGCGTGCAACGTTGCCCTGCAGCGAGATCAGCACCTCGCCCTCGCTGATGTTCACGCCTTCGAGGAAATTGCGAGCGCTCAACGCGCTGCCCTCAATGCTGCCAGTGACCTCGGGCGCGCCGAAGCGCCCGGCGAACAACGCGCTGGTCTTCATCTGGCCGCCCAGTCGCCAGCCGGTCGGCACCCAGGTGCCCCACGCGCTGAGGTTGGCCACGTCCAGTTCGGCGGCACCTTCGATCGATGCATCGGGTGTTGGCCAAAGCACCTCGGGTGATGTGCGCACGACGACGGCGCCCGCCAGCACGCCGAGGGTCTTGCCGTTCAGGTACTGAGAGAACGTCCAGACACCGTCCTTCGCGCTCACGGCCAGCCGCAGGTTGGTCAGTCCCAGTGACTGGGTGCTGATCTCGTCGGTGACGGTCAGGTCACCACGGCTTCGTTCGAGCACCATATTGGCTGTGAGTCCGCCATCACTGTGCACATCGAAGTTGCCACCCATCGTCAGATCGCCACCCCAGCCGAAGCCAGGCTGCAGGCGCGCCAGCAGCGGTGAGATCGGCAGTGGGTCGAACGCGAGTTGTGCATCGATCCGTGCCGGACGCGCTGTGCCGTCGGCTGCCTGCCAGGCCAGTTGGCTCCAGCGCACGGCCGCACCCAGCACCTCGGCCTTGCCGGGTTGAACAGCGACCCGTGCCGGCTCACCCGACCACGCTGCGTCGATGTCGATGTTGCTAGCGCGGACCCACGGCGCAGCGGTGCTGTTACTCCCTTTCAGTTCAAGCCGCTGCACACCGCCGCGCCAACCGGCCAAGCGCTGACCTTCCAGGTCGATGAACGCGCCTTTGGCCTGTACCAGCAGCGTACTGCGCGGTGCGGCGTCCCCTCCAGTGAGGGCCGGAGCCGCCTGGTCTGCCGCCGTGGCCTGCACGGTATCGGTCCAGGAGGGCGGCAGTGCTTTCGAAACAGCCCGCAACTCCAGGGTGTGGTCGCCGACGGTACCTCTGACCTTGAGCTGTGCCGATTCGATGTTGGGTGATGCGTTCGCCTGAGGGCTGGAGGAAGTGCTCGCCGTCGCGACCGAAGAGGCTGTCGGCTTGCTGCTGGCCGGCGGCGCGCTCAGCAGGCGCATTTGCGACAGGTTCGCGTCGATGGTCACGGCATCGCCAGAGGCGGTGCCCGCATTCCAGTTCGCGCCGGCCTGTTGCACGGCGACCGTGCCGACGCGCAGACCGTTTGCGCTCAGCTCGCCCTGTGTCGTGATGGCGGGCCAGCGCCCGTCGATCGTCGCCGACGCCTTCAGCGTGCCAGCCAGTCTTGCATCGGCTCCCGGTGCCTGCACAAGGCGCCACAGCGGCTCGAAACCCGCGAGGTCAGGGGCGTCCAGGCTGAATGTCCAGCGGTCGGTGCTGCCACTGGCTGCATTGGCACGTGCCGTGGTCTCGAAGCGGCCTTGTGCTTGCAGCCGGTTGTCGGCGACCTGCACTGCCAGCGCAGCTTCGGCGTGCCCGCTGTCGAGGCTGCGCAGGCTTGCGCTGCCATTGACCAGCGTGCCGGCAACGAGGCTGTGCCTCATCGCAAGCTGAGCATTGCCGCGCCAAGCGGTCCCTGGCGCGCTGAGGTCGGACGGCAGTGTCAGGTCGAAATCGCCCGTCGCGTTGAGGCGGTTGGTGCCGCGCCGCCAGGGTGAATCGGTGCGGCCGGGCCACCAGGGCAGTGGGTCGAACTCGACGAGCGTGGCGCGTCCTTTCGCTTGCCAGGGCTCACTGGCCGAGCGGCGGCGGGCGTCGCCGGTCAGTGTGGCCAGCGCGCCGCCGGCGCTGGCACGGAGCTCACGCAGCGCGAGGTGCTGTGCGTCGGCGAGGGCGTCGAGTTTGAGCTGCACCGTCTTGCCCGCGGTGTCCACCTGGCCTGCGCCGGCCGATGGCGAGAGTGCGCCGGTCAGGTCGAGCTTCAGCTCGATCTGTGCGCCGCCGTCCGCCTGTGCGGCTGCGGGTGAAGATGCTGCTGCTGCGACCGCGGTCGCGCCGGTCGGTGTGAGGGCAACCAGCAACGGCCCTCCGATCAACATCGCTGGCGCGCGAGCGTCGAGAACCGAGGGCTGCAGCGCGTGCAGCGTGGCGCTCAGCGTCGAACGATCGGTATGCCAGCGGCCACTTCCTGACAGGTTCCCAGCCGCCAGCGCCTGGGTGCCGAACTCAACGTGGAATGTCTTGAGATCGACCGTGCTGGGGTCGTCGGCGCGGGCGCTCAGATCGGCCTTCAGATGGCGCAGAGGCGCGAACCCGTCGTTCCAGCGTCCGGCGGCGTCATTGCTCAGTGCGATTTGTGCGGTAATCGGCCGGTCAAACGCTGTGCTCTGAACTGTCACTTGACCGGTCAGCGCGGTGACCGGCGCCGAGCGGCTCAGTGCCGACAGGTCGAGTGCGCGGGTCTGAACCTGGAGGTCGGCCAGAGGCCAGGCGGCGAAGGGTCGCAAACCTGCTTGTGCAGTCAGCGACTGCGCTGGATGCGTTGACGTGGCGGGGGCCTGCACGCTGGTATTCAAGGTCGGCGCATCGAGCGGGCCGGCGAGTGCAACCGAGGCTTGCCAGGCGGCCAGGTCGATCGATGGTTGCGCCAGCGCGGCTGCAGGTGTTGCCGATCCCGATGCCGTAGGTGGGGCCTGAACCTGTGACACATCAAGTTTCAGGTCGAGCGCGAATGGCAATCGGGTGGCGATGCTGGCGGCACCGCGCGCTTCCAATCGGTCCCAGACCGCGCTCAGCGCATCGATGCGGTGCTCGGCACCATCGGCCGCGCCCAGCTGCATGCGGGCGCGCACATCACGCAAAGGGTTGTCACCCAGGCCGCTGCCATACACGGTGCCGACCTGCAGTGTCTCGATGTCGATCTGGACCGGCAGATGCAGGCGGGTCGGCGCGGTCATCGCCGTGTCGCTCGGGGTCAGCAGCAGATCGATGCGCGAGGCGTGCAGGCCGTCCATCGACAGCCGCGCCCACTGGCCCGACGCCTCACTGCGCGCCAGCCGCAGACCACGCCAGCCCAGGCCGGTCAACACGATCTGGTCGTTGCCAGACAGCTTCACCACCACGCGCCCGGTCTCGAAGTCTCCGAGCAGAACGCCGCGCGGTGCCGTCACCTCCACGCCAGGCAACCGCGATACCACCCAGGCGCTGCCGGCCTCGCTGCGCACGGCCCACCACAGGCCTGCGCCCGATGCGATGACCAGCAGCACCAGCGACATCAGCCCGAGCGCGGCGCTCCAGACCTTCCCCCTCGGACCGCGGTGGCGCACTGGAACGGGCGTGGCCAGTGGCGTGGGAGCAGCGATGTCTTCGTCGTTCAAAACGCGATCCCCACGCTCAGATGCAGTCGAACCTCTTGCACGTCATCGCCGTAGGCCAGGTCCATGCGCAGTGGGCCAACCGGGCTGCGCCAGCGTAACCCCAGGCCGTAGCCCAGCACCGGATTCAGGTTCTTCCAATGGTCAGCGGCGTTGCCGGCGTCGATGAACGCCGCGCCCCACAGGGAAGGAAACCGGTCCGAGATCGGGTGAGCCACCTCTGCACTGCCGGTCAGGAGCACGCGGCCGCTCAGCAAGGCACCGTCAACCTTCGGCCCCAGGGAGCGGTAGGCATACCCGCGCACCGAATCGTCACCACCCGCTCGAAACAGCAGCGTGTCCGGGATGCCGACCTGCCTGCCGGCCAGCACCTCGCCGCCCTCCAGCCGCGCGGTGGCGAACCAGGCGCCACCGAGGGGTCGGTAATAGGTGTAGCGGCCGTACACGCGGGCGAAGGGCCCGCTGCTCTCGCCGCCGGTGCCGCTGACCGCGTATCCGCCCGCCACCTCGGCCGAAAAGGTGTAGCCATCGGTGGGCAGCAGAACGTTGTCGAGGTCGCGGTAGACCCAGTGGTAGTTGCCAGTGAGGGCGTTGTTGTTCACCGTGGTGGTCCCGGTGTCGGAGGCCGTGTCCAGCCGCGAATGTGTGGCTTCGATGTAGTACAGCCGCTCGATCTGGGTGGTGTCCTGGGTGCGACCGATCCGCGCCGTCCAGGAGTTGCGCACCTCGTTGACGGTTTTCAACTGTTCAGCGCTGCCGGCGATCAGGTTGCGGTAAAGCCCTTCCAGTGGGTACGACGTCAGCTCACCGGTCCACGACTTCAGTTTCGGGCCGACCTCGAGCTTGTTCCTGGCAATCCACTCCCAGCCGAAGGGTTGTCGGTGCGTGTGTTCGGCGGTGATGCGCGGTCCGGTGTTGGCGCTGTAGCCGGCACCGAAGGTGGCCTGCTGAAGCGGCAGTTCGCGCAATTGCACATTGACTGGCGCGGCCTGGGCGGTGGTCGGTTCAGCGTCGAGCACCACCGAGGCACCTTCGAACAAGCCGCTTCTCTGTAATCGCTCCTGAAAGTCGATCAGTTGCGACTCGCGGTAGGGTTCACCAGGCGTCAGCAGCGACAGCTTCTGCACGCTGTTTTCACCGTAGCGCTGGAGTCCGTTGATGCGCACCGGCCCGAGCCGGTAAAGCACCCCGCTGTCGGCGGCGACATCGAGTTGAACCGTGTTGGCTTGCGCGTCCACCCGGGCGCTGGAGGTGCTGATCGCCGCTGCAGGGTAGCCGTCGGCGCGCAGCTTGGCCAGGGCATTGTTCTTCGCGCTGCTCCACTCGGACTGCCGGAACGGCGCCCCGGGCGGCAGCCGCCAGCCGTTGCGGACCTGTGCGATCAGCACCTTTGCATCGAGCGAGCCGCTATCGGCATCCTGTTGCAACGGGCCCTCTGGCGTGAAGGCGAAATGATGGATGGTTGCGCGAGGTCCAGGCTCGACCCTCACCCTGAGCAAGGGCAGAGACTGCCGCGCGGCGGGCGCGCTGGAAGATGCTGCTTCCTGTGCCCCTTCGGCGCGCTCGCGTGCCGCAGCCGGCGCGGCGTCGCCGCCGACACGCGCGACCGTAACCTCGGGGTTGAAATAGCCCTCGGTTTCCAGCAGCGCGCGAACCTGAGCCGGTGCGGCGGCGATGAGCCGATCGATTTCAGCCGGCGTGATGTCCTCGCTCTCGGGCACGTTCTGAAATCGCGACAGGTCGAGATAGGTCAGCAGCAGCGTGCGCAACTCTCCCGGCGCCTCGATGTCGAGGCTGTACACAGCAACTGATGGCTTGGCAGTGGCGCTTGTCGAATCAGTGGCCGCTGCGGGCTCGTCGAAGAACAGGTTCTTCACGCTGGCGCAGCCACCGACACCGAGCAGCAGGGCGCAGCAGCCGAGACTTGCCGCGATTCGTGGCCACCTCATCGGCTGAGCGTGCGCATGGCCGCATCCAGGCCCGGCAGTGTCAACGGGTACATGCGCTGGTTCATCAACTGCTGGATCAGCGCAATGCTCTGGCGGTAGCCCCACAGCGCCTGCGGCTCGGGGTTGATCCAGACAAATTTCGGAAAGGCTTGCGTGAGTCGCTGCAACCACGCGGCGCCCGCCTCCTCGTTGTGGTACTCGACGCTCCCGCCGGACTGCAGGATCTCGTACGGGCTCATCGTCGCGTCGCCGACGAAGATCAGCTTGTAATCCTTGTTGTACTTGCGCAGGATGTCGTTCGTGGCGAACTTCTCGCTGTGTCGGCGCTGGTTGTGCTTCCACATGAAGTCGTAGACGCAGTTGTGGAAGTAATAGAACTCCAGGTGCTTGAACGCCGATTTGGCGGCGCTGAAGATCTCCTCGACGCGGTGCACGTGGTCGTCCATCGTGCCGCCTACATCCATCAAGAGCAGCACCTTGATGTGGTTGTGCCGCTCCGGAATCATTTTCAGGTCGAGGTGACCTGCGTTGGCTGCGGTGGCGCGGATCGTGTCGTCGAGGTCCAGCTCGTTGGCCGAGCCCTGACGCGCAAAGCGGCGCAGCTTGCGCAGTGCAACCTGGATGTGACGGGTGCCGATTTCGGCGTTCGCGTCGTAGTCCTTGAAGCGGCGCTGGTCCCACACCTTGACCGCGCTGCGCTGCCGGCTCTTGTCCTGCCCGATTCGGATGCCCTGCGGGTTGACGCCGTAGGCGCCAAACGGGCTGGTGCCACCGGTGCCGATCCACTTGCTGCCGCCTTGGTGGCGCTCTTTCTGTTGCTCGAAGCGCTTCTTCAGCGTTTCCATCAGCTCATCCCATCCCATCTTCTCGATCGCTGCCTTTTCTTCAGGGCTCAGCTCAAGCTCAAGCACCTTGCGCAACCATTCGAGGGGGATGTCCTGCGTGAAATCGGTCAGCGCCTCCACGCCCTTGAAGTAGACGGCGAAGGCCTGATCGAAACGGTCGAAAAGCGTCTCGTCCTTGACCAGGGTGGCACGGGCCAGCACATAGAAATTGTCCAGGGTGGGGCCGCCGGTGGCTTCGTCGTCGTCAAGCACGCTGGCCTGCAGCGCTTCAAGCAGCGTCAGGTACTCGCGCACGGAGACCTTCAGCTTCGCTTCGCGCAGCGACAGGAAGAAGTCGATCAGCATCGAGGACGGGCCAGCAAATGCTGCAGGTCGATCTCGGGGCGCATGCGCTCCCGCCTGGACACGGTCGTGTACCAGAGTTGCCAGAGCGCGCCAGCTCGACTCGCCTCCCTCTGAGCGACTTCGTGTTCGCGCTTCGACCGCAGCAGGCTTGCGTGCCTGCCGCGCAACTCGATGGGGTCGGTCAGCGAAGTCAAGGCGCCGGCCCGAGCCGTCAACGGCGCTGCCGCTGCATGAACAACAGCTTTTCGAACAGGGAGGTGTCCTGCTCGGTCTTCAGCAGCGCTCCGAGCAGTGGCGGCACGACCACCGCATCGTCCTGGCTTTGCAGAGCGGCCAGTGGAATGTCCTCGGCGACCAGCAGCTTCAGCCAGTCGAGCAGTTCCGAGGTCGACGGTTTCTTCTTCAGACCTGGCAGGTTGCGCACCTCGTAGAAGCGCTGCAAGGCAGCGGCCAGCAGGTTCTTCTTCAGGTCGGGGAAATGCACTTCGACGATGCGCTGCATCGTGGCCGCATCGGGGAACTGGATGTAGTGGAAGAAACAGCGGCGGAGAAAAGCGTCGGGCAGTTCCTTCTCGTTGTTCGAGGTGATGAAGACCAGCGGCCGGTGTACCGCACGGATCAGTTCGCGCGTTTCGTACACGTAGAACTCCATCCGGTCGATCTCGCGCAGCAGGTCGTTCGGGAATTCGATGTCGGCCTTGTCGATCTCGTCGATCAGCAACACGACTGGCTGTTCGGCTGTGAAGGCCTTCCACAACACACCCTGCACGATGTAGTTGCGAATGTCGCGCACCTTGTCGCCGCCATCGATATCGGCCAGCTGGCTGTCACGCAGTCGGCTGACAGCGTCGTACTCATACAGGCCCTGCTGGGCCTTGGTGGTGCTCTTGATGTGCCACTGCAGCAGCGGCATGCCCAGCGCCTTGGCCACCTCCTCGGCCAGCATCGTCTTGCCGGTGCCCGGCTCGCCCTTGACCAGCAGCGGGCGCTTCAGCGTAGCGGCGGCGTTCACTGCGAGCATCAGGTCGTCGGTGGCGACGTAATCTTGCGTGCCTTTGAACTTCATGTCTGTCGGCTGTCAGCCCGCGGGAACCTGATGAAAATGCAGTATAGAGAAGGGAGGTTTGCCGCCGGACTCATGGCCTGTTCCTCAGCGCCAGAGAGGGGTTCTACGGATGGCCCTCTATACTTCAGAGCCCTTTTTCAACAAGCACTTCGTACTCGCCTGATCATGAGACCACTGCATTCGCTAGCCCTGTCGTTGATGTTGATGTCCGGTGCTTTCAGCACTGCTGCGGTCGCGCAGGATGTGAAGGCTGGCGAGGGCAAGGCCCAGTTGTGCATCGGATGCCACGGCATCGTTGGCTACCAGGCCAGCTTCCCCGAAGTCCACAAGGTTCCCAAGCTGGCGGGCCAAAACGCACCCTATATCGTCGCAGCGCTGGCCGCCTACAAGAAGGGCGAGCGCCTGCATCCGTCGATGCGAGGCATTGCCGCCACGCTGAGCGATCAGGACATGGCCGATCTGGCCGCTTTCTACGAAGTCCAAGGCAAGAGCATTGCGCCAGTTCCGGCAGGCGCTCCTCAGAAGGCACCGACCCCCCGAGTGGCGGAACTGTTGAAGAAGGCCAATTGCGCTTCGTGCCACGGCGAGAACTACAACACACCGATCTCGCCGTCTTATCCAAAAATTTCCGGCCAACACGCCGATTACCTCTATGTCGCGCTGAAGGCCTACCAAGTCGATGGCAACCCGCTGGTCGGACGCAAGAACGCGATCATGGGCGGCATGGCGCGGCAGTACACCCATGCCGAATTGAAGGAAATGGCAGCCTACATCGGTTCGCTGCCTGGTTCGCTGGGAACTGTCGAACAGCCACCGCTTCGTTGAGTCTCGGGTGGCGACGTGAACGCTTTCGTGTGACCAGAAAAACCGCCCTCCGGGCGGTTTTTTCTTTGACTTGCGTCAAATCGGTTCCGGCAAGCCCACGTACTGCCTAAAGGCGCGGGCTGCAGGTACCGATATAGCTTGACGTGAAAGAAACCAATCTCAAGAGGGTCCCCGTCGATCAGATGCGTCTGGGCATGCACCTGCACGAGATGTGCGGCGCGTGGCTGGACCATCCGTTCTGGAAGACGAAGTTCGTCCTGCGCGATCAGGCCGATCTGTCCAAGCTGCGGGAAAGCAGCATCAAGGAATGCTGGATCGACGTCTCCAAGGGCCTGGATGTCGCCACGGTCATTGACGACATCGAAGTCATGGATCGCCGTGACTACGTCGCCACGGCCTCAGTACGCATCGCTGTGGATGTCGATACCGCGACGGACCGGGCACGCGCCGCTGCGGTCTCGACCACCAAGCCAGCGGAATTTGCAGAAGAAGCGCGCCGCGCTGCTGCGCTGTGCAATCAGGCACGGGCCGCGGTGACGTCGCTGTTCGCCGAGGCCCGCATGGGCCGCGTTGTCTACAACGAACAGTGCGCTGAGCTGGTCCACGAGATTGCCACCTCGGTCGGACGCAACCCCAGCGCGCTGATCTCTCTTGCGCGGCTGAAGACTCACGACGACTACAGCTACATGCATTCGGTTGCCGTGGCCGCCTTGATGGCGACACTGGCCAAGCAACTCAATATGGACGAAGACCAGGTGCGGATGGCTGCGAAGGCCGGCCTGCTGCACGACATGGGCAAGGCGGTGATGCCGCTGGACATCCTGAACAAGCCCGGGAAGCTGACAGACGAGGAATTCGCACTGATCAAGACGCACCCGCAGCAGGGCCATGCCTTGCTGCTGGCCGGCGAATCTGTCCACGACGTGGAGCTCGATGTCTGCCTTCATCACCACGAAAAGATGGACGGAACCGGCTACCCGGACAAGCTGTCAGGCGACGAGATCTCGCTGTTCGCTCGGATGGGCGCCGTGTGCGATGTCTATGACGCCATCACCTCCAACCGGCCGTACAAGCAAGGTTGGGATCCAGCGGAGTCCATTGCCAGGATGGCCGGCTGGGCGAATGGGCACTTCGACCTCACGATCTTCAAGGCCTTCGTCACCAGCCTGGGTATCTACCCGGTCGGGTCGCTGGTTCGGCTGAAGTCAGGTCTGCTCGCCGTGGTCACGCAGCAGAACGCGCAAGCCCTGACCAGTCCCGAGGTCAAGGCGTTCTTCTCCACCAAGCAGGGACTGCATGTTCCGCCGCGTCTGTTGAACCTCTCGAGCCCGAACTGCAGCGACAGCATCGTCAGTCGCGAATCGAACGACGTGTGGAAGTTCGCACATCTGGACGCCTTGTGGGCTGGCGAGGACACGCTGCGCAAGATGGGCCGAAAGGTCTAGCCCGAACGGAAGATGTGACCGACCTACACTGACCCTTTCCGATTTGGGGGCAGGGATGGCCGTTGGAGCGTCTGCGGTGAGATGTGGTGCACTCTGGGTGCCGGTGCGGTATGCCATGGTCTGGCTGTGCGCATTCGCTGCCGTGCTCGGCCTGACGGACTCGCAGGCGCAAACATTGCGCTGGGCTTCGCAGGGCGATCCGCAGACCATGGATCCGCACTCGCAGAACGAGTCTCTGACCAACAACCTGAACAGTCAGGTCTATGAATCTCTGGTCAGCCGCGACCGTCAATTGGCGATCGTGCCGGCACTGGCGACCGCTTGGCAGCAAAGCGATGCACTGCACTGGCGCTTCAAGCTGCGGGCGAACGTCAAGTTTCACGATGGCACGCCGCTCACCGCCGACGATGTGGTGTTCTCCGTGCTGCGCGCACGCGACAGCGCATCGGATATCAAGACCTATGCGCAGGCACTGGGCGAGCCCAAACGGGTCGATGCACTGACCGTCGATTTCACGCTGAAGCAGGTCAACCCGATCTTCCTGCAGCACCTGAGCACGGTGCAGATCATGAGCCGATTGTGGGCAGAGAAGAACGGCGCAACCAAGCCGATCGACTACAAGAGCCGGCAAGAGGGCTATGCCGCGCTGCATGCGAACGGAACCGGACCTTACGTTCTGATGCTGCGGCAGCCCGACGTGAAAACGGTTTATCGCCGATTCCCAGGGTGGTGGGGCCGCTTCGAGGGCAATGTGCAGGAGGTGGTCTACACCCCGATCAAGAGCGATGCGACGCGCATCTCTGCCCTCGTGTCCGGCCAGCTCGATTTGGTGCTTGACCCCTCGCCGCAAGACACGGCGAGGCTGCGCAAAACGCCTGGCGTGAAACTCGTCGAAGGCCCGGAAAACCGCATCGTGTTCATCGGTCTGGACCAGGGGCGTGACCAGCTGCTCCACAGCAGCGTCAAGGGGCGCAACCCGTTCAAGGATCCGAGAGTGCGCCGCGCCCTGTACCAGGCGATCGACATCGAGACGATCCGCAGCCGGCTGATGCGCGGACAGGCGCTGCCGACCGGTGGCATCACGCCGTCGCCGCTGGGCGCCTACAACGACCCGGCGCTGGAATCGAGGCTGCCGTTCGACCTCGCTGCGGCCAAGCGGGGCATGACCGAAGCAGGCTACCCGCAGGGCTTCGAGGTGACGCTCGATTGCCCGAACAACCGCTACATCAACGACGAGGAAATCTGCCAGGCGCTGGCGGTGATGTGGGCCAAGATTGGCGTCAGGCTGCGCGTCAACGCGATGCCGCGCTCGACCTACTTCCCCAGGCTGCAGCGTCTCGATACCTCGATGTACCTGCTCGGCTGGGGCGGCTCCATCACCGATGCCGAAACCACGCTCACACCGCTGCTGCGCACGCGCGGCGAGGCCGGGGTCGGCGCGTGGAACTTCGGCCAGATCGCCAACGCCAAGCTCGATGGGCTGGCTGCTGCATCCAGCCGCGAGGCGGACCCGGTCAAGCGGGAGCAGCTCATCAAGGCGGCCTTGCAGGAGCAGAAGGATCAGGTGCTGACCTTGCCGCTGCACCGCCAGGTTGTGCCTTGGGGGGCGCGGCAGAACGTTGACGTAGTGCACCGGGCCGACAACTGGATTGAATTCTCATGGGTGCGCATCCGCTAGTGCCTGGCGCCGTGCCGTCCCCGCAGATCGACCCGCGGGGTTTCCTGTGCGCGCTCTTGGATGCTGCCGTCGCGCGCGCCCTGCCTGAAGGGGTGATCGCGCCGTTTCTGCCAGCGCCGCCAGCGGGCCGCACCGTGGTCGTTGGTGCTGGCAAGGCCGCTGGCGCGATGGCGGCTGCGGTTGAAGCACGGTGGCCTGTTGACGCGCCACTGTCTGGCCTGGTCGTCACCCGCTACGGTCATGTGCCGCCAGCATATGGAACGGCATCGAGTCGCATTGAAGTCATCGAAGCAGCGCACCCGGTGCCCGATGCGGCTGGGCTGCAGGCAGCGAGGCGCATCGCCACGCTGGTGCAGGGCTTGAGCAAGGATGATCTGGTGCTGTGCCTGATCTCCGGCGGTGGCTCGGCGCTGCTGACGCTGCCCGCCGAGGGTGTGTCGCTCGAGGACAAACGCGCGATCAACCGGGCGCTGCTGGACAGTGGCGCAGCGATCGACGAGATGAACTGCGTGCGCAAGCACCTGTCAGCGATCAAGGGCGGGCGGCTCGCAGCACTGTGCCACCCGGCACGCGTCGTCACGCTGCTGATCAGCGACGTCCCAGGTGATGCGCCCGCGGTGATTGCCAGCGGGCCGACCGTGGCCGATCCCAGCACCTGTGCAGACGCATTGGCGGTGTTGCGACGGTACGCGATCGATGTGCCCGCGTCCGTTCGCGTGGGCCTGGAGCAGGGCAGGTTTGAGACGCCGAAGCCGAGCGATTCACGCTTTGCTGGCCACGCGGTGCACCTGATCGCGACGCCGCAGCAATCGCTGGAAGCGGCTGCCGCCGTGGCGCGCGCTGCAGGGATCGATGCGTACATCCTCAGCGACGAGATGGAGGGCGAGTCACGAGAAGTCGGCCGCGTGCATGCCGCGCTGGCGCGCGCGGTGGCGCGACGCGGTACGCCGTTCGCTCGGCCCAGCGTGATCCTGAGCGGAGGTGAGACCACGGTGACGGTGACTTCGAAGGGCGGTCGCGGCGGGCGTGCCAGCGAATTTCTGTTGGGCTGCGCGATCGCGCTGCAGGCCGAGCCTGGGGTGCATGCGCTCGCAGCCGACACCGATGGCATCGATGGCGTCGAAGACAACGCTGGCGCCATCGTCACGCCCGATACGCTGGCCCGCGCTGCAGCCCTTGGACTCAGCCCCCGGGACCACCTCGATCGGAACGACGCGTATCCCTTCTTCGCTGCGCTTGGCGATCTGGTCGTGACCGGGCCGACCTGCACCAACGTCAACGATTTCAGGGCCCTGTTGGTCCTGTAGCCCGAAGTCTCCCAATCACCCCCGTCCAGCTCAGGCTGCGGCGCTCGGGTAAGGTGTGGACATGACATCAAATACTGCGCCGTCTCTCCACTCCGTTTCTGTCTGGTCGCTGGCCTGGCGGCAGTTGACACGCGACTTTCGGGCCGGTGAGCTTCGGCTGTTGTTCGTGGCAGTGGCGTTGGCGGTGGCGGCACTGACGGCCGTGGGCTTCTTTGCCGACCGACTCAACGCTGGCCTGTCACGCGACGCGACGCAGCTGCTGGGCGGTGATGCGATCGTTGCCAGCGATCAGCCAACACCGCTCGCCATTGTCGACAAGGCTCGTGCGCTGGGCCTGCTCACTGCCACCACCACGACGTTTCCCAGCATGGGCCGCGCGGCCGACGCACAAGGCGGCGCGTCGCGGCTGGTCAGCGTGAAGGCGGTGAGCGATGGCTATCCGCTGCGCGGGAAGCTGCGCCTGACCACCGGGCCCGGCACGACCGAAGAGGTCGTCGTGCGTGCGCCCGCGCCGGGCAGCGTCTGGGTCGAGGCGGCGGTGCTCGACGCGCTGGCGCTCAAGGTCGGCGACGATTTGCTGCTCGGAGATGCCATGCTGCGCATTGCGCAGGTGATTGCAGTCGAACCAGATCGCGGCGCGGGGTTCATCAGCTTCTCTCCGCGGGTGATGCTCAACCAGGTCGATCTGGCATCGACAGGTTTGATCCAACCGGCCAGCCGTGTCACCTACCGCCTGCTGGTCGCGTCGAAAGACGTGGCCGGAGGCAACGACCCAAGGGTGCGCGAGTTCACCACCTGGACCGAGGCGCAGCTGAAGTCTGCCGCCCTGCGCGGCGTGCGCGTCGAGTCGCTTGAAGGCGGTCGGCCCGAATTGCGCCAGACGCTGGACCGGGCCGAGAAGTTCCTGAACCTGGTGGCCTTGCTGTCGGCCTTGCTCGCCGCGGTGGCCGTGGGTATCGCATCGCGCGACTTTGCCAGCCGTCACCTCGACGATTGCGCGATGCTGCGTGTGCTCGGCCAGCCGCAGCGCACGATCGCGCTGCAGTATCTGATCGAGTTCGCGCTGGTCGGTTTGCTGGCCAGCGCTGCCGGTGTCGCCGTGGGCTTCGCAGTGCACTACGGGTTCGTGTGGCTGCTGGCCGGCTTGGTCACCGCCAGCCTGCCGGCTGCCTCGTGGTGGCCCGCGCTGTTTGGTCTGGGTGTCGGCTTCACCTTGTTGCTGGGCTTCGGCGCGCCGCCCGTGTTGCAGCTGGCCCGTGTCCCGCCGTTGCGCGTGATCCGCCGCGAGATGGGTGCACTGAAGCCGGCGTCGATCGCCGTGTTGCTGGCCGGCACGCTGGGGTTCACGGGTCTGCTGCTCGCCGCGTCGTCGGACCTGAAGCTGGGCCTGATCGCCGTGGGCGGCTTCGCGGCGGCGATCGCGGTTTTCGCGCTGCTGAGCTGGCTCGCGGTGCTGCTGCTGCGCCGCGCAGTGCCAGAGTCCAATGCGCCGCGCTGGCTGGTGCTCGCGACACGGCAGATCGCAGCGCGGCCCGCTTTTGCCGTGTTGCAGGTCTCTGCGCTGGCGGTGGGGCTGCTCGCGCTGGTGCTGCTGGTGCTGCTGCGCACCGACCTGGTGAGCAGTTGGCGTGAGGCCACGCCGCCCGATGCGCCGAACCGCTTCGTCATCAATGTGCAGCCCGATCAGGCCGAAGCCTTCCAGGCCCGGCTGCGCGAGGCCGGCATCACGCAGTACGACTGGTTTCCGATGATCCGTGGCCGGCTGGTCGCGATCAATGGCCGCACGCTCGATGCCGAGACGATGACCGACGACCGTGCACGTCGCCTTGTCGAGCGCGAGTTCAACCTGAGTCACACCGCCGAGCTGCCGCCACACAACCTGCTGACGGCTGGACGCTGGGTGGCTGAGGAGCCGGGGGGGCTGAGCGTCGAGTCGGGGCTGGCCGAAACCTTCGGGTTGAAGCTCGGCGACACGGTGCGCTTCGACATCGCCGGGCAAGCGGTCGAGGCACGCGTGACCAGCCTGCGCAAGGTCGATTGGGCCTCGATGCGGGTCAACTTCTTCGTGCTGTTCCCGAACGCGGCGCTGGACAACATGCCCATCAGCTACATCGCGGCCTTCAAGGCGCCGGCGGCGGGTGGCCCTCGGGCCGCGACCGAGTTTGACAATGCACTCATCCGGCAGTTTCCGAACCTGACCAACATCGATGTGTCGGCGTCTATTGCCCAGATTCAGAGCGTGTTGGGGCAGGTGGTCGCCGCAGTCGAGTTCCTGTTTGTCTTCACGCTGGCGGCTGGGCTGGTGGTGCTGTTCGCTGCGGTGACTGCCACGCGCGAATCGCGGTCGCGTGAGTTTGCGGTGATGCGTGCGTTGGGTGCCAGCGGGAAGTTGCTCGGGCAGGTGCAGCGTGCAGAGTTGCTGGGGGTGGGGGCGCTGGCCGGTGCCCTGGCCTCGGTGGCGGCAGTGGCTGTCGGCTGGCTGCTCGCCAGCCAGGTCTTTGGCTTCAACTGGCAGCCATCACCCTGGGTGCCGCTGTTCGGCGCCGTGACCGGGGCCGGTTTGTCGCTGGCTGCTGGCTGGTGGGGCTTGCGCGATGTAATTCGCCGGCCCGTGGTCGAGATGCTGCGCCAGACGGTGCAGTGAGACCCTGACCGGCTTGCAGCGGCACCGGCACAGAAAACGTTGGTGCAAGAAAAAGCCCGCCACTGCATGAGCAGAGGCGGGCTTGTGTGACCACCGGGGCGTGAGCCCCGGTGCCGGTGGGGGCAATTACTTGCCCGTACCCGTGGCCACTTCTTCCAGCACGTTCAGCGACACGTCGGTCTCTTTCACGCCCTTCGGATTGGACTTCATGTTCGACGACCAGTTCGTGGCATGGCCACGCTTGACGTCGATGATGTGTCCGATCACAGGCATCACTGCCTTGTAGCCGTCGTCGCCGATGTCCGGACGGTTCTGGAAGATGAACATCTTCCAGAATTCGCCCTTGCGGTCCAGCGAGAAGCCCAGGTACGGACGTGGGAAGTCCACTTCCATGTACACGGTCTTCTTGCTGTACGGGTGCTCGTCAGGGCACACGCCTTCGATCACGAACACTTCGCGCGGCTCCCAGCCCACGTCCGGCGCAGGGTTGAAGTGCGGCGGAATGGTGATGCCGATGCGCGGGAAACGCTTGGCCGGATCGCTGAAGGGCGCTTTCACGTCAACGCTGATTTCAGGGCTGTGAGCGATCGCCAGGATCCAGCGGCGCTCGAGCAGCTTGTTGGACTTGTACTTGGTCGGCGCGGCATCCCAGATGTCCCAGTCGTCGTACAACTGGTCGGTACCACCGATTGGGTCCATCCACGCACCACCGGAGAGGCGGCGAACGCGGCGAACCGACTTCAGGTAGGCGAACGAGTCGTCAGGCTTCTTCGAGTCCGGCTGGTTGTAACGCACCGAGAACAGGCCCAGACCGCGGATGTCTTGCGGGTAGGTCGCCACGAAGTAGGTCTTCTGCGAGATGGTGCCGTCACCGACGGTGATCGGGCCACCGTCCAGACGACCTTCCATGTAGTAACGACGCGACTGGAACGCTTGCACGCGCTCGTAGCCGGTCTTCGCATCCAGGAACGCCCAGGCGATGTCGCGCAGGTCCATCGTCGCGCCGTAGGTCGCAGCACGCAGGTTCCAGATGATCTTGTCGCCCGCGTTCGGGTCCTTCGGATCGATCTTGTCAGCCGGGAACAGCATGCCCGCTTGCCAACCGGAGACCGTGCGGTCAGCCGGGTTGAACTTGACGGTGTCGATGTTCTTGCGTGACCACTCGACGTACTTCGGGTCCATTTCGATCTTCTTCGAATTGGCCAGCTTGATCGTCAGGTTGTAGTTGCGGATCATCCACTCGAGCTTCTCCGGCACCATGCTGGCAATGGTCT
>CANHNO010000038.1 GCA_947462065.1 Burkholderiales bacterium | reverse complement strand
GTGCCGCCGCGGCTTCCCGGTCGCTGTAGCCGAGTGCGATCAAGGCTTGCAGGATGTCGGCTTGCGCGTCATTCGCCACCGTGGCGGGCGCGCTGATCGCATCGGCGAGCTTGCCCTTGAGTTCGAGCAACAGCCGCTCTGCGGTTTTCTTGCCGATCCCCGGCACCTTGACCAGCCGCCCCGTTTCCTGCCGCGCGACCGCCTGCGCCAGCTCGGACACGCTCAGTCCCGATAGCAGCGAAAGTGCCATTCGGGGCCCGACGCCCGTGATCTTGATCAGCAGCCTGAAGGTCTGCCGCTCGTCGTGGGTGAGGAAGCCAAACAGCACCTGCGCGTCCTCCCGGACGATGAAATGCGTCAGCAAGGTCACGCGCTCGCCGAGGGCGGGGAGGTTGTAGAAGCTGCTCATCGGCACATCGACCTCGTAGCCGAGGCCGTTCACGTCAATGAGCACTTGCGGTGGCGATTTCTCCGCGAGGAGGCCGGTGAGTCGTCCGATCATCGGACGATTATCCGGGCGCGACCAGATGACCGCGCGAGCTGGGCCACTCAGCTGTCGAACAGACCCAGCCGCTGGGCTTCCAGCGCCGCTTCTGCCCGCGAGCTGACGTTGAGCTTGCGGTAAATCTGCTTGACGTAGTCGGCGATGGTGTGGCGCGACAGGCTCAGCTGGCCACCGATCTCGGGCAGCGTGTACCCTTTGGCGACGCGCAGCAGCACCTCGTTCTCGCGATCGGTGAGCAGCACATGCGGCATCGAATGCGCGCGCTGCTGCGTCTTGACCTTGGCCTGCGCGGCGAAGTGCGCGATGACGCGCCGGGCGATCGATGGTGACAACGGTGGCTCGCCACCACGCATGCGCTTGAGCTGCTCGGCGATCAGTTCGCGCGCCTGCTCCTTCAGCAGGTAGCCGAAGGCGCCGGCCTGCAGCGCAGGGAAAAGGTGATCGTCGTCGTCGTGGATCGTCACGACCACCGACTGACACTCCGGCTGCGACTCGCGCAATGCGCTGACCACGTTGACGCCCGATCCATCGGGCAAGCCGAGGTCGATCAGGGCCAGGTCGAACTTGATCGCTGTGACCAACTCGAGCGCGTCGTGGATGCGTGCTGCTTCCTGGATGTGAGATTGCGGAAACACCTGAAGGATCAGGACTTTCAGCCACGCGCGGATTTCTGGCAAGTCTTCGAGCAGCAGGATGTTGTTCATGAGGGCTCCGTCCCTCGCGTTATCGGCGATATCAACGAAGTCCTGACGGATTTGGATGCCACTCACCACTGAATTACAGCGGAATCGTGAGTCTGATCACGGTGCCGTAGCCCGGTCCCGACTCCACCAGGCACTGTCCAGCCAATTGCTTGGCGCGGTGCTTCATGCTCGACATGCCGTGGCCTCTGTCCAGCTTGCCGTCGAGTTCCATCGCAATGCCAATGCCGTTGTCCTGCACCAGCAAGCCGAAGTGCGCCCCATCGACCGAGGTGCGCACCTTGCAATGCGACGCGCCGCTGTGCTTGATGATGTTGCTCACTGCTTCGCGCAGGATGCGGGTGGTCTGCACGAGCACCCGCGCACTGAGCTTCTGCTGAAGATCGTCGGACGGGTTGCGCCAGTCCACCTCGATGTTGGCCTGGCCCAGTCGAGAAACCACCTCGGCACGCCAGTCGGCGAGGGCATCGGCGAGTTGCACTGGCTTGCCGGTCAGGCCACGCACTGACAGCCGCATTTCTTCGAGCGCCTCGCGCGCGAGCGTCGAAATGCGTTCGCTCTCACTGGTGTGCACGATGGTGAGCAGCTTGGCCCCCAGATCGTCGTGCAGGTCGGCGGCAATGCGCTTGCGTTCCTTCTCGGTCACCTGTTCGACACGCAGCGCCGACATCTGCGCAAAGTTGCTTTCGATCTCGGCAGCAGCTTCCCGCACCCGATTCTCGAGCTGTGCGCGGTTGATCTCGGCGGCCTGCAGCGCCCGGCCGAACACTTGCAAGAGCCTTGATCCGATGCCCAGCAACAGCAAGGGCAGCGCGACGTTGAGCGGCTGAGCCGAGTGCATGGGCATCCAACCGTACTGCACTGCCAGCTCCAGCAACACCACGACGCCCATGCCGCCTGCCGTCAACCCCATGGGCCAGAAATCGACGCGGCTGCTCTTCCAGACCAGACGCAAGTAGTAGGCGATGGACGCAAACAGTTCTACTGACATCAAGGCGAACCAGGCATTCGCGAGCAGGAAAAAGTCGTCGGCATGAGCCACCAGCAGACTCGCCGGCACCAGCAGGCACTGGAGCAGCAGGCCGCCGGCAATGCGAGGAGAGCGCACGCCCGCATAGCTCAGGAAAAACTGAACGGCGACCCCAACGACCGGCGCAAATGCGCTGCACACCAGCAGTTCGAACTCCCGTGTTGCCACGGGCCAGTGCGGCCACCACACCCGCAGCGACAGCAGAGACCAGCCAATCAGCAACGCACCGTAGTACTTCAGGTAGCGTTCCTTTCGGTTGATCCAGCTCAGCGCCAGCAGGAATCCGCCGAGTGCGGTCAGCGTGATGCTGGCAATCTGAACGGTGGTGATGCTCCAGAACTCCCGCTGGCCGTACAGCGCTGCCAGTTCGGCTTCGGGGCCAATGCGTAACACTGACAGATCACCCGCCCGAGCGCGCTCTGCAACATGTCGCAGCGCCGACCCTCGGACCTGAATGTCCAGCACATTGCCTTGCAAATTCAGCAGGGCTGCCGGCAAGCTCACCAGTTGCGGGCGGTAGCAATTGCGGGTTATTGGCTCGCTCATGCGACCCCCGCTGTAGATGCGGCGCCCGTTCAGGTGCACTTCGAGGTTGCTGCAGACGCGTTCGATGTACAGCGCCAGCAAGTCATCGCTGCCGACGCCCGCAGGCAGGTCGAAGCGGCTGCGGTACCAGACACTGCCGTCGTGATCCGCTCGCGAGTGCGCCCACTCATCTGGCAAGGCTGTCGTCGCCGCAGTCGCATCGGTCGGGAAGTGTGCCGCCTCGCTCTGCACGGACTGCGCCGACGCAATCGTCAGCACCGCCGCCTGGGAAGAGCCGAAAGCGAGCCACAGCCACAGGGCCAGAATGTGCAGCACGCCTCGGGTTCGCATGGGCCGCGATTGTGCAGGAGGCCTGCCAGTGCGCCGCACCCGTGAAGCCGCAACGATCGCCTTCCTTCACGAAGCACGCGCCACAATACGACCACCCCCTGCAGCATCGGTCGATCTTGATCCTCAGACACGCATTCTTCCCGCTCGACAACACCCGGCTTGCGCACCTTTGTGGCCCGCTGGACGGGCATTTGCGCGACATCGAAACGGCGTTCGACGTGACGATCACGCGCCGCAATGAATCGTTCAGCATTGAAGGTGGCAAAGCGCAGGCCGAACGTGCCGTCAGTCTGCTGCAGTCCTTGTACGACCGAGCCCGGCTGCCATTGGCGGCTGATGCATTCCAGCTCTCGCTGGTGGAAGCCGCGGCTGACGCGGCCGGCCGTGCGATCCCGCTGACCCGTCGCGCCGCGAGCGATCGGCCCAACGCGACCGAGCCCGTGGAAACTGCAGCTCAGCCGGTCACCGTGTTGCGCACTCGGCGTGCCGATCTGGCCGGGCGCACGCCCAATCAGCAGGTGTACTTGAGCAACATCCAGTCGCACGACATCACATTCGGTATCGGGCCGGCTGGCACCGGCAAGACCTTCCTGGCGGTGGCCTGCGCGATTGATGCGTTGGAGCGCAGCAGCGTGCAGCGCATCGTGCTGACGCGGCCGGCCGTTGAAGCGGGCGAGCGCCTCGGCTTCCTGCCCGGCGATCTGGCGCAGAAGGTCGACCCGTACCTGCGTCCGCTCTACGACGCGCTCTACGACCTGATGGGCCTTGACAAGGTCACCCGGGCGTTCGAGAAGGCCACCATCGAGATCGCGCCGTTGGCTTTCATGCGCGGACGCACGCTGAACAACGCGTTCGTGATCCTCGATGAGGCGCAGAACACCACGCCTGAGCAGATGAAGATGTTCCTGACCCGCATCGGCTTTGGCAGCAAGTGCGTGATCACCGGGGACGTCAGCCAGATCGATCTGCCACGCGGCCAGATGAGCGGTCTGATCGACGCCGAGCGTGTGTTGCGGCGGGTGCGCGGCATCGCCACGACGCGCTTCAACTCCGGCGATGTGGTGCGCCACCCGCTGGTCGCGCGCATCGTCGATGCCTACGAGGCTTCGCGCTCAGACCCTGCTTGAGATGTCTCGACCTGCGTTGACGCTGTCGTTGCAGTTCGCGCGCGATGAGCTCGCTCGTGCGCACCGCGCACAGCTGCCCCGACATCGCGTGGCGCGCTGGATTCGGGCAGCGCTGCAGGCACCGGCAGAGATCACGGTGCGCATTGTCGGCACGGATGAAGCCCGTGCACTGAACCGCGACTTCCGGCGCAAGGATTACGCCACCAACGTGCTCACCTTCGACTACAGCCAGGCGCCGCTGGTGCATGCCGATCTGGTGCTGTGCGCCGATGTGGTGGAGGCCGAGGCGCGCGCGCAGTCGCGCACGCTGGACGCGCACTATGCGCACCTGCTGATCCACGGCACGCTGCACGCCCAAGGCCATGACCACGAGCGCGACGAAGAGGCCGAGCTCATGGAAGCGCGTGAAAGCGAGTTGATGCAGTCGCTGGGGTTCGCCGATCCGTATTCGGCCTGATCTTCCGGTCGATCGCCGCCGAGGCCTGGCGATCGTGTCGCCTCAGCGCGACGAGCTCAGGTAGCGCTTGCGCCAGAAGAACACGCTCAGGCCAATGCCGACCACCAGCATGCAGAGGAAGGTCGTCCAGAAGCCGGTGCGGCTGTGGATCAGCGGCAGGCCCTCGAAATTCATGCCGAAGAAACCGGTGACCAGGTTCAGCGGCATGAAGATCGCCGTCAGCACCGTCAGCGTGCGCATGATGGCGTTGGTTCGGTTGCTCTGCGCCGAGAAATGCATCTGCACCGCGGTCTCGGCCGAGGATTCGAGCCGGCGCACATGGCCCAGCACCCGCTCGATGTGTTCGAGCACGTCGCGCGAGCGCACGCGCAGCAACTCGCGCTCGCGCCGTGCGGTGTTGTCGGCCTCGGGGGGCCACTCGTCGAGCGCATCGATCCATTCGGTGATCGCGCTGCGCTGGTCTTCGCAGGTGTCTTCGAGCAGGTGCAGCGAGTTGCGCGAATCGAGCAGCATCTGCCAGTTATCGAAGCGACTGCGCGGGTTGAATAGCTCCTGCTGCAGGTAGCTCAGTTGCTTGGACAGCAATCGGCGCAGTTCGAGGTAGCTGTCGACCATATGGTTGACCATGCGCAGCATCAGGTCGGCTGGGCTGGCCGGCAGGCGTGCCGTGCTGCGGCCATCGGCGCCTCGGGCATCGCCCATCAACGGAAACGCTTGCTGCTGCAGGCGATTGGCGAAGAATTCGCGCACCTGGCAGTCGGTTGGGTGCACGGTCAGCAGCACGCGATCAAACAGCGCAAAACCGACCGGGCTGGTGTCGATTGCGTCCAGCGCTGCGCGGGCGGTGCTCAGCGTGCCCGTCCTGTCGTCGAGAAACATCGGCGCGCTGCCCTCGCCGGCGGCCAGCCGCCGGAACACCAGCATGTCGTACCAGGAGGTGTAATCGAAGTGCGAGGGCAGCTGGTTGTTCAGCAGGTCGGCGAGGTGCACGTCGACCAGCTGCCCGCCGGTCCAGCGCTGCAGCGCGGCTTGCAGCATTGGCGTTTGCACCTCGAACTCGCGGCGTGCGCTGCCGACCCACAGGTAGCCTGTCGCCGGCAGCGACTCAGGCAACCCATCAAGCTCGCTGAACTGATCGCCGCTGATGTGGAAGACGCGCATCGTCGTTCCAGCACCGGTGTCAGTCGGCCTTCATCAGGCGCGCGGCATCGAGCGCGAAGTAGGTCAGTACGCCATCGGCGCCGGCGCGCTTGAACGCAAGCAGGCTTTCCATCATCACGGCGTCGTGGTCCAGCCAGCCATTGGCGGCCGCGGCCTTCAGCATCGCGTATTCGCCGCTGACCTGGTAGGCGAAGGTCGGCACGCGGAATTCGTCCTTCACCCGGCGCACGATGTCGAGGTACGGCATGCCAGGCTTGACCATCACCATGTCGGCGCCCTCGGCGATGTCGAGTGCGACCTCGCGCAGCGCCTCGTCGCTGTTGCCCGGGTCCATCTGGTAGACCTTCTTGTTGCTCTTGCCCAGATTGCCAGCCGAGCCCACGGCGTCGCGGAACGGGCCGTAGAAGGCGCTGGCGTACTTGGCGCTGTAGGCCATGATCTTGGTGTGGATGTGGCCCTTGGTTTCCAGCGCATGGCGGATCACACCGATGCGCCCGTCCATCATGTCGCTCGGGGCGACGATGTCGACGCCAGCCTCGGCATGGACCAGGGCTTGCCGTCGCAGCACATCGACGGTGGGGTCGTTGACGATGTAGCCGGTGGCATCGAGCAGACCGTCCTGACCATGGCTGGTGTACGGGTCGAGCGCCACATCGGTCAGCACACCGAGTTCCGGGAAGCGGCGCTTGAGTTCACGCACCACGGTGGGAACCAGACCTTCAGGGTTCAGCGCCTCGGCGCCATCCTCGGTTTTCAGGGCGGTCTCGATCACCGGGAACAGCGCCAGCACGGGAATGCCCAGTGCCAGGCAGCGCTCGGCGACCGGGAGCAGGCGGTCCAGGGTGACGCGCTGAACGCCCGGCATCGAGGCGACATCTTGTGTCTGGTTGTGTCCGGCGGTGACGAACACCGGCAGGATCAGGTCGCTCGGATGCAACCGATGCTCGCGCACCATGGCGCGGCTGAATTCGTCTTTGCGCAGGCGCCTCGGGCGGCTGCTGGGGTAGGCAGGAGGTGTGAGCACGAGACGTCGCCGTAGGGGTTGGAGCTGGAAGTCGGCGGATGATAGACGCAGCGCATGGCGATAATCTGCCCATGCTCTGGATCAAAGCGTTTCACATCGTCTTCGTCACCAGCTGGTTCGCCGGGCTCTTTTACCTGCCGCGGATCTTTGTCAATCTGGCGATGGTGCCCGCCGACAGCCACGCCGAGCGTGAGCGCCTGCTGCTGATGGCACGCAAGCTGTATCGCTTCAGCAGCCTGCTGATGGTGCCTGCGATCGGGTTGGGGCTGTGGCTGTGGCTGGGCTACTGGGGCCTGTACGCCGGCGGCTGGCTACACGCCAAGATCGTGCTCGTGCTGCTGGCGGTCGGCTATCACCACATGTGCCGCTCGCTGCTGCGTCAGTTCGAGCAGTTCACCAACCAGCGCAGTCACCGCTGGTTCCGCGTGTTCAACGAGGTCTCGGTGCTGCTGATGATTGCCATCGTCGTGCTGGTGGTGGTCAAGCCGTTTTGATCGCACGCTGAACCAAGTGCTGCGCGATGGTGCGTCACCGGAGTTCTGCATTGCTGCTGGCCTGGCTGTACGCTGGCCTGATCGTTTACGCGAGCCTCTATCCGCTGGCCGACTGGCGCTGGCCAGCGAGCTCCCCACTGGCTTTCGTGCTGCTGCCCTGGCCGCGCTACTGGACGGCATTCGATCTGGTATCGAACCTGCTCGGCTACATGCCGCTCGGGTTTCTCATTTTCACCACACAGGTCCGCAGCGGGCGCTCGGCCCTGATCGGGGCATTGCACTCGATCTGGATGGCCGCCACGTTGTCGCTCGCGATGGAGCTGACGCAGAACGGCTTGCCGTCGCGCATCCCGTCGAATGTCGACTGGGCGCTCAACACGATCGGCGCAGCCGCGGGCGCGGCCGTCGGTGGCTTGACAAAAGCAGTGGGCCTGCTCGACCGCTGGCAGCGTCTGCGCGATCGCTGGTTTGTCGACAGCAGCGCGGGCGGTCTGGCTTTGCTGCTTTTGTGGCCGGTCGGGCTGTTGTTCCCGACCTCGCTGCCGCTGGGTGTCGGTCAGGTGCTGTCCCGGTTGCGCGTCGCGGTCACGTCGGTGCTTGCCGACACACCGCTGGCGGACTGGGGGCGCACCGCGCTCGAAGCGCAAGCGGTCGCGCCCGACCTGTCACCCCTGGGCCAGCTGTGCGCCATCGCGCTGGGCCTGCTGGCGCCCTGCCTGCTGGGCTATGCCGTTGCCCGTGCTGGCTGGCGTCGAGCCTTGCTGCTGGTGGTCGTCACCCTGGCGGGGGTAGGAGCCACGACGCTGTCGACTGCGCTCAATTTCGGACCTGACCATTCAATGGCGTGGCTGACCGGCGGTGCGGCAGTCGGAGTCGGTGTCGGTGCTCTCGCGGCCCTGCTGTTGGCCTGGGTGCCGCGGCGTGCAGCGGCAGCGCTGGGCCTGATGGCCCTGACTGCACTGGTCATGCTGGTGGCCCAGGCCCCCGGGGACGCCTACTACGCACAGAGCCTGCAGGCCTGGGAGCAGGGCCGTTTCATCCGCTTTCACGGCGCGGCACAGTGGGTGGGTTGGTTGTGGCCCTATGCCGCGATGGCTTACCTGCTGGGTCGGGTCGCCTCGCGCGAAGACACTTGAAGGTACAGGTCGTTGCGCCTGCAGCGCCGGGGCGTGACAGCGGCCTCCGTAGAATCCCTCTATGAGTTATTTCGGCCGACACATCTTCTTTTGCCTCAACCAGCGTGACAAGGACGAGGACTCTTGCGCGCGTCACGGTGCGCAGTCCGGCTTCGATCGATGCAAGTCGCGTATCAAGGCGGCGGGCCTCGCGGGACCGGGCCAGGTGCGGGTGAACAAGGCCGGCTGCCTTGACCGCTGCGCCGGGGGGCCGGTCGCCGTGGTCTACCCAGAGGCCGTCTGGTACACCTTCGTCGACAACGACGACATCGACGAGATCGTCGATTCGCACTTGGTGCACGGCAAGGTCGTCGAGCGCCTGTTGTTGCCGCCGTCGGTTGGCAAGTGACATATTGCCCACTGCGGGCGTCACTTTTCGCACCATGAATTCGCAGACCCAAAAAACTTCATGCGCCGGCCCTGCGGGCGCACTGGAATGCGCGATTGACGCGCCTGGAGTTGCATCGGTCGGAGTGGCGGTTGTGTGCCACCCGCATCCGCTGTTCGGCGGCACGATGGACAACAAGGTGGTACAGACAGTCGCCCGCGCCCTGCTTGCACTCGGCTGGACGACGGTTCGCTTCAACTACCGAGGTGTTGGCCAGTCGGCCGGCAGTTGGGACGACGGGCGTGGCGAGGTCGAGGACGCGCTGGCCGTGGTGGCCCAGCACCGTGCCCCCGCGCAGCCCCTGTTGCTCGCGGGCTTTTCCTTCGGCGGCTACGTGGCCGCCGAAGCGGCCTCGCGGCTGCCCGAGGCGGAGCGCCCGCAGCGCCTCTTGCTTGTCGGGCCTTCAACCGAGAAGCAGCAACTGCCCGTGGTGCCAGAGGACACAGTGGTCATCCATGGCGAAAGCGATGAGGTGGTTCCGCTCTCGGCCACGCTGGCCTGGGCGCAGCCTCAGTCGCTTTCGGTGATCGTGCTGCCCGGTGTCGGGCACTTCTTTCACGGGCAACTCGGTTGGCTCAAGCGTGTGGTGACCCAGCAGTTGCAGCCCCGCGGCTGAGGTTACTGTTCCCCCCTCTTCCTGATGGATTTCTGATGCCCGTCTTGCGTTCTGCCCTGTCGCGTTCGTTCTCCATTGGCTTGTTGTGGCTCGCCAGCACCTTTGCAAACGCCCAAGCCCCGCTGCCACCGGAAATCGCGGCACGCAGCTACCTGTTGCTCGACATGACCAGCAACCAGACGCTGGCCGAGCGCGATGCCGATGTGCCTTCAGACCCGGCGTCTCTGACCAAGTTGATGACAGCGTACGTAGTTTTCACGGCGCTTCAGGAGAAGAAGCTGTCGCTGACGCAACCGGTGGCGGTCTCACGCCGCGCCTGGGAAGAGCGCAAGGGCGGCGGTTCGCTGATGTTCATCGACACCACGATGACGCCAACCGTGGACGAACTGCTCAAGGGCATGATCGTGCAGTCAGGCAACGATGCGTCGGTCGCCTTGGCCGAGGCGGTGGGCGGCACGCTCGATCAATTTGTCGCGATGATGAACCGTCAGGCCCAAGCCTGGGGTCTGAAGAACACCAGCTTCAGGAATGTCACTGGCTTGACCGAGCCAGGCCACAAGAGCACGGCGCGCGACCTGACCGTGATCGCCAGCCACATCATCCGCGACTTCCCGACCGAGTACGCGTACTACTCGATCAAGGAGTACAAGTACAACAACATCAGCCAGCCCAACCGAAACCTGCTGCTGCGTCGCGACCCGAGTATCGACGGCATGAAGACGGGTTACACCGAATCGGCCGGCTACTGCCTGATCGCCAGTGCGCAGAGGGAGTTTCCCAACCTGGGAACTGGCGGAGCCGGCGGCGGGCCACGTCGGTTGCTCAGTGTGGTGCTGAACACCACCTCGATGGAGTCCCGCGCGAACGAAAGCCAGAAGTTGCTGAACTGGGGTTATGCCGCGTTCGAGACGGTGCGGCTGTTCGACGCGAGCCAGCCGGTGACCACGGTGCCGGTCTGGAAAGGCAAGGCAGCGCAGGCTGCACTGGGCGCCGTGGGCGGTGTGTACGTCACGATGCCTCGTGGCGAGGGTGGCAAGCTGCAGACCAAGCTCGAGCGCACCGACCCGTTGATGGCGCCGCTTGCCAAGGGACAGCGCGTCGGCACCATCAAGGTCAGTACCGCTGCCGGTACGCCTGTGCTCGACGTGCCGTTGGTGGTGCTGGAGCCGGTCGAGATTGCCGGCGTGTTCAGTCGCGCCTGGGATGCCTTGCGGCTCTGGATCAAGTAACCTGTTCAGGCTTGTTCGATGAGCCCGCACGGGCACCAACGGAGAACCTGCCATGCAAAGTGTGCCTGACACCCTGTGCTACCTGAACGGTGAATACACCGCGTTGAACCTGGCGAAGGTGTCGGTGTTGGACAGAGGATTCCTGTTCGGCGACGGCATCTACGAAGTGGTGCCGGTCTATGAGCGCCATGTGTTCCGCTTCGACGAGCACATGGCACGCCTTGATCGCAGCCTGGCGAAGGTGCGCATCGCCAACCCGCACACCGCTGCCGAATGGCTGGAGTGCTGCCGCAGGCTGATCGACGCGCACGCCGCCAGCGACCAGTTGCTGTACCTGCAGGTGACCCGTGGCGTGGCGCCGCGCGACCACGTGATGCCGACCGACATCGAGCCCACGGTGTTCATGATGACCAGCGCGTTGAAGGCGCCCAGCGCCGAGCAGCGCCATCGCGGCGTGGCCTGCATCTCGGCGCGTGACTTCCGATGGGAGCGCGGCGACATCAAGAGCATTTCGTTGCTGGGCAATGTGCTCGCCCGGCAGATGTCGGCCGATCACGGCGCGGCCGAAACCATCATGTTCCGCGATGGCTTTCTGACCGAGGCCGCTGCCTGCAACGTGTGGGTGGTGCATGAGGGCGCCGTGCTGGGCCCGCCCAAGAGCGAGCATGTGCTTGAGGGCATCCGCTTCGAGCTGATCCGTGAGCTTTGCGAGGAAGAGGGCATCGCCTTCAACCTGCGGCCGATCTCCGAGGGCGAGGTGACCGCGGCCGATGAACTGATGCTGAGTTCGGCCACCAAGGAAGTGCTTCCGGTGACCACGCTTGATGGTGAATCCGTCGGACACGGCGCCTTGCGCGGCAAGCCGGGCCCGGTCTATGCCAGGCTGTATGCCGCCTATCAGCGCGCCAAGGCTGCGCAACGTTTTTGAGCAAGATGCCGATGCCCAGCACCCCCTCCGATCAGTCGCTGATCGAGTACCCGTCACTGTTCCCGATCAAGGTGATGGGCGCCAACGTCGATGGCTATACCGAAGCCGTGCTCGACGTCGCGCGGCGCTTCGATCCGCTGCTCGACGACAGCCGCATCGAAACCCGCCTGAGTTCCGGCAACAAATACCTGGCCCTCACCGTGACGGTCACCGCGACCAGCCGCGAGCAGCTCGATGAGCTTTACCGTGCGCTGAGTTCGCATCCGATGGTCAAGGTGGTGCTGTAGGACTAGACGACAGCGCATGACCTTGCCGATCCTGGTTCACAAGGGGCGTGTCGATGCCGCCGCAACGATCGCGGCAATGCGCGCGCACACCGACGCGCGCATCGCGGCAACGGCGCCGACGGACGACGAAATCTGGCTGTGCGAGCACCCGCCGGTCTACACCCAGGGCTTGGCCGGAAGGCCAGAGCACCTGCGCGAGCCGGGTGACATTCCGGTCATCCAGACGAACCGTGGCGGGCAGGTCACGTATCACGGACCTGGCCAGGTGGTGGTCTATCCGCTGATCGATCTGAAGCGATTGGGCATCTATGTCAAGGAATATGTCTACCGCCTCGAGCACTGCGTGCTGCAGACGCTGGAGGCGCTTGGTGTCACCGGGCACCGGGTGCCGGGCGCGCCTGGAATCTATGTGCGGCTGGAAGATCCATTTGGACACGCGCCGCTGGAGCGGGTGCCGCCGAGCGAGCGGCTAGGGGTTTCGGCGCCCAACGCCTTTCAGGGGCTGGGCAAGATTGCCGCGCTCGGGATCAAGGTCAGCCGGCATTTCACGTACCACGGCGTGGCGCTGAACGTGGCGATGGATCTGAGCCCCTTTCAGCGCATCGATCCCTGCGGCTATGCCGGCCTCGCCACGGTCGATCTGGCTACACTCGGTGTCCATGTCGATGCGGGATCGGTGGCGCAGCACCTCGGCGCCAAGCTCGCCGCTCATCTGGCGCCCTGACGACAGCGCGCGACCCGCCTTCTGCGCTGTCCCCCGAAAGATCGAGATGCCTTCCGAATCCCTGACCCCCGTCGCTGCAGACGCCGCACCGAACGCACAGTCCTACGACGCCAGCGCCAAGCAAAAATCGCAGGCCAAGACCTCGCGCATCCCGATCAAGATCGTCCCGGCCGAGACGCTGAAGAAGCCGGACTGGATCCGGGTCAAGGCGGGCTCTGCCAGCAGCCGCTTCTACGAGATCAAGCAGATCCTGCGCGAGCACCAGTTGCACACCGTCTGCGAGGAAGCCTCCTGCCCGAACATCGGTGAGTGCTTCGGCAAGGGCACGGCGACCTTCATGATCATGGGCGACAAGTGCACCCGGCGCTGCCCGTTCTGCGACGTTGGCCACGGCCGGCCCGATCCGCTGGACGCGAACGAGCCGCTGAACCTGGCGAAGACGATCGCTGCACTGAAGCTGAACTACGTCGTCATCACCAGCGTCGACCGTGACGACCTGCGCGACGGTGGGGCCGCGCATTTCGTCGAGTGCATCCGCCAGACGCGGGCCTTGTCGCCGTCCACTCGCATCGAGGTGCTGGTGCCTGACTTCCGTGGCCGCGACGATCGAGCGCTGGAGATCCTGAAGGCCGCACCGCCCGATGTGATGAACCACAACCTGGAGACCGCGCCGCGCCTGTACAAGGAGGCTCGGCCTGGCAGCGATTACGCCTTCAGCCTGAACCTGCTGAAGAAGTTCAAGGCGCTGCATCCGGATGTGCCGACCAAGAGCGGCCTGATGGTGGGCCTGGGCGAGACCGACGAGGAAATCCTGCAGGTGATGCGCGACATGCGCGCGCACGACATCGACATGCTGACCATCGGTCAGTACCTCGCGCCCAGTGGCCATCACCTGCCGGTGCGCCGTTATGTACATCCGGACACCTTCCGAATGTTCGAGGCCGAGGCGGCGAAGATGGGCTTCACCCATGCCGCTGTCGGTGCGATGGTGCGCAGCAGCTACCACGCTGATCAGCAGGCCCATGCGGCGGGTGTGGCAGGGGTGGATGCCCCTGCAGTGCCACGCTGAGCCAGCCCGTTGCTGGGCGCTTCAGTGCGCTGACAGCATGCGTTCGATCGAGGTGTTCAAGGCAGCGAAGTCGAGTCGGCCAACATGCCGCTCGACGATCTCGCCGCGCTGGTTGATCAGTACGCTGGTTGGTGTGGCCACCACGTTGCCGAAGCGTTTGGCCAGACTCCCATCGTGGTCGATCGCAACCTGAAACGGCAGCGCATTCGCCTCGGTATAGCGCACCACGTTGATCGGTGGGTCGTAGGCCATGGCGATCGCCAGCGTCTCGAAGCCGCGCGCCTTGAAGCGGGCGTGGGTCGCCATGAGGTCAGGCATCTCCTGCAGGCAGACGGCGCAGCTCGTCGCCCAGAAGTTGACGAGCACGACCCGGCCGCTCAGATGTGCGGTGTGTGCTGGCGTTCCGTTAAGCAGGGTGTATGCCGCTGGCGGAATGACATCAGGTGCAGCGACACTGCGCAACACACCGTAAGCGAGCGCGGCCGCCGCGCTGGCAGCGCACACCGCGATCAACGCTTTCCTTTGCAACGAACCCAACATCATCGGGAGACGTCCATGCTGCGCAGAAGGTTCAACATCGGTCTATTGTCGGGCGCGGGGCTCTGTGGGGTGGGCATACACCCAGCGCAGGCAGCGTCGCTGTTGGGTTCGCTCAGTGATGGCGATGCCGCCTCCGGCATCCGTGCGGCGCTGGAGCGCGGCGCTGAATCGGCGGTGGGTCTGCTGGGCAAGACGGACGGCTTCCTGGGCAACCCCAAGGTCAAGATCCCTTTGCCAGGCGTGCTGAAGAAAGCCGCCAAGCTCCTGAAGGCCACCGGCCAGGGCGCTGCGGTTGATGAGCTGATCACCGCAATGAACCGTGCCGCCGAGGCCGCAGTGCCACAAGCGAAGCAACTGCTGCTGGGCGCGGTCAAGACCATGAGCGTCGACGATGGCCGCAAGATTTTGGCGGGTGGTGATCGCTCGGTCACCGACTTCTTCTCCGCCAAGACGCGTGAGCCGCTGGGCGTGAAGTTCCTGCCGATCGTGACCCAGGCGACCGAAAAGGTCGAACTGGCCGACAAGTACAACGCGGTCGCCGGCCAGGCTGCTGGAATGGGCCTGCTCGACAAGAAGGATGCCAATGTTCAGCAGTACGTGACCGCCAAGGCGTTGGACGGGCTGTACTTCATGATCGGCGAAGAAGAACGCAAGATCCGCAAGGATCCGGTCGGTACCGGCAGTGACATCCTTAAGAAGGTGTTCGGCTCGCTCAAGTAGGCGTCGGCGAGCCGCGCCGGCATCACAGCGTCTTCGACAGCTCAAACATCAGCACCGAGGGCAGCGCCGCCTCGATCGCGTCCTGACCGACCCTGGCGCGCTCGGTGCCGGTGTCGTTGGATACGTTGAATTCATTGCCCTCTTCGACGATGTCGATGAATGGAAACCCCGGTACCTCGGCGCGGATGTCGGCGAGGAAGTGATCGAATCGTTCACCATGGAGGATGCCCTCGACGATGAGGGCGTGCGGCAGGCCATCGCAGCAGAAGTCGATGGCCTCATCGACCGAGGTGACCATGTCGACGATCAGGCCCATGTGAAGCAGCGCGTCTCGAATGCGGGTTCGCATGCTGCGGCGCGAGGCGATCACCACCACATGGCTGCCAGCCAGCGGTTTTGAATTGATGGAGCTGTCAAAGCTCTGGTCGAGGTCGACTGGGCTGACGCCCTCGATGTCCGCATTGGCCGGCAAGGAGAACTCGAGTGTGACCGTCACGACGCGATCGTTCACCTGGCGCGCCAGGCCCAGGTGCATCGTCACTGCAGTCTGCTCGAGCAGCCACCAAGTCAGCGTGTCGAGCGGCGGTGGCGGCGCTGCCGAATCGATCGGAAGCAGCGCGAATCGGCAGCGCAGGAGGGCGTGGCCCTTCCACGTATTCACATCTATGACCAGGGCGATCGCGGTGCGTGTCTGGGTCAGTGCCCAATCGATCAAGGTGTTGAGCAGGCTGAACAGCAGCGATGCATCGACGATCACGTCGACCGGTGTCGCCGTCGGCTGCACGGTGACGCCGCGCGCATCGGTTTCCCGTTTGCGATGCGTGAGCACGGACTGCAGCGTGTCCAGCAGGGCGACTCGCTCGCGCGACTGGGCCAGTCCGGCGCTCGCGAAGCGGGCGAGCAGTTGCGCGGTCATGCCCAGCTGTCGTGCGGTTTCGATCTCTTCGCGCAGCAGACGCAGTCCGGCGCGGTCGATCCGGCCGCTGGAGGTCAGCGCGTTGACGCGCTCCAGCGCCAGCGTCAGCGGATGGGCGATCTCGGCGCCGAGTTCTGCGATCAGCTCGCGCCAGCGAACCCCGTCGGTTGCCGGCGCGCGCTGCGATGGAATCGACGTTGCGGTGGTGGAGGAGTCGCTCATGGAATCGAGATCGCTTGCCGTTGGATCGCGGCTTGGCGTGACATGTGTCGGTGATCGGCTGGCGAAAACGGCAGGGTGAAATCTCGGCGCGACGTCATTCAAGTGACGCCTGGCTCGGCAAGGACGTAGTGTTCACTTGCTCGCTGCATTGCGCCAGTCGGCAAGACGTGCCGCCACCGGACCCGGGGTGTGAATAATTCACGGGCCGCAGGGCAATTTGCGGTGGCGCCAGTTGACTGCACGCTTTACAGCTCACTAAGGCTTCGGCCATCCGCCTCCGATAATCGATCGCATGATGTCCGTGATCACCTGCCACCGCTATCGTGCTGCCCTGCTAGGGATCGCTCTGGCCTGGGGCCTGCCGGCCTGTTCGCCCGCGCTGAACTGGCGCGATACGCGTCCTCCCGGTAGCGTGGTCAGTGCGCTGTTTCCTTGCAAGCCAGACCATCACATCCGGCGCGTGGTGCTGGCTGGCGTTGAGCGGGCGATGCAGATGTCTTCTTGCACTGCGGTCGACAGTGTCTACGCGCTGAGCCACATCGATGTCGGCGAGGCCGGGCAGGTGACCCCGGTGCTTCAGGCCCTGCGCGACGCAGCGGCCGGCAACATGGGCGGTCCGACCGCCGTGAAGGGCGCCCACGCCGTGCCAGGCATGACGCCGAATCCACTGGCGCAGCGGCTGGGCTGGAGTGGCACGCGCGCAGACGGCTCAACCCTCGCAGCCCAGGCGACGTTCTTCACCCAAGGGACACGGGTCTACCAGGCCACCGTGGTTGGCACGCGGCTCGATGTCGAGGCGGTGGACACCTTCTTTTCGGGATTGAAGCTGCCCTGATCAGGCAGGCGTTGCGTATTCCACGACGCCGCGTGTTTGCGGCAAGGGCTTTGGCGGCTCAAGCCGGTCGAACTACAGATAATGGCGCGCCATGCCTGGATTGCTGATCATTGCCCACGCCCCGCTGGCTTCGTCGCTGAAGACTGTGGCGAGCCATGCATTCCCCGACTGTGCGATGTCGCTCCAAGTGCTCGATGTCGCGCCTGACATGCGGGTTGAAGATATCGAGGCGTTGGCCGCTGAGCTGCTGGCCAAGGTGCGCAACCCGCAGGCGCTGATCCTCACCGATGTCTTCGGGGCCACGCCATGCAACGTGGCTCAGCGGCTGGCCGGTCTGGCCGAATTCGGTCAGGTGAAAGTGGTCACCGGCATCAATGTACCGATGCTCTGGCGTGCCCTCTGTTACCTGCATGAACCTCTGGATGACGTGGTCGCTCGGGCCGTGGCTGGCGCCACGCAGGGCGTCATGCAGGTGTCCATTTCTCGTCCGCAAAACCAGGCGACACAGCCGGCCACCCATGATTCGAACCAGCGTCACCATCAGCAATAAGCTGGGCCTGCATGCGCGGGCCTCGGCCAAGCTCACCAAAACGGCCAGCGGCTTTCGAAGCGAGGTGTTCATCAGCCGCGGCGATCGTCGCGTCAATGCCAAGAGCATCATGGGGGTGATGATGCTGGCCGCCGGCTTGGGCGTCGATGTCGAGATCGATGCCACGGGCGAAGACGAACAAGCAGCGATCAACGCGATGGTCGCCCTGATCGAAGACAAGTTCGGCGAAGGGGAGTGAGCCGCGGGATTCGCACGCCGCATCAGGCGTTCGAAGCCAACCTCAGGCGTGTCAGGTGCCGAGAAAGTGCCGGCGATAGCGTGCTGGCATGTCTTCCATGCGCATCAACATCGGCAGGTCAGCAGTGTTGAAATCCGGGTCCCAGGCAGGCGGTCCCAGAACCTGGGCGCCGCACCGCAAGTAGCCCCGTATCAAGGCCGGGGCCTCCACGCGCAGGTCGCTTTGCAAGTCAGCGATCGGCAGCGGCAGGCGCGGAGGTACCTGACGTTCGACCGGTGCCAGGTGCGTTCGCCGCAACTGCTCCCAGAGGCTAGCCGCCACATGGCCACCGTCGTGCATGCTGATGCTGGCGCAGCCGATCATCGTGTCAAGGCGGTTGCGCTGCATGAAGTCGGTCAGCGCGCTCCACAGAGACAGGATCACGCCACCACGCCGCCAGTCCGGGTGCACGCAGGAGCGACCGAGTTCGACCATCTTCGGGCGCAGTGCACGCAGCCGCGTCAGATCGAACTCAGCCTCGCTGTAAAGCCCGCCGATTCGCTTCGCTGCCGCGGGGGTCAGTACGCGGTAGGTTCCCACCACCTCGCCGGGCTCTCCGTCCTCGCTGCTGATGCTGCGCACCAGCAGATGCTCGCAGTAGGGATCGAACACGTCGATGTCGTGTCCGGCCGGTGCGCCGCGCGGCAGCGTCAGGCGTGCGCCCAGTTCCGTGACGAACACCTGGTAGCGCAAACGCTGGGCAGCTCGCACCTCGTCTTCGTCGCGCGCCCAGCTCACCTTGAAGCCAAACGGCTGATCCGCTCCCACCGTGTCGAGCCCAGGGCGCTGACGCCAAGCCTGACTCAGGATCGAATGAGATGCCGAAGGCGACCCGGCGATGGCACCTTGTGCCCCAATAGTTTGAAAGTCCATGGGACTATGCTGGCGTACCTGGGTGACGGCCTTGTGAAGGTCAGGTGACGCAGCGGTGACACTCGCCTGGACGGCCACGGGCGCTGCCCGTGACAACCCGAGTCGCCGCAGCGCAGCGGCGCTGCTAGCATGGCCTATGAGCTTTCAGTTGTTCGGTCTGCCCGTTTCCCGAGGGGTGGCCATCGGTCGGGCGGTGCTGGTCTCATCCAGCCGCATCGACGTCGCGCACTATTTCGTTCCGGTGGCCGACGTGGGCCATGAGATCGGGCGTTTGCGTGCCGCCCGCGACGCCGTCGTCGATGAGCTCACGGCTTTGCAGGCAGACCTGCCCGACGACGCGCCGGCTGAGTTGTCGGCCCTCCTTGACGTGCACCTGATGCTGCTCAACGACGAGTCGCTGGAGATTGCCACCAAGCAGTGGATCGAGGATCGCTGCTACAACGCCGAGTGGGCCCTGTCAGCGCAGTTCGAGGTGTTGGCGCGCCAGTTCGACGAAATGGAAGACGACTATCTGCGTGAGCGCAAGGCCGATGTCGAACAGGTGGTCGAACGGCTGTTGCGCGCGATGGCGAGGGGCTCCCCTGCGCTGATCGATGTGGCTGCGAAGCCCGCTGGCGCCGACGCGCACAACGAGCCGCTGGTGCTGGTGGCCAACGACATCGCACCGGCCGACATGCTGCATTTCAAGCGCACGGTGTTCGCGGGCTTCGTCACCGACGTGGGAGGGACTACCTCGCACACCGCCATCGTCGCCCGCAGCCTCGACATCCCGGCCGTAGTGGGGGCGCGCGAAGGCTCGCGGGTGATCCGGCAGGACGACCTGGTGGTGATCGATGGCGATGCCGGGCTCGTCATCGTCAACCCGTCGGACATCGTGCTCGAGGAGTACCGCTTCCGCCAGCGCCAGCGCGATGTCGAGCGTCAGCGTTTGTCGCGATTGAGGAACACGCCGGCCGTCACTCTGGACGGCGAGCCGGTCGAGATGCTGGCCAACATCGAGTTGCCGGGCGATGCCGCCGCGGCGGTGGCCGCCGGTGCGGTGGGCGTGGGTCTGTATCGCAGCGAGTTCCTTTTCATGAACCGCGCCGGCGAATTGCCCGGAGAAGACGAGCAGTTCGAGGCCTATCGCGCGGTGGTGCAGGCGATGAACGGCATGCCGGTCACGATCCGCACGGTCGATGTCGGTGCCGACAAGCCACT
>CANHNO010000037.1 GCA_947462065.1 Burkholderiales bacterium | reverse complement strand
CTGGGGCTGACCGGGCTGCTCTACGTGGTCGTGCCCAAGGGGTTCTTTCCGGTGCAGGACACCGGTCTGATCCAGGTCATCACCGAGGCGACACAGACGACCTCGTTCGGTGCCATGGCGACGCGCCAGCAGGCGCTCGCCGATGCGATCCTGAAAGACCCCGACGTGGACCATCTCGCGTCCTTCATCGGCGTGGACGGCGCCAATTCCACCTTGAACACCGGTCGCATGCAGATCACCCTGAAGCCGTTCGCGCAGCGCGAGGCATCGGCTTCAGAGGTGATCCGTCGCCTGGCCGAGGCGACCTCCCGTGTGCCAGGGATCATCGCCTACATGCAGCCGGTGCAGGACCTGACCATCGAGGACCGGGTCTCCAAGACGCAATATCAGTTTCTGCTCAGTTCCCCCGACGCGAAGGAATTGGCGACCAGCACCCACCTGTTGCTTGAGCGCCTGCGCCAACGGCCGGAGCTGGCGGACGTCGCGAGCGATCTGCAGGAACAAGGCCAGCAGGCTTACGTGCAGATTGACCGCGAAGCCGCAGGCCGCCTCGGCGTCACCGTCGCAGCCATCGACACGGCCCTGTACAACGCATTCGGCCAACGCCTCGTGTCGACCATCTACACGCAGACCAGCCAGTACCGGGTGGTGCTGGAGGCCGCACCAGGTCTGGGGCGTGGCCTCACGGCCATCGCTGACCTGTACGTGCCAGGCACCACCACCAACGCGAGTGGCACCACGACACAGGTGCAGATTCCGTTGTCGTCGGTGGCGCAGGTTCTGGAGCGGCCGGCAGCGCTGGCGATCAACCATGTCGCGCAGTTTCCATCGGCCACGGTGTCGTTCAACCTGGCGCCTGGCGCCTCGCTCGGTGACGCGGTTGACGCGATCAAGGCGGAGGAAGCGAGCCTTGACCTGCCGCTCAGCGTCGAAACCAGCTTCCAGGGCGCAGCGGAGGCATTCCGCGCCTCGTTGAGCAGTACGCTGCTGCTGATCCTGGCGGCGGTGGTCACGATGTACATCGTGCTTGGTGTGCTCTACGAGAGCTACATCCACCCGATCACCATCCTCTCTACGCTGCCGTCGGCGGGCCTCGGGGCCCTGCTAGCGCTGCTGCTGGCAGGGGAAGACCTGGGCGTGGTCGGCATCATCGGCATCGTGCTCTTGATCGGCATCGTCAAGAAGAACGCGATCATGATGATCGACTTCGCGCTCTATGCCGAGCGCGAGGAGGGCTTGGCGCCGCGTGAGGCCATCCACAAGGCCTGCCTGCTGCGCTTCAGGCCGATCCTGATGACCACGATGGCCGCGCTGCTCGGAGCGCTGCCGTTGATGCTGGGCACCGGAGCCGGCCATGAGCTGCGCCACCCGCTGGGTGTGACGATGGTCGGCGGGCTGATCGTCAGCCAGTTGCTGACGCTGTTCACGACGCCAGTGATCTACCTCGGGTTCGCCCGCCAGGCGCAGCGACTCAAGGCCTGGCAAACCGGCCGCGCCGCTGCCACATGAGCATTTCCGCTCCCTTCATCCACCGGCCGGTGGCTACCATGCTGATCACGCTCGGCATCGCGCTGGCGGGCCTGCTCGGCTTCCAGCTGCTGCCGATTGCGCCCTTGCCCCAGGTCGACTTCCCGACCATTTCAGTCAGCGCGTCCTTGCCCGGCGCGAGCCCCGACACGATGGCGGCAACTGTCTCCGCGCCGCTGGAGCGCGCACTCGGCGCGATTGCCGGTGTCAACGAAATCACTTCGCGCTCGTCGCTGGGCTCGACCAACATCACCTTGCAGTTCGACCTCGACCGTGACATCGACGGCGCCGCCCGCGACGTTCAGGCGGCCATCAACGCGGCGAGAACGCTCTTGCCCACGGGCATGCCGAGGAACCCGACCTATCGCAAGGTGAACCCGGCAGCCGCGCCGATCATGATCATCGCGCTCACCTCCGACACCCTGACGCGCGGCCAGATGTACGACGCGGCCTCCACCGTGCTGGCGCAGCGCCTGTCGCAAGTGCAGGGCGTAGGCCAAGTCAACGTGGGTGGCGGCGCCTTGCCGGCAGTGCGTGTGGAGCTGGATCCGGACAAGCTGGCCGCGAAGGGCATCTCGCTCGACAAGGTGCGCGTGGCGCTCACGGCCACCAATGTCAACCGGCCGAAGGGGTCGGTGGAGGACGGCGATCACCACTGGCAGATCGGCGCCAACGACCAGGCCTTGACTGCGGCTGATTACGCGCCGGTGCTGGTGACCTACCGCGACGGCGCTGCGGTGCGGCTGCGTGACGTGGCGCGTGTGGTCGACTCGGTGCAGGACGTGCGCAACTATGGTCTGGCCAATGGCAAGCCGGCGGTGGTGCTGTTCATGCTGAAGGAGCCCGGCGCCAACATCATCGAGACGGTGCAGCGTGTGCGCGACATCCTGCCTCGCATGCAGGCGTCGATACCGGGCGCGATCGACCTGCAGGTGATCAGTGATCGAACGCCGACGATCCGGGCATCGATTGCGGAGGTCGAGCGGGCGATGGCGATCTCGATCGGGCTGGTCATCCTGGTCGTGCTGCTGTTCCTGAGAAGCTGGCGCGCCACCGTGATCCCGGCGGTCGCGGTGCCGGTGTCGCTGCTGGGCACCTTCGGTGTGATGTACCTGTGCGGCTACAGCCTGAACAACCTGTCTGCCATGGCCCTGACGGTGGCCACGGGTTTCGTTGTCGACGACGCCATCGTCGTGCTGGAGAACATCACGCGCCACATCGAGCAGGGCATGGCGCCTCGCGAAGCGGCGCTCAAGGGGGCGCGCGAGATCGGCTTCACGGTGGTGTCCATCTCGCTGAGCCTGATCGCGGTGTTCATCCCGCTGCTGTTGATGGGCGGCATCGTCGGCAGGTTGTTCCGGGAGTTCGCCGTCGTGCTGTCGGCCTCCATCCTGGTGTCGATGCTGGTGTCGCTGACGACCACCCCGATGATGGCCGCACGGCTGCTCCAACCCCGTGCCCAACGGCAATCACCTGGCCGCATCGGAAGGCTGCTGGCACGCGCCAGCCAAGCCATGTTGCGCGGTTATCGGCGCTCGCTGGTCTGGGCGTTGCGCCACCAGCCGGTGGCCATCCTGGCGCTTGCGGGCGTGGTGGCGCTCAATGTTCACCTGTACACCACGATCCCCAAGACCTTCTTCCCGCAGCAGGACACCGGCGCACTCGTCGGCGGCGTTCAGGCCGATCAGGGCAGTTCGTTCCAGATCATGCAGGCGCGTGTCGACAAGTTCATGGCGATCGTGCAGGCCGACCCTGCAGTGGCCCACGTCACCGGTTCGACGGGGGGTGGGCAGAGAAATTCGGCCAACTTCAACATCACCCTCAAGCCGCTCGCCGAACGCAAGGTGTCCGCCGATGCGGTGGTGGCCCGCCTGCGCGAGAAACTCAGCCACGAGCCGGGCGCCAACCTTTTTTTCGCGCCGGTACAGGACATCCGCATCGGGGGGCGGCAGTCGAGCGCGCAGTACCAGTACACCTTGCAGGCGGACGATGTGGAGACGCTGCGCACCTGGGAGCCCCGGGTGCGCAACGCGCTCTCGCAACTGCCCGAGTTGACCGACATCAACACCGATCAGCAGGACAAGGGTCTGCAGACCTCGCTGGTGATCGACCGTGACGCCGCCGCACGGCTGGGCGTCACGGTGAGCAATCTGGACAGCGCGCTGAACAACGCCTTCGGTCAGCGTCAGGTCGGGGTGATCTACAACGACCTCAACCAGTACCGCGTGGTCATGGAACTGGCCCCTCAATACCTGCAGGGTCCGGAGACGCTGAACCACCTCTATCTCACCAGCAGTTCGGGGGCGCAGGTGCCACTGTCGGCCATCGCCCGCGTCGAAACCACGAACACGCCGCTGTCGGTCAATCACCAGAGCGGCTCACCGGCCTCGACGATCAGCTTCAACCTGCCCCTGGGCGTGTCACTCTCAGACGCCACGGCCGCCATCGGCAACGCGATGGCCGAGCTCGGCGTGCCGGTGTCGGTGCGCGGTGGCTTCCAGGGCGCCGCCAATGCGTTTCAGCAGTCACTGGCCTCGCAACCGGTGCTGATCCTGGCGGCCATCGTGGCGATTTACCTGGTGCTGGGCATGCTGTACGAGAGCCTCATCCATCCCGTGACGATCCTCTCCACGCTGCCATCTGCTGGTGTCGGTGCGCTGCTCGCGCTGCTGCTTTTCAAGACGGATTTCTCGATCATCGCGCTGATTGCGGTGATCCTGCTGATCGGCATCGTGAAGAAGAACGCGATCATGATGATCGACTTTGCGATCGTCCGGCAACGTGAAGGCCAGGTCAGCGCAGGCGCGGCGATCTACCGCGCCGCCAACCTGCGGTTGCGGCCGATCCTGATGACGACCGTCGCCGCGATCTTCGGCGCCGTTCCGCTGGCACTCGGCAGCGGTGATGGCGCCGAGTTGCGCCAGCCGCTCGGCATCGCGATCGTCGGCGGGCTCATCCTGAGCCAGTTGATGACGCTTTACACCACACCGGTGGTGTTCGTGCTGATGGACCGCCTGAGCGCCAAGCGCTGGCAAGCACGGCGTGCTGCCTCGGCCGCGACCCTCCAAGCGGCATCCGCCTAGAGTGCCATGACGAATCGAATTCATTTGACCTTGATGCCGCTGGCCGCCGTCGTGCTGATGACGGGCTGTGCCGTCGCCCGCGTGGACCCTCCGGCACCGGCGGTGTCGACAGCGCAATACAAGGAATCTGCAGGTTGGCAGCATGCCGCTGCCGCTTCGGTGCCCGACAACTGGTGGACGCTGTTCAACGATCCGTTGCTCGACGATCTGCAACGCCAACTGGTGATCGGCAACGAGAACCTGAGGTCCTCTCTGTCTGCCGTGGCCAGTGCGCGGGCGCTGTACGACGCGAGTCGCAGCGCGCTGTGGCCCACGCTCTCGGTTGGTGCCGGAGCGACACGCAGCGATTCGCCGAGTTCGAACAACAGCGACCGATCATCAAAGCCCGTCAACAGCCTGAACCTGACAACCACCGCCAGTTGGGAAATCGACCTGTGGGGACGGCTGTCTGGCGCCAGAACCAGCGCCCAGGCGTCGTTCCAGGCCAGTGCCGATGATCTGGCCGCGGTGCGCCTGTCGGCCCAGGCGTTACTGGTGCAGACCTACCTGTCGCTGCGCACCGCCGACGCGCAGCTCTCGGTGCTGGCTCGCAGCGTGGCCGCTTACCAGCAGTCGCTCGGGTTGACACAGGTGCGCTACGAGGGCGGTGTGGCCGCTCGCACCGACGTGCTGCAGGCGCAGACGCAACTCAAGTCGGCACAGGCGCAGTCGGCCGACCTGACGGCGCAGCGGGCGCAGCTTGAACATGCGATCGCGGTGCTGCTGGGCAGGCCACCCGCCTCACTGACGCTGGAACGCCAGGCCAGTCTGCCTCCTGTGCCGGAGGTGCCGCAGATGCTGCCGGCGACGCTGCTCCAGCGTCGCCCCGACATCGCCGCCGCCCAGCAGCGAGTGGCCGCCGCCTATGCCCAGATCGGGGTGACCGACGCTGCATTCTTTCCGGATCTGACACTGTCGGCCAGCGCAGGATTTCGCGGAGCCTCGCTATCGAACCTGTTCAGTGCACCCAACCTGCTCTGGTCGCTGGGCCCCACGCTGACCCAGGCGATCTTAGATGGAGGCCAGCGCCGACTCGCCAGTGTGCAGGCCACCGCAGGGGCCGATCAGGCCACGTCGGCTTACCGCCAGACGGTTCTCACGGCATTGCAGGAAGTCGAGGACAACCTCGTGCTCGCGCAACAGTTGCAGCAGCAAGCGCAATTGCAAGGTGAAGCCCTGCAAGCGGCGCAAAGCAACCTCGACATCACGCTCGAACAGTACCGCGCCGGCACGGTGAGTTACCTCAATGTGGTGTTGGCGCAGACGGCGGCGCTCAGCAGCGAGAACAACCTGCTCTCTGTTCGCAACCGCCAGCTGGCCGCGGTGAATCAGCTGTTGAAGAACATTGCCGGGCGGTGGCAGCCCATGTGAGGGGAGGAGACAATCTCATTGCCATGACTTCAACTACCGCGTTGCCCTCGCGTTTCGCTGTAGATCAGCTGCCTGGGCTGGTGGCCGATATTGGCGGCACCCATGCCCGTTTCGGGTTGGTCGAGGTGCCTGGTCTTGCTGTCACGCAGGTGCAGCGACTGCGCACCGCGGACTACGCGCAGTTGAGCGACGCGGCGCGCGCTTATCTGGCCGCATTGCCGACTTCGCTGACGCGGCCGGGCTACGCCTGCCTGGCCGTGGCTGCGCCGTTGGACGGTGACGAGGTGCGATTCATCAACCACCCCTGGCGCTTCTCGCGAGAAGCCTTGCAGCGTGAGCTGGGGCTCGAACGGCTGCTCCTGCTGAATGATTTCGAAGCGCTGGCGCTGGCGCTTCCTCACCTCACTGCCGCGGGGCTGCGCGCCCATCCGCCAGGACCGGGACACTCGCCGTCCGATGCACCGCGCGGCACGCTGGCGGTGGTCGGTTCCGGCACCGGTCTCGGTGTCGCCGGGCTGATCCACACGCCCTCAGGTTGGCATGCCATTCCAGGCGAGGGCGGGCATGTCACGCTGGCTGCCTGTGACGATTTCGAAGTGGCCGTGCTGGCGGCTGCTCGCCGGGAGTTGGCGCATGTCTCGGCCGAACGGCTGCTCTCTGGCGTCGGCTTGCCGCTCTTGCACCGAGCCGTGGCGGCGGCGTCTGGTCGCTCCATCGATGTGGCGATGCGTACCGAAGCCATCCTGCAACGGGGCCTTGATGTCGACCGCCGCGATGCCGATTGCGCACGCACCCTCACGGTGTTCTGCGCGATGCTGGGCACGGTCGCTGGCAACGTGGCGCTGACCCTGGGCGCGCGCGGTGGCGTGTACATCGGCGGCGGCATCGTGCCGCGGATGGCCGATTTTTTCTTCGCCTCGGCGTTTCGCGAGCGCTTCGAGGCGAAGGGGCGCTATCGCGACTACATGTCCGCGATTCCAACCGCATTGATCATCGATCCGCAGCCCGCGTTGACCGGCGCTGCAGTCGCCTTGGCGCAGGCGATGGCGCTGACCGCCAATCCATGAGCCCTCACTAGCGCATCGACATGTCGGTTTGGTGACCATGTCAGCGCAGATGGCCCCCTGAGACCACGCCGGATCGCCCAGGGGCACCACCGTACAATCTACGGGTTTTGCCCAAGGCGTCCCCCCGCCGCTTCAACAGAGGATTTCACGTGTTTATTTCAGACGCTTTCGCTCAGGCCGCGCCGGCTGCCACTGGGAGTCCGGACATGCTCGGCAGTCTGGGGTCCATGCTGCCCCTGGTCCTGATGTTCGTGGTGCTGTACTTCGTGATGATTCGTCCGCAGATGAAGCGTCAGAAGGAGCACAAGGCCATGATCGATGCTCTTGCCAAGGGCGATGAGGTCGTCATCGGCGGCGGCATGCTCGGCAAGGTCGCGAAGATGGGCGAAACCTACCTGTCGGTCGAAGTCGCCAACGGCGTCGAGATCCAGGTGCAGCGCACATCGGTGCTGCAGGTTTTGCCCAAGGGAACGTTCAAGTAAGGGCGTGACGCAGGCTTCTGCGTTGCGGATGCGCCCAACCTACCACTTCGCCGGCAGCTTGCAGGCCGGCAGTTGATCGATCGCCAGAAAGGCCTCATGAACCGCTATCCCCTCTGGAAGTACGCGATCTTGCTGGTGGCCTTGTTGATCGGTCTGATCTACACCCTGCCTAACCTGTTCGGCGAGGCCCCCGCGGTGCAGGTCAGCAGTGGTCGCGCCACCTTGAAGATCGACAGCAGCGTCGCCACTCGCGTGGAAGAGGCGCTGACGCAGGCCGGCCTGAAGGCCGACTTCGTGCAGTTCGAAGGCAATTCGGTCAAGGCCCGCTTTGGCGACACCGATACGCAGATCAAGGCCAAGGACACCATCGTCAAGGCGCTGAACCCGGACCCTGCGGATCCGAGCTACATCGTCGCTTTGAACCTGCTGTCGCGCTCCCCGCACTGGCTGACCGCGGTTCATGCGTTGCCGATGTCGCTGGGGCTCGATCTGCGCGGCGGTGTTCACTTCCTGATGCAGGTCGATATGAAGTCGGCCTTGACGAAGAAGGCCGAATCACTGACCGGCGATGTGCGCCAGTTGCTCCGAGACAAGAACCTGCGCCACGCTGGGATCGTGCGCGAGGGCGATTCAGTGACGGTCCGCTTTCGCGACCGCGAGACATTCACCGCGGCGCGCGGTCTGCTGGAAGACGAACTGCTCGATCTTCAATGGACTGAAACGCCTGACGGCGCCGACATCAAGCTGGTAGGCGTTTTGAAGCCAGCGGCCTCACGGCTGGTACAGGAAGCTGCGCTCAAGCAGAACATCACCACGCTGCACAACCGGATCAATGAACTCGGCGTGTCGGAACCGGTGATCCAGCAGCAGGGTGCCGATCGTGTGGTGGTCCAGCTGCCCGGCGTGCAGGACACCGCCAAGGCCAAGGACATCATTGGCCGCACCGCCACCCTCGAAGTGCGCATGGTCGACGAAAGTACAGAAGCGGCCGCCGCCGCCGCTGGCACCGGCCCTGTTCCGTTCGGCACAGAGCGTTACACCGAGCGCAATGGCGTCGCACTCATCGTCAAGCGGCAGGTGGTGTTGACGGGCGAGAACCTGACCGATGCACAGGCCGGCTTTGACGGACAGACACAGGAGCCGACTGTCAACCTCACGCTGGACGCGAAAGGTGCGCGCATCTTCAAGGACGTGACGCGCGAGAACATCGGCAAGCGCATGGCGATCCTGCTGTTCGAGAAGGGCAAGGGCGAAGTCGTCACCGCGCCGGTGATCCGTGCCGAGATCGGTGGCGGTCGCGTGCAGATCTCTGGGCGGATGACCACCGCCGAAGCCGCCGACACTTCGCTGCTGCTGCGGGCCGGATCGCTGGCAGCGCCGATGGAGATCATCGAGGAGCGCACGATCGGGCCTAGCCTGGGCGCCGACAACATTGCAAAAGGCTTCAACAGCGTGCTGTATGGCTTTGCGGCCATTGCGGTGTTCATGTGCCTGTACTACATGCTGTTCGGCATGATCTCGACACTCGCACTCGCGTTCAACCTGCTGCTGCTGGTGTCGGTGCTGTCGATGTTGCAGGCAAGCCTGACACTCCCGGGCATGGCAGCGATCGCACTCACGCTGGGCATGGCGATTGATGCCAATGTGCTGATCAACGAGCGGGTCCGCGATGAACTGCGCAATGGTGCCTCTCCGCAGGCGGCGATCCACAACGGCTACGAGCGCGCCTTCGCCACCATCCTCGATTCGAATGTCACCACGCTGATCGCCGGCCTGGCGTTGCTGGCCTTCGGATCCGGGCCGGTGCGCGGCTTCGCGGTGGTGCACTGCCTCGGCATCCTGACTTCGATGTTCTCGGCTGTGGTGTTCTCGCGCGGGCTGGTCAACCTCTGGTACGGGCGGCAGAAGAAGCTCAAGGGCGTGTCCATCGGGCAGGTATGGAAACCTGCCGCTGACGTCGGCGCCGAGCGCTGACAAAGGAGCTGACCATGGAGTTTTTCAGGATCCGGCGTGACATCCCGTTCATGCGCCATGCACTGGTGCTGAACGTGATTTCGGCGCTGACGTTTTTCGCCGCGGTATTTTTCATCGCCACGCGGGGACTGCATTTCTCGATCGAGTTCACCGGCGGTACGGTGGTCGAGGTGGCCTATGCGCAGCCTGCCGACATCAACCGTGTGCGCAGCACCGTCGAGTCGCTCAAGTTCGGCGAAGTGCAGGTGCAGAACTTCGGCACGTCCCGAGATGTGCTGATCCGCCTGCCAGTGCGCGGAGACGTGAAACAGGCGGAGGTGGTATCACGCGTCTTCGGTGCACTGTGCCAGGCCGAAGGCAGTACGGTCACTGTTCAGCAGATCACTTCTGACAAGGGCGCCCAGACCACTGCGCCAGTGTGCGGCGAGGTCGGCGCCGAGAAGGTCAAACTGCAGCGCAGCGAGTTTGTCGGGCCGTCCGTCGGGTCAGAACTGGCGCGTGACGGTGCTTTCGCGCTGTTAGCGACGATCGCCGGCATCATGATGTATCTGGCTGTGCGTTTCGAGTGGAAGTTCGCGGTCGCCGGCATCATCGCCAACCTCCACGACGTGATCATCATCGTCGGGTTCTTCGCCTTCTTCCAGTGGGAGTTCTCGCTGGCGGTGCTGGCGGCGGTGCTGGCCGTGCTCGGTTACTCGGTCAACGAATCGGTGGTGATCTTTGACCGGATCCGAGAGTCCTTCCGCAAGTACCGCAAACTGACCACGTCGCAGGTGATCGACCACGCCATCACCAGCACCACTAGCCGCACGATCATCACCCACGGCAGCACCCTGATGATGGTGGTGTCGATGCTGATCTTCGGCGGCCCGACCCTGCACTACTTCGCCGTCGCGCTGACCATCGGCATCCTGTTCGGTATTTACTCATCGGTGTTCGTTGCTGCTGCCATTGCCATGTGGCTGGGCGTGAAGCGCGAAGACCTGATCAAGGCCTCTGGCAAAGAGCTTGACCCGGACGATCCAAACGCCGGGGCCGTGGTGTAGAGTCGTTTCGAATCCCGCTGCGCAACCCACACGAACCCATGGCGTCCACGGCCCCCTCACTGGCCCAGGCCACCCAGGCCCGCCGTGCGTACGTCGAAGGATTGCTCAATGGCATGCCGGGTGTGGTTCAGGCGGTAGATCAGGGAGCGCGTCTGCTGCTGGGGCAAGTTGCTGATCCGGCCACACTGATGCGTCGCCGTGATGCAGTCGAAGACCTGAAGAACGCCGCGGGTTTCTGGCTGCAAGGCACGACCTCCATGCTTCGGAGCGCGCTGAGCAGCGGCGTCGTGTCGGCGACTCGACCGAACGATCTGCCAATGCCTGGCGACCGACAGAGCTTCAGCCTGGTCGACAACGAAACCATCGAAGGCGAGATCCTCAGTTCCCGCCTTGCCTTGGCGGTGATGGACCGCGCGTCCTGGGAGTTCACCGACCTGCGCTCGCGCATGACACTGCTCGAAGGCCGCGATGAACTCGATGCCAATGACATCCTGCGACCGCATGTGCTGGCTCGCATTGCGATCAACTCCTGGCGCTCGGCAGGCCTGAGCCACGAGACCTGGCGCACCCTGCAGGGCGTGCTGCACGAGGAGTTTGCGCACTTCAACGAAGAGGCTTATCACGAGGCGAACCGCATGTTGATCCAGCAGCGGGTGCTGCCAGAGATCGATCTGCGTCCGTTCATTCGCCGTTCGCGCAATGCGGCATTCGTCAACACCTACTCGGGCACGCTGGCCTCTGCAGGTTCGGGCACTGCCTTGGCGCGCGATACGACAGGCGCGCCAACGGTTCGTGGCAGCTTGGCTGAGCCGCGGGCCAGTCGCTACAGCCCCCTGCCCGAGGCGCCGGCCCAGGAAATCCGCCTGATCAGCCGGGTGGGGTCTCTGGTTCGTGGCGGATCCGACCATGCCGATGCGGTACTCGGTCGTCTGAACCGGCTGATCGGTCGTCAACTGCCCGAGTTTGCGCGAACGGTCCAGGGTCCTGCGTCCCCGGCGCTGGAGGCTGCGATCACGAGTGCGCAGCAAGGCATTGCACTGCGGTTGACGCCCGACTCCGGTGGACGCTATGCCGCGGGTCCGGTCAGCACACCGGCCATGCTGGAGGAGTTGCACCAGCGCAAGCAGGCCTTGAAGGCGGCTGCCGCTTCGCCCGGCGAGCGCGCGACGATCGAAGTGGTGGCCTTGCTGTTCCAGAGCATCCTCACCGAGGAGCGCATTCCGGCCTCGGTGCGGGTATGGTTCGCGCGACTGCAGATGCCCGTGCTGCGAGTGGCCGTCGGCGAGCCTGATTTCTTCGCTACCACTGATCACCCGGCGCGTCGATTGATCGACCGCATGGGCGCCTGCGTGATGGGCTTCGACGCGCACAGTACCCGGGTGTCGGGAGGTGCCGTCGAGAAGGAGATCAAGCGCGTGGTGCAGGTCGTTGAAGCCTATCCGGACACGGGCCGCCGGGTGTTCCAGACGGTGCTGACCGAATTCGAGCGATTCCTCGAGCATTACTTCAAGAATGAGAACGAGGCTTCGCGCAAAGGTGTCTCGCTGGCGCAGCAGGTCGAGCAGCGGGAGACCTTGGCCATCCAGTACACGATCGAGTTGCGCAAGATGCTCAACGAGGTGCCGGTGCCCGAAGGTGTGCGCGAATTCCTGTTCCATGTCTGGGCCGACGTGCTGGCGATGACCGCAGTCAAATCCGGTCTGGGTAGCGAAGAGATCAAGGAAATGAAGCGCGCGGCAGCTGATCTGATCTGGTCGGCGAGTGCCAAGGTGTCGCGCGACGAGCGAGCCGACGTGATCCGCCGCTTGCCGCCGTTGCTGAAGATCCTGCGCGACGGCATGCAAGGCGCCGGTGTCAGTGCCGGTGCACAGGACGAGCATATCCAGCGCCTCAACACCTCGCTGGCCGCGGCATTCACCGCGCGCACTGCCTCGATTCCAAAAGATCGTCTCGAACAGCTGATGGCGCGACTGGAAACGCTGGAAGAGCTGCTGCCCGACGCCGACGACATGGAGATCGATGAGTCGCTGGTGCTCGATCTCTCCGGCCACGAAAGCAATGAGCTCGAAGTGGTCAACGCCGGCGGCTCCATGCCGACCCCGGCAATGACGGCCTGGGCGCGGGAGCTGCAGGTCGGCGGCTGGTACATGCTGGACTATCGCGACCGCAACGAGTCGGTGCAATTGGCGTGGCAGGGCATGCGCCGGCAATTGACATTGTTCGTGACGCCGCAAGGCCGTGGCATCCTCTTCCAGCAGCAGCGGCTCGCGGCTTTCCTGCAGGCCGGCCTGCTGGTGCCGGTGCAGGATGAATCGCTGACGGTTCGGGCCACACGCACCGCTCTGGCCAAGCTGGATGTCGATCCGAGCCGTCTGCTGAATTGATCCCTGGATGAAAAAAGCCGCCAGTCGGCGGCTTGTCGAGCTTGTGCGTGAGGGGACCGGTCAATGGATCAGCCTATCCTCTTCGTCGACGAACAGTTCGTCAAGGATCAGTGCATCGGGCTCTTCGCCCAGGCTCCAGAAGACCATCAACACGATGATCTTCAGGTCTTCCAGGTCGAGCGGGCCGCCGGGGATCGCGCTGGCGCGGTCGATCACCATCTCGCGCATCGGGGGCGGCAACACGCCAGCTGACTCGAGGAAGCTGACAAAGCCGATCGAAGCCTCGCCCAAGTGTTCCTGTTCCACTGGCGAATACACACGCAAGCTGCGCACGCCTTGTTCGCCGACGTACGACTCTGCCGCCGTGGCCAGCCCGTCGAGCCACGACAAGGCCTCCTTGATCTCGTCGGACTCGAAGCCGACCGACGAGAGCTTTCGAGTCAACTGGGCATGATCCGGACAGGCATCCGGGCGCCAATAGTTCTCGTACAGATACACAAGCACATCGAACATAGATTCATCATACCCGAGCGGTCGAACTCCTCAGGCGGCATTCAGGTCGTTGCTATACGCTGAAAAAGCTGACCGGGCAGTCGCGCCACCTGGCCGCTCAATTCCAGGTCGAGGAGCCGGATGTTCAGTGCGTGCGCCGACCAGCCGGTGCGTGCAACCAGTGTGTCAAGCGACATCAGTTCATAGCCCATGGCAGCTAGCAGCGGATCGCCGGCCCCTGCATCAGGCACCTCGTTCGCAGCATGTGGGCGCGCCGCCGACTGAGAGGGCAATTCATCGAGCACGTCACCGGCCGACTCGACCAGCTTGGCCCCTTGCTTGATCAGGGCATGGCAGCCGCGTGACTGGGGTGAGTGAATCGAACCGGGTATGGCCAACACCTCACGCCCAGCTTCCAGGGCCATCCGCGCGGTGATCAATGAGCCTGATTGCAAGGCCGCTTCGACCACCAGAGTGCCGCTGCTCAGCCCGGCGATCAGCCGGTTGCGCTGCGGGAAGTGGGGGGCCAGCGCTGGCGTGCCGAGAGCGTATTCGCTGAGCATCAAGCCGTCACGGGCGATGCGGTGTGCCAGATTGAGATGGCGCTTCGGGTACACCCGGTCGAGCCCGGTGCCGACCACAGCGATCGTGCCGGCGCCTGCCGCCAAAGCACCTTCATGGGCAGCCCCATCGATGCCGAGCGCGAGCCCCGACACCACGACCCAGCCCGCCTCGCCGAGGGCATAGGCGAAATCCCGCGCATTCAATGTGCCTTGCGGTGTTGGGTTGCGGCTGCCGACGATGGCGATCGAATCGGCTTGCAACAGATCGACATGTCCCTGCGCGTACAGCAGCAAGGGCGGGTCGGCGGTGTCAAGCAGGCGCGGCGGGTAACGCGGATCGCCAAGCGCGATGACGGTTCGGCCCGCGTCACCCGAGGTATCGGCAAGCCAGGCGAGCGTGCGATCAAGCCGCGCATTGAAGTCCGCCGGGGGCGCCATCAGTGCCCGTGCGGCCGACTCGCTGACCACCCTGCAATGGCTGTCGAACGAAGCTGCGAGTGCTGCTTCCGGGGACCCGAAGGCAGCCAGCAGCTTGCGGGCGGTTTCCCGACCGACCTTGGGCGTTTCGACCAGTCGCAGCCAAGCGGCCAGTTCGTCGTGATCGATCACGTCAGTGTCGCACCGACCCGCGCGTGCTCGGCTGTTCAGGGCTGCGAGAAGCGGTCGCCTGGCTTCACAGGTTCCTTCACTGACAAGATCAGTGCGTAGGACATGCGTTCGAAGACCTGGAACACAAACAGCATGCCGTGGCGCTCATCGGGCAGTTTCAGGCGGGTTGGAGCGGAGCCCGTGCGATCGATCACCTCCGAGCCGTCCTGCCACAAAGCCAGTACGTGGCCGCGCTCGACACCGTCGCTCTTGCCGCGGTTCAGCGTGACGATCTGGTTCTGTCCGGCCATGACCGCTTCACCGTAAACCGAGACGATCTGGCCGACCAACTCACCTTGAGGCGCGTGCGGCATGTAGTTGCTGTACTCGCGTGCCGTCACGGGGGCGAGCCGGTCACCCACGTTGGCATCCTGCCGGATGCTGGTGACGATGAAGCTGTCTGGCACTGGGGCCGAGGATTCTTTCTCGTCGACGCGGCTGCGGTCGCCAGACCGTACAAACTCGGCTGTTCCCACATAAGGTGCTTCGTAACCAAGGATTTCCTTGGTCGTCGGGTCGCGCAGCGCCTTGGCCTGGCGGAAGATGCGGAACACGGTGTCCTTGCCCAGATTCCCGCGCACATACGCCGTGTCGCCGCGTGCCATCAGCACCCGGCCCTCCCGGGTGGCGACGATGCGCGGAGCCTCCTCCAGCGTGTTGCCGTCAAGGATCACGGCTTCGTTCAAGAACGGCTCGATGAGGTTGAACGGAATTGACGTGATGGCCGTGGTGGCCAAGGTCGAGGAGCGAACCTGTGGCGACAGCTTCACTACGCCGCCATCGACCGCCTGCCCCAGCCGCAGGCGTGCCCGGCCATCCGAAGTGTCGAGGTACACGACTTGGCCTGGGTAGATCAGATGAGGATTGCGAATCTGATCGAGGTTCATGCCCCACAACTCAGGCCACCGCCAAGGCGACTTCAGGAACAGACCTGAAATTCCCCAGAGCGTGTCGCCGGCCTTCACCGTGTGAGATTCGGGTGCGCTGGGAGCCAATTCGGACAGCGCGACGCCCGCGCTGGCCACCTTCTGCGCGGTATCGCGCTGCTGGGCGGAAATCGGAAAATTCGGCTCCGCGCTGACGGGAGCAACGCATCCCAGCGTGATCAACATGCACAAACCGAGGGCTGCCAGGCGTGGACTGCGGGCAGGCAGAGAAATCACGGGTCGGGTCATGGGAAGAAGTCTCCTAACGGGTTGCGGCTGGCAACGCGTCATGGGTGGGCCGAGCAAAGGGTACGCAATACTCACTATTCCGTATCGGCCAAAGTGGCTGGGAATTCAGCGAAAATCCTCAACTGATTTGAAAGATTCTGCCTTTAAACCCTTGCCGTCGCAACGAAAGCGGGCAGCCACACCCCATGCCGAAGCTCACCATCCTTCGTTATCCTGATCCCCGTTTGCACACCGTTGCCAAGCCGGTGGCGCAGGTCGATGACCGAATCCGCCGCTTGGTCGACGACATGATCGAGACCATGTACGAGGCCGATGGCGTCGGCCTCGCGGCCAGTCAGGTCGACGTGCATGAGCGGGTTCTGGTCATCGACACCTCGGATACGCGCAACAAGCCGCTGGTGCTGATCAATCCCGAGTTGCTGTCCACCAGTCAGGAGCAGGTGATCGATGAGGAAGGCTGTCTGTCGGTGCCCAGCGTTTACGACAAGGTCTCGCGAGCCGCCCAGGTTCGCGTGCGTGCGCTAGGCCGTGAGGGTGAGCTGATGGAGTTCGATGCCGAGGGCCTGCTGGCCAAGTGCGTGCAGCACGAAATGGATCACCTGATGGGCAAGGTTTTTGTTGATTACCTGAGCCCGCTCAAGCGCACCCGTATCAAGACCAAGATGCTGAAACACTGGCGCGATGACGAGCGCTGACGCGGGGTCACTTCGCGCATGAGGCTGGCATTCGCCGGCACCCCGGAGTTCGCCCGCGTCGCGCTTGCTGCCTTGCATGCCGCAGGCTTCGACATCCCGCTTGTACTGACGCAGCCGGACCGCCCGTCCGGGCGCGGTCAGCAATTGCACCCCTCGGCCGTCAAGGCGTGGTCTGTGGCGCAGGGGCTGTCGGTGATTCAGCCGCAGGGGCTGCGGCTCGACGGACGCTATGCCACCGACGCTCACACAGCCCGTGCGGCCTTGCAGTCTGTTCAGCCCGACGTGATGGTGGTGGCCGCCTACGGTCTGATCCTGCCTGAATGGACACTGGCTCTGCCGCGCCTGGGCTGTCTGAACATCCATGCGTCCCTGCTGCCGCGCTGGCGCGGCGCGGCGCCGATCCACCGAGCCATCGAGGCGGGCGATGCGTGCACCGGCATCACCGTGATGCAAATGGATTCGGGGTTGGACACCGGTCCCATGCTGCTGGCCGAACCGATGGACATTGCCGACGGCGACACCACCGGCTCGCTGCATGACAGGCTGGCGCCGCTGGGCGGGCGCCTGATTGTCGAAGCACTGGAATTGGCTGTGTGCGGCGGACTGCACGCCACCGCTCAGCCGACAGACGGAGTGACCTACGCGAAGAAGGTGGACAAGGCCGAGGCCGCGGTGGACTGGCAGCTCGATGCCGACACCATCGCACGGCGCATCCGTGCCTTCAATCCCGCGCCTGGAGCTGTCGCGAGGCTCCGGGGCGAGGTGGTCAAGCTGTGGCACGCACAGGCTCTGCCGGCGGCTCAGCCGACAGTGGGCCCAGGGGTGGTGACCGGCGCGACTGCTGCTGGCATCAGCGTGGCCTGCGGAACCGGTGCAGTGATGCTCACCGAATTGCAGCGCCCGGGTGGCAAGCGATTGAATGCAGCGCAGTTCCTGCAGGGACAGTCACTGCAGGTCGGCGAGCAGTTCGATCTCGGCACCCCCTGATTCGTCTGACCGATGCGGGCGCCGGCATCGAGCGCTTGAAGACCGCTGCAACCGTCAGAAGAGTGCCATGCTCAGCTTGCGCCGATAGCGATCCACTTCAGGATCGGTAGGCGTGGTGTCGACCTTGCCGGCGATTTCCAACGCGCCCTTCGGCGCCGCGACGGCCTGCTTGGCTGGCGCCGGCTTGGCCATCACGTCAAGCACAGCGACGTAGGTCTTGCGCGCGAGCTCGCCATTCCAAGCTTTGTCTCGCATGATGATTTCCAGCAACTCGTCCATCGCTTCGATGAAGCGTTGCGAGGCGAAATGCAACTGCGCCAGCTCGAAACGAGCCTCGAAATCGCGTCGGTTCGCAGCGATCGCGGCCGTCAGAACATCGGGCGAGCGCGACAGGGGGGCCTGCTCGCAGGCCGTGAGCCAATGGCCGCAGGCCACCAGCCGTGGATCCGGCAGCACCTTGCCGGCCACCGGATTGAACACCGCTCGGGCTTCGTCAACGCGGCCGGCCATCAACAAGGCCCTCAGGCAGTCGGCTCGAGCGCTGTCGTTGCCAGGGTTGACCGCGACGGCGTCGAGCAGCTTGGCGATCGCGCTCTGGGTGTCGCCCTCGGCCAGCAGGGCCTCGGCATCTTGCATTTCCTCCGCCAAGGCCATTTCCTCGACGCTGGGCACGTGCTTGTCGAGGAACTGTCGGATCTCGGCTTCAGGCAGCGAGTCGACGAACCCGTCGATCGGTTGACCACCCTTGAACATCACGCAGAACGGAATGGTGCGCACGCCGAACAGCTTTGACAACTGCACCGCGATCTCGGTTTCTGACTCGGAATTCAGCTTGGCCAGCGTGAACCGACCCGCATAGGAAACCTCAAGTTTCTCGAGCACCGGACCGAGGGCCTTCGCCGGTTCGGACCACGGCGCCCAGATGTTGAGCAGGATGGCCTGGTCTACCGAAGCCTGGATCAGGTCGGTTTTGAAATTCTGGAGGGTGATGTTGATCATGGCAGAAGGTCAGGTGCGTACTGGCGGGCGACGGCGGGCTTAGGGAGATGACGCCGCGCCACCTACAATTCAAGGCTTCTAAAAAAAGTGGAGCAAGGCCATGAACGCGCCTGCGGTTGTGGGTGTGGTGATGGGGTCCAGCAGCGACTGGGAAACCTTGCGCACAGCCACCGAGATTCTCACCGAGTTTGGCATTCCGTTCGAGGCCCGCGTCGTCTCGGCGCACCGCATGCCGGACGACATGTTCGCCTACGCCGAATCGGCGGTCTCGCGTGGCCTGAAGGCCATCATCGCCGGTGCCGGCGGCGCGGCGCACCTGCCTGGCATGCTGGCCGCCAAGACCACGGTGCCGGTGCTCGGCGTGCCGGTGGCCAGCCGTCACCTGCAGGGGGTCGATTCACTGCATTCGATCGTGCAGATGCCCAAGGGTATTCCCGTGGCAACGTTTGCCATCGGCACCGCTGGCGCGGCCAATGCGGCCCTGTTTGCAGTGGCGATGTTAGCTGTGGCTGACACCGCCTTGCGCACGAAGCTTGAGGCCTACCGTGCGCGACAGACAGAGGTCGCGCGGGCCATGACTGCCGACTTGAAATGATGCATTTCATCGCCCCGGGCGCGACGCTGGGTGTCATGGGCGGTGGCCAGCTCGGCCGGATGTTCGTGCACGCCGCGCAGCAGATGGGCTACTTCACCGCGGTGCTGGATGCCGATCCGGAAAGTCCCGCCGGGCTGGTAGCGCACCACCACATTCAAGCCGATTACCTCGATCAAGAGGGTCTGGCGTTGCTGATGCAGCGCAGCGCGGCCATCACCACCGAATTCGAGAACGTGCCGGCCGATGCGTTGAAGATCCTCGGCGCGCACCGGCCTGTGGCACCGGGTGCGCAAGCCGTGGCGGTATGCCAGGACCGGGCCTCCGAGAAGCGCCATTTCGCACGCTGCGATGTCCCATGTGCGCCTTACACAGTGATCGAGGACACGTCGCAACTCGCTGCAGTGCCAGATGAGCTGTTTCCCGGCATCCTGAAAACCACCCGCCTGGGTTACGACGGGAAAGGGCAGGCGCGTGTCAAGACGCGAGCCGATCTGCCGGCGGCTTGGGCGTCCTTGGGCAGCGTGTCGGCCGTGCTTGAAAAGCAGTTGCCACTCGCCTACGAGGTCAGTGTCATCGTCGCGCGCAACGCAGCCGGGCAGGTGGTGCATTTCCCGCTGCAGCAGAACCTGCATCGTGACGGCATCCTGGCGGTGACCCAGGTGCCCGCGCCTGATCTGACTTCTGAGGTCCAGCAACGCGCGATCGATGCCGCTGAGCGGGTAGCGGCATCGCTGGGATATGCGGGCGTACTGTGCGTCGAGTTCTTTGTGCTGAAAGACGGCAGTCTCGTCGCCAACGAAATGGCGCCACGTCCGCACAACTCCGGCCACTACAGCGTCGATGCTTGCGACCTGTCGCAGTTCGACCTGCAAGTGCGCACGATGACCGGCACACCCCTGGTCGCTCCGCGGCTGCAT
>CANHNO010000036.1 GCA_947462065.1 Burkholderiales bacterium | reverse complement strand
CGCGATGCAGGTCAGCGAACACGGCGATCTGGCGAACTGGATGATCCCCGGCAAGATGGTCAAGGGCATGGGCGGCGCGATGGATCTGGTGGCCGGCGTCGCTCGCGTCATCGTGTTGATGGAGCACGTCGCGAAGAAGAAGGACGGCACGGTCGATCTGAAGATCATCCCGAAGTGCACCTTGCCTTTGACTGGTCTTGGGGTGGTCAACCGCATCATTACCGACCTGGCGGTGCTGGACGTGACGCCTGAAGGCCTGAAGGTGGTGGAACTGGCTGACGGCGTGACCCGCGAGGAGCTTCAATCGAAGACGGGCGTGCCGTTGCACTGAGTCCGCTCGGTCGTCGATGCACCGAAGGCGCGTCTTTAACGCGCCTTTTTCATTGGTGTGTTCTGCTGGTGCTGCCGAGGGCTTGGGGTGACCGGCTCCGCTCATGTCACCCGGGCCGGGTGACGGCCTGAATGCTTCACGACAACCGATCCGGCCCTCCTTCTTTACTTCGCTGCGCCGGTCACCCCAAGCCCTCGGCTGCCGCGATCACCGAGGCATGCAAAGAACGCTCGACGATGAACTGTTGCGGTGGTGCTGGAGCGCTGTGGCGGGGCGCTGTGTGGAGTGAAGTGAAGGAGGAGGGCCGGCGGGACTGAAGCCGAAACGAGCAACGGGTGAACCGGCCCGGGGGACATGAACGCAACACAGTGCCCCACCGCAGCGCTCACTCGCTGACGCTGACGACGCTGGCGTTGATCTAAATCTAGATGCGTTGCGCCTTCAGCGCCCGCGCAGCCTCGGTCACCAGCTCCGGTCCCTTGTAGATGAACCCGGTGTAGATCTGCACCAGGTCGGCGCCAGCGGCGCGCTTGGCCACTGCATCGGCACCACTCATCACGCCGCCGACGCCAATGATCGGGTAGCCCGCGCCGAGTTCAGCGCGCAGTTGGCGGATCACCTCATTACTGGCCTCGAAGACCGGAGCGCCCGACAGGCCACCGGCTTCGTTGGCATGCGCCAGGCCCTTCACCGCTTCGCGCGAAATGGTGGTGTTCGTCGCAATCACACCGCTGATGCCATGGTTCTTGAGCGTGGTGGCGATCACCCGAATCTGATCCTCGACGAGGTCGGGTGCGATCTTCACAAACATCGGCACCTTGCGGCCATGGCGCTGGGCCAGCGCGACTTGGCGCGCCGACAGCGCGCCGAGCAGCGCGTCGAGCGCCTGATCGCTTTGCAGTGCGCGAAGGTTCTGGGTGTTCGGTGACGAGATGTTGACCGTCACGTAGTCGGCATGCGGGTACACCCCGTCCAGACAGGTCAGGTAATCGTCCACTGCACGCTCGATCGGCGTGACCGCGTTCTTGCCGATGTTCAGGCCAAGGATGCCGCCCTCTTGCCGAAACTTCGCGCGTTGCACGTTGTCGATGAAGGCGGCCAGTCCGCCATTGTTGAAGCCCAGGCGGTTGATCAGCGCGTTGGCTTCGGTCAGGCGCCACATGCGCGGCTTCGGATTGCCGGGCTGCGCCAGTGGCGTGACCGTGCCGACTTCGACGAAGCCGAATCCCAGCGCGCCAAATCCATCGATGCAACGCCCGTTCTTGTCGAGCCCCGCCGCCAGGCCGATGCGGTTAGGGAACCTCAGGCCCGCCACCGTCACCGGATCGTCGATGCGCGTCTGGCGGATCGCGCACATCAGCGGGGTGTGCTGGATGCGTGCGAGGGTGTCGAGCGTCAGGTCATGCGCCTGTTCCGGGTCGAGACCGAACAGGAATGGTCGTGTCAGTGCGTAGGGAAGGAGGGCCATGAAGGGTGCGCGGGATAATTCAACATTGTCTCAAACGGTTTCCTTGTCATGACCCAGGATGAACTGAAGGTGATGGTCGGCCGAGCGGCGCTGGATCAGGTGGTGCCTGGCAGCGTGGTCGGCGTCGGTACAGGCTCGACCGTCAACTGCTTCATCGACGCACTGGCGACGATGCGCGAACGGATCACCGGTGCCGTCTCCAGCAGCGAGAAGAGCAGCGAGCGCCTGCGCGCCCACGGCATCGCGGTGCTCGACAGCAATGCGATCGAACGCATCCCGGTGTATATCGACGGCGCCGACGAGATCGACCCGCGCGGCCACATGATCAAGGGCGGCGGTGCGGCGCTGACCCGCGAGAAGATCGTGGCAGACCTGGCCGACCGCTTCATCTGCATCGCGGATGTATCGAAGCGTGTTGCGGTGCTGGGCCGCTTCCCGCTGCCGGTCGAGGTGATTCCGATGGCTGCGGCGCAGATCTCGCGGCGCTTCGTGGCAATGGGCGGCCGCCCCGTGCTGCGCGCTGGTGTGGTCACCGACAACGGCGGCCATCTGATCGATGTGCATGGTTTGCACATCACCGATCCGCTGACGATGGAGACCGAGATCAATCAATGGCCCGGTGTAGTCAGCGTGGGGATCTTTGCGCGACATCGGGCGAGCCTGTGTTTGTTCGGCGGCCCGGATGGCGTCGAGACGGTGTCGTACGGATCTGCCTCCTGACGCGGCTGGAACGCGCTGAAAACAGCGTAATCTCGCTGACTTATTCATTGAAGTGGATGCACGCCCATGGCCAAGCCAAACTATTCGTTCGAAAAGCGTCAGCGCGAGCTGGCCAAGAAGAAGAAGAAGGAAGAAAAAGTGAAGGAGAAGGCGGGCCGTAAAACCGGTGCCGACGGTGAATCTGACTCCGTGGCAGATGAGGGAGAAGGCTCCGCTCCCGCTGCAGACGCTGCGGGCCAGGCTCCGATCTGAGACGAACGTCGAGCGCGTCTAGTCGCCGCCACGAGCTCGTCTGGCGGCCTCGCGAACCACAAAGCGGGCAGCATCCACGCTGTCCAGCAGACTCGCCTCGATGGGAATCGGGGCGCCCGTGATCGAAGCGGCCACCATCTGCGCGGCCAGCGCCGCCCAGGTGATGCCGCGCGACCCCAATCCCGTGCATGCATAGAGCCCCGGCAGTCTCGGCACCTGTGAAGGCTGTTCCAGGCGTTGCACACCGAGCGCGGCGGCGATGTCCGGCACCGCACCCAGAACAGGCAGGCGATCGTCGGTGCTCCAGCGCCAGCCGGTGCGGCCCGTCAATTGAGTGGTGTCCAACTGAATCTGCTTGCCGGTCAAGCGAGACAGCTGGGCCAGGTTGTGCAGGTGGTCGCTGTCCCGTACCGAAGAATCATCGTCATCGGCCTGTGACGTGGCACCGAAGATGGCAAGGCCGTCGATCGGTGGCAGCAGGTAGCCCGAGCCTGTGATCGGAACCTGCGGCAGGTTGAGCGCACCCATCTCGCTCAGCGACGCCATGCTGATCTGCCCGCGCAGCTTCAGCAGCGGCCAGGCGTCGGGCGCTGAAGATGGCATCAACGGACGCAGCAGCCGCAGCGCGTCGCCTGCATTGGCCAGCACCACGGCGCTCGATGTAGCCAGGGCGTGGCCGGCAGCATCGTGAAGTACCCAGCCTTCGGCGTCGCGTGTCAGCGATTCGACGGCGCAGCTGGCCCGGAGCGTCGTCCGCCGCCCCGCGCGTTCGATGAACGAACGTGCCAGCCCGCCAGGTTGAACCCAGCCTCCACCCGGGTACCACCAGGCCGGCTGGTGCAAGGTCAAGCCGCTGCGGTCCGAGGCCTCGCGCGGTGACAACGCCTGCACGTAGTCCGATGGCAGCGCGAGCCGTTGCAAGGTGGCGTGCATCGCGAACCAGGCGTTGTCGTGGTTCTCCAGGCGCAGCAGGCCCTGCACATTGCCCTGAACGCCGTGCCGTGCGAGCGCAACGGTGACGGCGCGTTGCGCTTCCAGTGCTGCGGCCCGATTGAACCGCGCGTGGGCGCCATCTTGTGGGTTGACGATGCCGTGAAACAGGCCAGCCCGGTTGCCCGATGCCTCCATCGCGAGGGCACCATGGCGTTCGAAGATGATGCTGTCGCGGCCTTGTTCGGCCAGTGCCCACGCGACCGCGCATCCGGCCAGGCCCGCGCCTATCACCACGATCGGTGCGTTGTCAGGCGAATGGGTCGTGCAGCGTGAGGGCCCGCGCCTCGGTACGAATGAGGGGTCATAGCGCCAGCGTTTTCCTGAGTCGTCCGCCTGCGTGAACCCGGCAGAACGCATCGCGCCCTCATCGGCGCTCGATGGAGTTTCGAGCCACACCAGGCTGCCCACACGCGCCAGCCGGGCCAGCGCCTTGGCCTCGCGTCGCGACGCTGGGGCATCGCGCTCGATTCGATGGCCGAGTGCAAACGCGTCGACTGGGGTCAACAGCTCGCTGAGCCCGGCTCGCAATGCCATCGGCACCAGCAGCCATTGAACCTGCCCGCCCTCGAAGGCCAGCCGGTGCAGGTTGGGCGTGATCGGCGGCCAGCGGCTGCCGATCTCATCGTTCAGCGTGGGGGCCGTAAAGCCGCCTCCGAGGTCAGCAGACACCGTGATCACATGCAACTGCGCACAGCGTTGCGGATCGGCACGCCAGGCTTGCAGACAACCCAGGAATCGGCTGCCGCCATCGAATTGGTCGTCCAGCACAACGAATCGCTGGCGGCCTTGCCAGCCACGGGCCAGTGCGGCAGCAAAGGCCGTGGTGCGACCTGTCGATTCGCCTGCGGCCCGGTCGGTCATCCCATGTGTCCCGCACCGCGCGTGCGCAGCCACGACAGCAGTCGCTCGCGTGCGTCGGTCAGGTTGCGGTAGGTGAGCACTGCTGCGCTCATGCTCTGCAAGGCGTCATGCAGCCGTCGCGCATTCGCCGGTTCAGTGATCGCCTGCACCAGTGGCTGAGACTCGACCTGGATGGTGAACACTGCCTGCCGGTGCGAGGTCAGCGGGATGAACGTTTGCCGCTCGGTGCGCAGGAATGCCATCGCTGAGAGCTGCTCTGCATCGGCATCTGCCGGCCAACCTTGCTCGGGCAGCCGCGCAGGGTGCGCGTCGAGTTGCGCATGGCTTGTGATGTTCCACACCCAGCGCACCCAGCGGTCGCTGCCGGTCACCAGCCTTGCGAGGTGATCGCTGGCGGTGATGAGCAACTGGTTGTCAGCCACGGGCGCGTGCACTTCGGCGAAGTGCCGGCCGATCTTGTCCTCTGGAGCCCAGTGCGATGGCAGGCAGACCGCAAGCCAGGGGATGCAAGCGGTCTGGCCATCGATGACGGCCAGATCCTCGATGAAGGCGAGGCAGAACAACGCAGTCTGGCGCCAGTGTGCAGGCAATGCCACGAGGCAACGACCGACATCGTCCGTGGCGTCGGAGTGGCTGGATATCGAGCCGCCCTCGTGCACGACCCAACCGAGCTGCAGGGCGTGCACGGATCCATCAGCGTCGCAGCGCCAGGCGCCGGGGTGCTCCGCTGCTGCGTGCTGGAACAGTGCCTGCAGCGCCGGTTGCGGATCGAAGCCGTGACTCGTCAGCAGCGCTTGTTGAACGTGACCATTCAACACTGCCAGCTTTTCCCGCAGCACGCGGTCGCCAGGCCGGGTTGGAGTCAGCTGAACCGCACCGGGAGAGAGCCGGCGCAGACCGGGCTGCATCCGGAACGGCGTGCTGATGGCGTCGAAGTCGAATGGCATCAAGCGATCATGCCGAAGAACTTGTCGAACCAAAGAAAAGGGCGCCCGAAAGCGCCCTGTGTCCGAACCGCCGACAGGCGTCCGCCGTTAAACGCGCTTGCGGTACTCGTGGGTGCGGGTGTCGATTTCGACCTTGTCGCCGGTCTGCACGAACAGCGGCACCGCAATCTCGAAGCCGGTCGCGATCTTCGCCGGCTTCAGCACCTTGCCCGAGGTGTCGCCTTTGACGGCTGGCTCGGTCCAGGTGATCTCGCGCACCAGGCTGGTGGGCAATTCGACCGAGATTGCCTTGCCGTCATAGAAAACCACTTCGACCGGCATCGCGTCTTCGAGGTACTGGACAGCGTCGCCCATGTTCTCGCTCTCGACTTCGAACTGGTTGTACTCGGCATCCATGAACGCGTACATCGGGTCGGCGAAGTAGGAGTAGGTGCACTCCTTCTTGTCGAGGATGATCTGGTCCATCTTGTCGTCGGCCTTGAAGACGACTTCGGTTCCGGAGTTGCTCAGCAGGCTCTTGAGCTTCATGCGCACGGTGGCCGAATTGCGACCGCCGCGGCTGTATTCGGTCTTCAGAACGACCATCGGGTCCTTGCCGTGCATGATGACGTTGCCGGCGCGAATTTCCTGTGCGATTTTCATGACGCTGTCCGTTGAGATCCGTGGAGTTGACTTTTCGCGTTTCGGGGTTGCGAAACGAAAAGCCTCAGATTTTAGCCTGTGGAAGGCTGGACTTGGCATTGGCGAATGCCATCAGCTGAGTCACGAGGTCTGGTTGAGCCAGCAGTTCGGTACGCCAATCTGTGCATACCCTGGCCCAGGCGGACATCGAGGACGGCGATTGCAACACGCCCCAGGCGTCTGGATCGTGCGGCGCAGACAGGCTGTTCCAGCGGAAGGCGGCGCGCCGGATCGATTCGGCCATCGCCGGGTCGGCGGCTTGCAACGCCCTGGTCAGAAACGCCACGAGCTTTGCTGCATGGACCCCATCGTCCTGCGGGTAGATCTGCCAGAGGAAAGGGCGCCCGGCCCAGACCGCACGGACCAGCGAGTCTTCGCCCCGCACCAGATTGAGGTCACAAGACCAGAGCAGGTGGTCGTAATCGAAATGCGTCAGCCAGGGCAGGCTCTGGACGCGCACGTTGTCCAGCGCACCATCATCGGCAATCGCCCGAGCGACCTGTTCGGTCGCGTGGCCGGGGGTCGTCAGCAGCAGCGTTGGGCGAGCAGCCACGGCCTGCAACCACTCCGACACGTTCGGATTCGCATAGCAGAACAGGCTGACAAGGCGTTCACCAGGGTGCGGCGAGATGCTGTGATCGGCCAGCCAGGCCTCACGGTGGAACGCGGCTTGTCGTCGCAGCAGGTCGGCCTCGCACAACAGTCCGCCGGTGCTGGCGGTGAAGCCGGGGTAGAAAAACCAGCTCGTCACGCCGCAGGCGAGACCGCTGCCTTGGAGGGAGGGGAGTCCGTGGTTGCGCTCGACGCAGGCCTCCGCGCTGAGGTACTCCAGATTGATCCAGACCGGCGCTGCCGACTGCCGGTGTGCGAGTGCGATATGGCGTAGACAAGGGTCGGGTAAGCCGCAGCCGAAGGTCTCGATGACCACATTCGCAGGCTCGACGTCCGCGATGGCAAAGGCCTCGTCCGTCACTGGCCACGCCCGCACCTCGACACCAGGCCGGCCTCCAGGCGCCATCCAGGTCAGGGCCTGCGCGTCGTCAATCCAGAGGCGCACGGCGATGCCGCGCTCTGCCAGATCAGTTGCCAGCCGCCAGCACACGCCCACATCGCCGTGGTTGTCGACGACGCGGCAGAACACATCCCAGGTGGCGCGCAGGCGGGAGTGTCGTGGCGCGTTGAAGGGCATCGGTGAATTATCCGAGCGTCGGCACAATCGCTGGCGATGTCTGACAACCCTGAACACGTCGATCCAGCCCAAGCGCAGCGCGAGCGCCTGCTCGCGGACGTGGCCGCGCTACCCGGCCTGCCCGGCGTGTACCGCTATTTCGACGCACAGGGCGGCGTGCTCTATGTCGGCAAGGCACGCGACCTGAAGAAGCGGGTGTCGAGCTACTTTCAGAAGCAGCACGGGGGCACACGCATCGGCCACATGATCACGAAGATCGTGCGAATGGAAACGACGGTGGTGCGCTCGGAAGCCGAGGCTCTGCTGCTCGAGAACAACCTGATCAAGACGCTGAACCCGCGCTACAACATCCTGTTCCGCGATGACAAGAGCTATCCGTATCTGAAGATCACCGGCACATCCACCGCGCCTTCGGCATCGAGTGCCTCACGCTATCCGCGAATGGTCTATTACCGGGGGCCGGTCGATCAACGCCACCACTATTTCGGCCCGTACCCGAGTGCCTGGGCCGTCAAGGAATCGATCCAGCTGCTGCAGAAGGTGTTCCGGCTGCGCACCTGCGAGGACACGGTGTTCAACAACCGCAGCCGGCCTTGTCTGCTGCATCAGATCAAGCGCTGCTCCGGGCCGTGTGTTGCCTTGATCTCGCCCGAAGACTATGCGCGTGATGTGGTCAACGCCGAACGCTTCCTGCAGGGCGATCAGCAACAGGTGATGGACACCCTGCAGTCACAGATGATGGCTCACGCTGACGCGTTGCAGTTCGAGCAGGCGGCCGAGATCCGCAATCAGCTAGGTGCCTTGTCCCGGGTACTGCACCAGCAGGCGGTCGAGGACAACACCGGCGCCGCGACGCGGGACGCTGACATCCTCGCCGTCAAGGTGCACGGAGGTCGCGCCTGCGTCAACCTGGCAATGGTGCGGGGCGGTCGTCACCTCGGCGATCGGCCATTCTTCCCGGTGCATGTCGACGACGCGACCGCACTGGGCGCCGAGTCGGCGACCGATGACGCGGGCAAGACGGCGTCGTCGCCTGAAGCACTGGTGCTCGAAGCCTTCATCGCGCAGCATTACCTCGATGGCGGCGTGCCGCCCTTGCTTGTGTTGAGCCATCCGGTGGACAAGGCGCTGACCGACGCATTGACTGCGCACGCCGGGGTCAAGGTGACAGCGCAGCACCAGCCACGAGATGCCCGCCGGGCCTGGCTGGACATGTGCATCAAGGGTGCCGATCTGCGCCTGGCCCAGTTGCTGGCCGAAGAGGGCTCGCAGCAGGCCCGAACGCGCGCGCTGCTTGACGTGCTGGAGATCGACACCGTGGCGCTGGATACGTTTCGCATCGAGTGTTTCGACATCAGCCATACCGCTGGCGAGGCCACGCAGGCATCCTGCGTGGTTTTTGAGAATCACAAGATGCGAAGTGCCCAGTACCGTCGCTACAACATCGAAGGCATCACTGGCGGCGACGACTATGCCGCGATGCGCCAGGTGCTGATGCGCCGCTATGGCAAGTTGGCTGCTCAGGTAGCCAAGCGTGCCGAGGAGCTTGAAGACAAGTTGCATGAGGACATGGTGATCGCCAAACCCGAGTTGCGACTACCCGACCTGGTGCTGGTGGACGGCGGCCGCGGCCAGGTCAGCATGGCACGCGAAGTGTTCGAGGAACTGGGCCTGGATCTCGGGTTGATCATCGGAGTAGAAAAGGGCGAGGGGCGCAAGGTGGGTTTGGAAGAGTTGGTCTTTGCCGACGGCCGCGAGAAAGTCACGCTTGCCAAGGATTCCGCGGCGCTGATGCTGGTCGCACAGATCCGTGACGAAGCCCATCGTTTCGCCATTACTGGCATGCGCGCCAAGCGCGCCAGCGTGCGCACCGGCGGCAGCAGGCTCGAAGACATCGACGGTGTCGGGCCGAAAAAGCGCGCTCGGCTGCTGCAACGTTTTGGCGGGGTGCGCGGCGTGGCGAGCGCCAGCGTCGATGACCTGCTGACCGTTGAAGGCATCTCGAAGGACCTGGCCGAGGCCATCTACCGTGCCTTGCATTGAACGGATTCCCATGACGAAATGGTGTGCTGGAGGTCGGCCGGATACCCTGTACCTCCCTTGGCTGGTTCTTGCATTCCTCGCGGGTTGCGCTGCCCCACCGTCCCAGCAACCAGCCTCGGGCACGCAGGCCGTGGCGCCCCCGCCCGTGACAGATCGGACGGCTGAGACACGCGCTGCGGGCGCAGCGAGCGGTTCGATTCGCCTATTGCCTCCCGACCCTGTGCGAAATGTCAAGGAGCTGCATCAGCAGGCGGCTCGTCGCATCGTGGCGGCCAACCCGCAACTGACCTATATGGATCGTCCGCCGGACGTGCTGCTGGCCATCCCGGTTTTGGCGATCGACCTGAACGCCGACGGATCGATCCACCGCATCGATGTTTTGCGCCCACCCAGACAGGCAAAGGACACCATCCAGATCGCCATCGAGGCCGTTCAGCGCGCGGCGCCGTTCGGCGATGTGTCAAGCTTGCCGCGGCCGTGGCGGATCACGGAAACGTTTCTATTCAACGACGATCGCCGGTTCAAGCCCCGAACACTCAACATTCAATGACCGTCGGCCCCAGGCGACACGGCACAATCGTCCGCATGTTTTTCAATTTGCCGACGCTACTCACTTGGGCCCGCATCGTCGCGATTCCTCTGGTGGTAGGGGTTTTCTATCTGGATTTGCAAGCAGGCACCCAGAACACTGTTTCCACCGCGCTGTTCGTCATCGTCGCGCTGACCGACTGGGCCGATGGTTACCTAGCGCGAAAGCTCAAGCAGACCTCCTCGTTCGGGGCTTTTCTCGACCCGGTGGCCGACAAGTTCCTGGTTTGCGCAGCCCTGCTGGTGCTGGTGCACCTGAATCGGCTGCACGCGCTGGTGGCACTGGTCATCATCGGGCGAGAGATCGCGATTTCCGCCTTGCGTGAATGGATGGCGCAGATCGGTGCTTCTCGCAGCGTCGCAGTGCACATGCTGGGCAAGGTGAAGACTGTGGTGCAGATGGTTGCGATCCCTTTCCTGCTTTTCGACGGCACGCTGTTCACAGTCATCGATACCCACGCTTGGGGCACGGTGCTGATCGGCCTCTCTGCAGTCCTGACCGTCTGGTCGATGGTGTACTACCTGCAGAAAGCGCTGCCTGAGATCCGCGCCAAGGCGCGGTAGCGGCGCAGTGGCAGCCCTCGCGAATTCGTGCAGCCACGCGGCCTTGCGCGCGGTGCCGGTGGTGTTCGCGATGATCTGAAGCACCGGAATCATCGCCGCGCGCTCCGCCATACCGAATGCGCCGCTGACCACGGCTCTGATGGCGTGGACGATCTTCGGCGAGGCGCTCGCTGCGCCGACGTTGCCGGGCATGGTGTTGACTGCGGTGGGTGGACTCTGGTCGTCACGGCGCTTCCAGTGCGCCTCTCCCGCTGACGATATGAACTCAACGCTCGTTCGTCTCGATAGAATGGCTGGGCGTGCTTGACACCTGCCAACGCCACGGCTGTAATGCCTTTGATGTCCGTGTGGGGTGAGGCGCACGGTCACTGCCGACTCCAACCATACGCATCCAATTCGAGGGGGACACTTTGTGAACAAGTCAGAACTGATCGAACACATCGCCAAGCAAGCGGATATTTCCAAAGCGGCTGCTGGTCGCGCTCTTGAGGCGCTGATTGGTGGTGTGAAGTCAACGCTCAAGAAGAACAACAGCGTGACGCTCGTCGGTTTTGGCACGTTCAGCGTCACTAAGCGCGCTGCGCGCAGTGGCCGCAACCCTCGCACTGGCGCTGCCATCAAGATCAAGGCGGCCAAGGTGCCTAAGTTTCGGCCAGGCAAGGCGTTGAAGGATGCGCTGAAGTAACGCGGTTTCCAGGCACTCCGGGTGCTTAGCTCAGTTGGTAGAGCGGCGCCCTTACAAGGCGTAGGTCGGGGGTTCGAGCCCCTCAGCACCCACCAAACCCGGTGCCGCAGCTTCAGACGTTTCCCTGAGGCTGCAAATAAGATTAACGAAAGTCACTAAGCAAAGGCGAACCACGGTTCGCCTTTTTCGCGTCCGGGAAGCAGGGTTTCCCGGCGTCTGATCTAGTACTGCACAGCGACCGACGTGTGCGTCCACCCGGGGTTCATCGATGTTCGATTTTTTCCGCAAGCGCATGCGCTTGTTCATGTTCGCGCTGGTTGTGCTCATCGTGCCGTCGTTCGTGTTTCTCGGGTTGGAGGGCTATCAAGGCATTGGCGAAAGCGCGAAGCAGTCAGTGGCCAAGGTGGCCGGTCATACGATCACACAGGCCGAATGGGACGAGTCGCATCGTGAGCAGGTCGAGCGGATCCGCCGACAGAGCCCCGACATCGATCCCAAGTTGTTCGACACTCCCGAGGCTAGGCAGCAGACGCTGGAGGTGCTGATTCGCCAGCGTGTGATGTTGGCCACCGCCGAGCAACTGCACCTGAGCACCACCGACGACCGTCTGCAGAGACTCTTCGCCACCGACCCCCAGTTTGCTGCCATTCGCAATCCAGATGGCAGCGTCAACAAAGATCTACTCGCCGCACAGGGCCTGTCCAGCGACGAGTTCGCCCGCCGCCTGCGCCAGGATCTGTCGGTCAATCAGGTGCTGCTCGGCGTGTCGGGTACCGGCATCGTTTCGAACGGCGCCGCGGACCAGACCCTCGATGCGTTCTTTCAGCAGCGCGAGGTCGTTCTGCAGCGTTTCGACGCGGCCAACTATGAGGCGCGAGCCCAACCCACCGACGCCGATCTCGAGGCGTATTACAAGGATCCGACCCATGCTGCGCAGTTCCAGGCGCCAGAGCAGGCGAGCATCGAGTACGTTGTCCTGGACCTCGACGCGATGGGTCAGCAGGTGTCTATCAGCGAGGAAGATCTGGCTCGCTATTACAGCGAAAACGCGACGCGCTACACCACAGCCGAAGAGCGCCGCGCCAGCCATATCCTGATCGCCGCTGACAAGTCGCTGCCGGCCGCCGATCGCGCGAAGGCAAAAGCCAAGGCCGAGGCCCTTCTGGCCGATCTCGCGAAAAATCCGAACGGGTTTGCCGAGTTGGCGAAGACGAACTCCCAGGACCCTGGGTCGGCGGTCAACGGAGGAGACCTTGACTTCTTCGGCCGCGGTGCCATGGTGAAACCTTTCGAAGATGTGGCCTATGGCCTCAAGGTTGGTGAGACCAGCGGCGTGGTCGAATCCGATTTCGGATATCACATCATCCGCCTGACCGACAAGCGTGGCGGTGACAAGCGCAGCTTTGAGAGTGTGCGGGCTGAGATCGAGACTGAAGTGAGGAGCCAACTGGCGCAGCAGAAATTCGCTGAAGCGGCGGCCGATTTCACCAACCTGGTCTACGAACAGTCCGACAGCCTGAAGCCTGCACTCGACAAGTACAAGCTGGTGCTGAAGTCTGCACAGGGCGTGACGCGCCGACCCGCCCCAGGCGCGACCGGTCCGCTGGCTTCAGCCAAGTTTCTTGATGCGCTGTTCGCCAACGATGCCTTGCAAAACAAGCGCAATACCGATGCCGTGGAAACGGCGGCGAACCAGCTTGTCTCGGGCCGCGTCTTGCAGCACGAAGCCGCTCATGCATTGCCGCTGGCCGAAGTGAAGGAGCAGGTGCGCGCGCGGGTCGTCAGCGCGCAGGCCGCCGCACTTGCGCAGACCGAGGGGAAGGCGCGATTGGCGGCGTTGCAGCAGGCGCCCCAGACCGATATGGGCATTGAACCGAGGCGGATCTCTCGCCTGCAGATTCAGGAACTGGGCAAGGCCACCACTGCGGCGGTGCTGGGCGCCGATCCGAAGAAACTACCGGCCTTCGTTGGCGTTGACCTGGGCTCCAATGGTTTTGTCGTGGCGAAGGTTCAGAAGGTCATCGGCCGAGATCCCATCGTCGCTGACGTGGTGCAGGCTAGGAGTCAGTACCAGCAGGCCTGGAGCGATGCCGAGACTCAGGCGTACCTCGGCACGCTGAAGGTTCGCCAGAAGGTCCAGATCGACGCCAAGGCGACCGCGAAAGTCGCTGCCACCGAATCCACCGACGGCCGTTGAATCTCCTTTTCGATAGAGATGAGCACAGCCTCGCTGTAGATCGCATCGCCTATACTTACGGCCTGCGGTGGCTGTAGCTCAGTTGGTAGAGTCCAGGATTGTGATTCCTGTTGTCGTGGGTTCGAGCCCCATCAGCCACCCCACTTGTTTTTCATGACAACGGCCCGTTTGGGCCGTTGTTTGTTGGGGTGGTCCGCGCGGTCAATCCGAGGTGGACAAGCTCTCCACACTGACGCGGCAGCAAATGCCGCTCGGCGAATGTTCCCGCCTGTCACGTTGTCACCCAACTGCCACACGCGCTTGCGAACGCCGCCAACGCCGAGTCCAGGTACCCACCGCTCGGGCGCCGATCCTATGCCGTCATTGGTGACCGCGGTCACCAGCCTGTCCTTGACCAAGCTCACGTCGATCTCGATAGGTGCGCGCTTGCGCATGGGCGATGACATTGCTCACCAGCTCTCGTAGCACTCGGGTCAGCGCCGACCACTGCACCATTGACATCACGACATCGACATCCTTCGCTGCCGGCAGACGTTGCGAGATGTCGGCCTTCCATTCGGCGAGGGCATACGCGAGAGGTTGCTTCGACGCGGCAAGCCCGCATGTCAGCGTCTTCAGACCCTGCAAGGTGTGCCGCGCATCGTCCTCCATTTCTGGCGACTGCGCCTCGTACATCAGCGTCAGCAACCGTGCCCCGATGTCATCGTGCATGTCCTGGGCGAGTCGCCGGCGCTCTTCGCTGAGTCCGTGCTCGCCTGCCTGATCGAAGGCGACAGCGCGGGTACCGCCCGTTCCGGATGGTCCTCGACTTCGCGTGTGGCGCGGAACAATTGCTCGAACAGCCGTTCCGTGCTGGCGACGCGCATGCCGATCGTTCGGCTGAGCAGCCACTGGCGAACACTGGGATACACCGCCATTGCCGCGAACAGCGTCAGCGTCGACGCGGCGAAGCGCGGCAAGCCAAACACGCTTAGCACCAACAGATCGAGCGCGATGGCAAACGCGACGCTGATGGCGAACAGCGACAGTTCGTGCGATATGCTGCCTTTCTTGGCGAGAAACGGCACGCTGTTCAGCCGTCGTGCGAACCGCAGCCTCCAGATTCCACTGGCTTCTCCGAATTCAGTGCACTCGCAGCACAGGGCCGCACCGATGCCACGTTCATGGCCTACCCAGCACGCTGTGCAGTGCGCTGTGGCGCGCCGCCCGTGCTCCAGCGTCGCCTCATGCGGTACACGAATCGGTGCTCTGTGAGTCTGCCGCTGGCTTATGCGAGCGACTAGACCAATCCCTGCCTGCTCGCCAGCACGGCAGCTTCTGCGCGGCTGGAGACGTTGAGCTTCTTGTAGATCGACTTGATGTGGTCGTTCACCGTGAACCACTTGATGCCCATCAGGTTGGCGATTTCCTTGATGGTGAAGCCCTTGCTCAGGTAGGTTAGAACTTCGCTCTCGCGCGGCGTCGGGCGATCCTGTTCTGCCGGCTGCTGGCCGTCCAGTGCTGACGGGCGACTCCTCTGGAAGGTCGATGGCGCACTCATGGCGGTCGGGTTGCCCGTGGCGTCACCGGGCCGAAAGTGGGTCAGCAAGCGTCTGGCGATCGCGGGCGACAGCGGAGGCTGACCGCGCACGATCTTCTGCAACTCCTCGACCAGCACCTCGAACCGGTCTTCCTTCAGCAGATAGCCGTCCGCTCCGCATTGCAGGGCGGGAAACAGGTGCTCGTCGTCGGAATAAAGCGAGGTGACGATCTTCGTCGCCGGATAGCTGGACAACTCGGCGAGCAACTCCAGGCCGTTGCCGTCGGGAAGTTCCAAGTCAACCATCATCAGCTTGAACAGGTTCGGCTGGTCGTTGCCGGAGACTTCGGTGCTCGTGCTGCGTTCACGCGATTCACTGATGCGCTGCCGGGCGGTTTCCAGATCGCTTGCCTCACTGATCATTAACTGATCGCTGAAGCTCTCGCGCACGACCTTGGTCAGAAAGCTGCGCGCCACCGGGTTGTCTTCGACGATCAATACTTTGACGGGCATGGTGGGCGCCTGATCCACAGGATTTTGAGAATGCTAGCAGGCCGTTTTTGCCGATTGGGGCTGTTCTTTTCTCGATCGGGCGATCGCCGCACGGTATCGCCGGACCCACTTCTACAATCGTCCCGATGCGCTTACTCATTGCAAACGATGATGGCTATCTCGCACCGGGACTCGCTGCGTTGGTACGAGCCTGTGAGGGCCTGGGACAGATCGATGTCATTGCACCGGAGCAGAACGCGAGCGGCACCTCCAACTCGCTGACCCTGAACCGGCCGCTGTCGGCCTACACCGCGGCCAATGGCTTCCACTATCTGAACGGCACCCCTTCCGACTGCGTGCATGTGGCGCTGACGGGCCTGTTCGATCGGCGACCTGATCTGGTGCTGTCCGGCATCAACCAAGGTGCCAACATGGGTGACGACACTTTGTACTCGGGAACCGTTGCGGCCGCGATGGAAGGCTTTTTGTTCGGCATTCCTTCGATTGCTTTTTCGCAAGTCGACAAAGGTTGGGAGCATCTCGATGCTGCGGCGAAGGTAGCCCGTCAAGTGATCGAGCAGGTGCTTGCGCATCCGCCTTCTCGCCGCCCTTTCCTGCTCAATGTGAACATTCCCAACCGGGCCGATGCGGCCGATCTGCCAATGCACATCACCCGCCTCGGACGGCGACACGCCAGCGAGCCTGTCATTCGTCAACAGAATCCGCGCGGCGAGACGATGTACTGGATCGGTCCAGCGGGCGATGCACGCGTGGCCGGTGAGGGCACCGATTTCCATGCGACAGCTAACGGCCGGGTGTCGATCACGCCTTTGCAAATCGACTTGACGGACCATGTGGCGGTGCCCGACTGGCAGTCGTGGCTGGCTGCGCCCACCACGCCGTGATCAACGACCACCCCAAAGACAAACCCGGTGGTACAGCCCGTTCTGCCAAGTTTCCGCTGCGGCTGGAAAGCATGGTCCGCGCACCGAAGAGGCTGGTTTCCAGTGACCTGACAGGCCGCCCGCCCTCAGCCGGTCTCGGGCTCGATTCGGAAGACGTTCGCCGGCGCATGGTCGAGCGCCTGCGAGCCGCTAACCCGCACCATGCTGGTGTTCTCCAGGCGTTGGCCAGCGTGCCCCGACATCGCTTCGTCGACGCGGCGTTGGTCACCCAAGCTTACGAAGACACCAGCCTGCCGATCGGCCATGGGCAGACTATCTCGAAGCCATCGGTCGTCGCGCGCATGCTCGATGTGCTGATGGAAGGTTCCAACGCGCAGCGCACCGGTCAGTTGGGGCGGGTGCTTGAAATCGGCACCGGCTGCGGCTACCAAGCCGCCGTGCTGTGCAGTCTGGGTCGACAGGTGATCTCGATCGAGCGCATACGCGGGTTGTACGACAAGGCTAGCGCAAATCTGGCCGCCTTGGGTCTGCAGCAGCTTCGGCTGGTTTATGGCGACGGGATGCTGGGGCATCCACCGAATGCGCCCTATGACAGCATCATCGCGGCCGCCTGTGGTACCGAGGTACCCGAGTGCTGGCTGGCTCAGATGGCCGTGGGCGGGCGGCTGATTTCGCCTGTAGTCGGAGCCGGAAAGCGGCAGACGCTGGTCGTGGTGGATCGAACCGACGCCGGCTATCAGCGAACCGAGCACGAAGCCGTGCAGTTCGTTCCCCTAAAATCGGGTTCGATTTGAATGAGGTGTCGCTTGCGGATGAGAACGAAGTACGAAGCAGGGCGGCATTGGGTGTTGGGTCTGCTGGCCGTCACGATGGTGAGCCTGTTGACCGCTTGTGCCTCATCCAGCAACCGTGCGCCAGTAGAAGTGCGTAAGGCACCATCCAAGGCGCCTTCGACCGGATCTGCTGGCAGCGCCTCTGCCGGAGACACTGCCAGCGCGCAATCATCAAACGACAAGCCTGGCTACTACACCGTCAAGCCGGCGGACACGCTGGTGCGCATTGCGCTCGACAATGGCCAGAACTGGAAAGACCTCGCGCGCTGGAACGGGCTCGACAATCCCAATCTGATCGAGGTGGGTCAGGTGCTGCGGGTGGCGCCGCCGGGCGCCGATCCGGCCCCGGCAGGCATGCGTTCGGTCGTCGCGGCCAAGGTCGAGCCGAAACCGCTGGAAACTCGCGCGAACTCGGCGCCCGCAGCGGTGACCTCCAGCGCAGCGACATCAGCCTCCGCCACGTCGTCAGCCAGTAGTGTGGCGAGTGGGGCATCGGCGGTCGTCGCCCCCGCTGCACCGGTGGCAGCCGCGCCGCTTCAAGGCGACGACGCGACGGGCTGGATATGGCCTGCCACCGGGCCGGTGACCACCGTCTTCGATGAGGTCAAGAGCAAGGGGCTGGCGATTGCTGGCAAGGCCGGTGACCCGGTAATGGCAGCGGCCGATGGCCGTGTGGTCTATGCCGGATCCGGTCTGCGTGGCTATGGCAATCTGGTGATCGTGAAGCACAACGCCACCTATCTGACCGCTTACGCGCACAACCAGACCTTGCTGGTCAAGGAGGATCAGGCTGTGCGGCGTGGCCAGAAGATTGCCGAGATGGGCTCGACCGACGCGGAGCGGGTGCAACTGCACTTCGAGATTCGCAAGATGGGCAAGCCGATCGATCCGGCGAAGCTGCTGCCACCGCGCTGATCGTGGTGACGGAGAGAACCGAATGGTTGAGTGTCGAGTCGCTCGACCTCGAGGGCCAGGGAGTCGCCCACAACGCCGAAGGCAAGGTGGTGTTCATAGAGGGCGCATTGCCCGGTGAACAGGTGCAAGTCAGCGTGTCCCGACGCAAGAACAACTGGGAGCAAGCCACCCTTGTCGCGTTGCGCCACGAAAGTGCCCAGCGAGTCGTACCGCAATGCCGCCATTTCGGCACCTGCGGGGGCTGCAAGATGCAGCATTTCCAAGCCGGTTCGCAGATCGCGACCAAGCAGCGCGCGTTGGAAGACGGACTGTGGCATCTCGCCAAGGTCAAGGCGGAACAAATACTGCGTCCCATCGAAGGGCCGGCCTGGGGCTACCGCTATCGAGCGCGGCTGTCGGTGCGCTATGTCGTGAAGAAGGGCAAGGTCTTGGTCGGCTTTCACGAGCGGAAATCGAGCTACGTGGCCGATATGGACAGCTGTGAAGTGCTACCTCGGCACTTGAGCGATTTGCTGGCGCCCCTGGCCACGCTGATCGAGGGGATGGACCAGCGCGATCGGCTGCCTCAGATCGAAGTGGCCGTCGGCGACGACGCCACCGCGCTGGTTTTGCGCCACTTGCAACCGTTGACTGACGCGGACCTGCAGCGGCTTCGTGATTTCGCTCTGCTGCACCAGGTGCAGTGGTGGCTTCAGCCGCAAGGCCCGGCGACAGTGCACCCTCTCGATGCCACCGCGTCCGAGCTGTCGTACCGCTTGCCGGAGTTCGGCATCACGATGCGATTCAAGCCGACCGATTTCACTCAGGTCAACCACCAGATCAACAGGGCGCTGGTCGCCCGCGCGCTACGGCTGCTGGCAGTGCATACCGATGAACGAGTCATCGACTGGTTCTGCGGCTTGGGCAACTTCACCTTGCCGATCGCGACACATGCTCGCGAGGTTCTGGGCGTCGAAGGCAGTGAAGCGTTGGTTGAGCGCTCGCGCGAGAATGCGGTGTCCAACGGTCTGGCTGCGAAAGCGCACTTCAAGGCGAGCAATCTCTTCGAGATCGATGCCTCTGTTTTGGCTGAATTGGGACACGCCGACAAATGGCTGGTCGACCCACCGCGTGAAGGCGCTTTCGCCTTGGCCAAGGCCTTGGCTGATGTGGCCGCTGACCCCACTGCGGCACCGGGCTATGTGCCACCGAAGCGCATCGTTTACGTCAGCTGCAACCCAGCCACTCTGGCGCGTGACGCGGGATTGCTGGTTCATCAAGCCGGGTATGTGCTGAGCGCGGCTGGAGCTGTCAATATGTTCCCGCACACTGCTCACGTCGAGAGCATTGCAGTTTTCGATCGGAGCCATTGAGGGACGGAAAAACGGGGCCTTGAGGCCCCGTTTTTCCTCTTGCGCGGGTGTGCCAGACTCAATCGCTGTCGCCACCCGTCATCCCGAAGATTGCCAGCAGAGACTGGAACACGTTGTAGATGCTGAGGTAGACGCCCAGCGTGGCGGTGATGTAGTTGGTTTCCTCGCCATCCTTGACCCGCTTGAGGTCATACAGGATGAAAGCCGAGAAGATGCCGATGGCGATCACCGACAGCGTGATCATGAGTGCGCTCGACTGGATGAAGAAGTTGGCGATGCCGGCCACCAGCAACATGATCATGCCGATGAACAGGAACTTTCCCATCGAGCTCAGATCGCGCTTGATCACCGAGGACAGCGCGGCCATGCCCAGGAAGATCGCGCCGGTGCCTGCAAACGCCATCATGATCAGGCTGGCGCCGTTGGAGAGTCCCAGCACCACACCGACCATGCGCGAGAGCATCAGGCCCATGAAGAAGGTAAAGGCCAACAGCACGGGCACGCCCGAGGCGGAGTTCTTGGTCTTCTCGATGGCGTACATGAAGCCGAAGGACCCGGCGAGGAAAACGACCAGGCTGATGCCTGGCGACATGGCGCGCGAGATGCCGGTGGTCACGCCGATCCAGGCGCCCAGCACGGTGGGTACCATCGACAGCGCCAGCAGCCAGTAGGTGTTGCGCAGCACTCGGTTGCG
>CANHNO010000035.1 GCA_947462065.1 Burkholderiales bacterium | reverse complement strand
GGTGACTTTTCCGTACCTGTCGGACGGCATGTGGTTCCTGACGCAGCACAAGCGCTGGGGCCTGATCAAGGAGCACCCGGACTACCTCGCCGTGGCCCAGCAGATCAACCAGATCGACCTCTACAAGCAAGCGGCCGGCGCGCTGAAGATCAATGTGCCCAAGGATGCGCTTCGCACCAGCAAGCTGATCGATGGCGTGATCTGGGACGGGAAGGACCCGAAGAAATACGCCGACAGCTTTGCGATCCGGGCCTGATTGCGCCAGCCTCCAATCACACCATCAGGAGTCCATCATGGTCAGTGCCGTGTTCCACACCCCCCTTGCTGCCTCGGCCGAATTGCAGGCGCAGAAGTTGGCGCGCGAAAAGCCCTCGGCACTCGGCGCCAGCACGTTGGTGACAGCGGCATCGGCACCGAAGAAGGTCCCGTTCGACTGGGGCGGAATGCTGTTGAAGGCGCTCTTCCCGTTGGTCGGCCTGGGGCTGCTGGTGGCGCTATGGGGGCTCGCCACGATCAACAGCACCACCTTTCCGTCGCCACTGGAAACCTTCAAGGCGGCGGTGGTGCTGTTTGCCGACCCGTTCTACAGCAAGGGGCCGAACGACCAGGGCATTGGCTGGAACATCCTGTTCTCGCTGGAGCGCGTGGCGGTGGGCTTCGGATTGGCAGCCGCGGTCGGCATCCCGGTGGGCTTCATGATCGGCCGCTTCAAGGTGCTCAACGACATGGTGTCGCCACTGATCAGCCTGCTGCGCCCGGTGTCGCCGCTAGCCTGGCTGCCGATCGGCCTGCTGGTGTTCAAGGCTGCCAATCCAGCCGCCATCTGGACTATCTTCATCTGCAGCATCTGGCCCATGATCATCAACACTGCCGTGGGCGTTCAGCGCGTGCCGGTGGACTACCTGAACGTGGCGCGGGTGCTGAACCTGTCGGAGTGGACGATCATCAAGAAGATCCTGTTCCCCGCGGTGCTGCCATACATGCTGACCGGTGTGCGTCTGTCGGTGGGCACGGCGTGGCTCGTCATCGTGGCGGCCGAAATGCTGACGGGCGGCGTGGGCATCGGCTTCTGGGTCTGGGACGAGTGGAACAACCTCAACGTGAAGCACATCATCATCGCGATCTTCGTGATCGGCGTGGTGGGTCTGGTGCTCGAAACCGCGCTGGTAGCCATCGCCAAGCGCTTCAGCTACGACGACGTCTGAGTCGCCTCAAGGAGCACTGAGCATGAACAACTTCATCCTCGTGGAAAACGCCGAAATGACGTTCCACACCAAGAAGGGCAGCTTTCACGCGCTACGGGACATCAACCTGAGCGTGGCCAAGGGCGAGTTCGTCACGTTGATCGGCCACTCGGGCTGCGGCAAATCGACGCTGCTGAACCTGATCGCCGGGTTGACGCTGCCAACGTCTGGTGCGCTGCTCTGCGACAACCGCGAAATCGCCGCGCCCAGCCCCGAGCGCGCGGTGGTGTTCCAGAACCACTCACTGCTGCCGTGGCTGACCTGCTTCCAGAACGTGCACCTGGGGGTTGAGCGGGTGTTCGGCGACACCGAGTCGAAAGCTCAGCTCAATGCTCGCACCAAGGCGGCACTGGAACTGGTCGACATGGGGCATGCAGCGACCAAGCGACCACACGAGATCTCCGGCGGCATGAAACAGCGCGTCGGTATCGCCCGCGCGCTGGCAATGGAGCCCAAAGTGCTGCTGATGGACGAGCCCTTCGGCGCACTCGACGCCCTGACCCGCGCCAGGCTGCAAGACGAATTACTGAAGATCGTGCTGCGCACCCACAGCACAGTGGTGATGGTGACGCACGACGTCGACGAAGCCGTGCTGCTGTCCGACCGCATCGTGATGATGACCAACGGCCCTGCCGCCACCATCGGCGAGATCGTCAGCGTGGACCTGCCCCGCCCCCGAAACCGCGTCGAACTGGCCGCCGACACACGCTATGTGAACTACCGCAAGGAGGTGCTGGACTTCCTCTACACGCGGCATGGGCATGTGGAGAAGCAGGCGGCTTGAGTCACGCGTTCAGTGCATTTCCTTGGCGTGATTGATCGTGTACTTCGGGATCTCGATCGTCACGTCCTGCTGCGACAGGATGGCCTGACACGACAGGCGTGAATCGGGCTCCAGGCCCCATGCGCGGTCGAGCAGGTCTTCTTCGGTTTCATCCATCTCGCCCAGCGACGAGAAGCCTTGCCGCACCACAACATGGCAGGTGGTGCAAGCGCAGCTCATCTCGCAGGCGTGTTCGATCTCGATGCCGTTTTCCAGCAGTGCTTCGCAGATCGAGGTGCCGGGCGATGCGGTGATCTCGGTGCCTTGCGGACAGTATTCGGCGTGCGGCAGTATCTTGATGACGGGCATGTGGATTCCTGCTCAGACCTCGGTGACGCGGCGCCCGGCCAGCGCCTTGCGGATGCCCCGGTTCATCCGTGCGGCGGCGAAGGCTTCGGTGCTGTGGGCCAGCGCCTCGACGGCGGCGTCGATCGCGTGGTGATCGCTGCCTTGGCGAGAGGCTTCCAATTTGTCCAGCATGGCTTCGATCGCGGCGGTTTCTTCTGCCTCCAGCAGGTCGCCGTCTGCGGCCATTGCTGCGCGCGTGGCCAGCGTCATGCGCTCAGCCTCGACGCGCGACTCGCGCAGCGCACGCTCTTTCATGTCGACCTCGGCAGTCGTGAAGCTCTCGCTAAGCATGCGTGCGATGTCATCATCGGCCAGGCCGTAGCTGGGCTTGACCGCGATCGACGCCTCGACGCCCGAGCCTTCCTCACGCGCAGCCACGCTAAGCATGCCGTCGGCATCAACGGTGAAGCTCACGCGGATGCGCGCCGCACCGGCCACCATCGGCGGGATGCCGCGCAATTCGAAGCGGGCGAGTGATCGGCAGTCGCTGACCAGTTCGCGCTCGCCCTGCACCACATGGATGGCGAGTGCGGTCTGGCCATCCTTGAAGGTGGTGAAGTCCTGCGCGCGCGCGGTGGGTATGGAGCTGTTGCGCGGAATGATGCGCTCGACCAGCCCCCCCATCGTCTCGAGGCCGAGCGACAGCGGAATCACGTCAAGCAGCAGCATCTCTTCGGCACCGGCGTTGCCGGCCAGCGTGTTGGCGTGCAGTGCAGCACCCAGGGCCACGACCTCGTCGGGGTTCAGGTTGTTCAGCGGCGCCTTGCCGAAGAAATCGGCCACGGCGGCCTGCACAGCCGGGATGCGGGTTGAGCCACCGACCATCACGACACCCTGCACTGCGGCCTTGTCGGTCTTCGCGTCGCGCAGCACCTTACGCAACACGGTCAGGGTGCGCGAGACCAGGTCATGCGTGATCGCATCGAACTGATCGCGGGTGACACGCACCGAGAGCTCGGTTGCGGAGCCGTTGCTGCCGGAAATTGGGCATGCCAGCGTCACATGGTCGGCTGACGACAGCTTTTCCTTCGTAGCCCGCGCAGCCACCAGCACCGCACGCTTGTCCTGTGGCGATGTGGCCGACGTTGCTGCCTGCGCCAGCGCCCAGCCGGCCAGCGCATGGTCGAAATCGTCGCCGCCCAGTGCTGAGTCGCCACCCGTCGCCACCACTTCAAACACGCCGGCGCTCAGACGCAGCAGCGAGATGTCGAAGGTGCCGCCGCCCAGGTCGTAGATCGCATACAGACCTTCAGAGCCATTCTCCAGACCGTAGGCGATCGCTGCCGCGGTCGGCTCGTTGATCAAGCGCAGCACGTTCAGGCCGGCCAATTGCGCGGCGTCTTTCGTGGCTTGGCGTTGCGCGTCGTCGAAGTACGCGGGCACGGTGACAACAGCACCAAAGAGTTCGTCGTCGAAGGTGTCTTCGGCCCGCTGGCGCAGCGTGGCGAGGATCTCGGCCGACACCTCGACCGGCGACTTGATGCCGTCGACCGTGCGGATCTGAACCATGCCCGGCGCCTCGACGAAGTCAAAGGGCAGCTTGGCACGGTCGGCGATGTCGGCCAATCCACGGCCCATGAATCGCTTGACCGACACCAGCGTGTTGTGCGGGTCGGTCGCCGCCTCGGCCAGCGCATCGGCGCCGATCTGGCGGCGGCCGTTCGGCAAATAGCGAACGGCCGAAGGCAGGATCACGCGGCCGACAGCATCAGGTAGGCATTCAGCCACACCGTGGCGCACGGATGCCACCAGCGAATGCGTGGTGCCGAGGTCGATGCCGACGGCGATGCGACGCTGGTGCGGGTCCGGCGCGCCGCCGGGTTCGGAAATCTGGAGGAGTGCCATCTGTTTATTGTTCCAGCGCTTCCAGCCGATGATCGATGTCGCTTGCAAAGCGCTCGACGAACATCAGGGCTCTCACCTGCTGCGCAGCGACAGCGTGGTCGTGTTGGTCGTCGATCAGCCGGCGCAGTTCGCCAAGCACGTTGATGCGATGCGCGGCTACTGCGGACTCGAGTACTTCGACTTCAGCCAGCGTCGAGGCTTCATCGAGCGACTCGCGCCATTCCATCTGCTGCATCAGGAAGGTGCCTGGCATCGCGGTGTTGTCTTCTGCATGGATCGGCGCACCGTGCAATTCGCAGAGGTAGGCCGCTCGTGCCAGCGGGTCTTTCAGGCGCCGATGCGCTTCGTTGATGCGCACCGACCATTGCATCGCCAGTCGCTGCGCCTGCGCGCCTTCGCTGACGAAACGATCGGGGTGGGATTCGCTCAGCAATGTGCGCCAGCGCGCATCAAGCACGGCGATGTCCTGCTCGAACTGCCGAGGTATGCCAAAGAGTTCGAAGTCGTCGCTGTCGAGCTTCATCGGCTGGTCATGAATCGAGTCGCGCCGTCGAAGAGGACACGATCAAAGAGACGCGCCCGCTATCGAATGACGAAGTGTCAGACCCTGAAAGACTCACCGCAACCGCAGCGGTCCTTCTCACGCGGGTTGTGGAACTTGAAACCCTCGTTCAGGCCTTCACGCACGAAGTCGAGCTCGGTGCCGTCGATATAGGGAAGGCTCTTCGGATCGATCAGCACCTTGACACCATGGTCTTCGAACACGGTGTCTTCGGGCGCCACATCGTCGGCGTACTCGAGTTTGTAGGCCAGGCCAGAGCAGCCTGTGGTGCGCACGCCGAGGCGCACACCCACACCTTTACCTCGCTTGCCGATATACCGCGTGACGTGCCGTGCCGCTGCTTCAGTCAATGTGACAGCCATGGTTCAGTGCGTGGTTTCACCTGCGGGATTGGCCACTGACGCAGTCTTGGCCTTGTAGTCGTTGACCGCAGCCTTGATCGCGTCCTCGGCCAGGATCGAGCAGTGGATCTTCACCGGCGGCAGGGCCAATTCTTCTGCAATGTGGGTGTTCTTGATGGTCAGCGCTTCGTCCAGCGACTTGCCCTTGATCCATTCGGTGACCAGAGAGCTCGACGCAATGGCAGAGCCGCAGCCGTAGGTCTTGAACTTCGCGTCTTCGATCAGACCGGTGGCAGGGTTCACCTTGATCTGCAGCTTCATCACATCGCCGCAGGCCGGCGCACCGACCATGCCGGTGCCCACTGTGTCATCGCCCTTGTCGAAGGAGCCGACGTTACGGGGATTCTCGTAGTGCTCGACGACCTTTTCGCTGTATGCCATGTCAATACTCCAGATTCATCATCGGGTACCGGGCCACGCTCAATGCGCCGCCCACTGGATGGTGCTGATGTCGACACCCTCCTTGTACATGTCCCACAGAGGAGACAGCTCGCGCAACTTGGCGACGCGGTCCTTCAGTGTGGTGATCACGTAGTCGATCTCTTCGGTCGTGGTGAAGCGGCCGATCGTCATGCGCAGGCTCGAGTGCGCCAATTCGTCGCTGCGACCAAGGGCGCGCAACACATAGCTGGGCTCCAGACTGGCCGAAGTGCAAGCCGAGCCGGAAGACACGGCGATGCCTTTGATGCCCATGATCAGCGACTCGCCCTCGACGAAATTGAACGACATGTTGACGTTGTGCGGAATGCGCTGCGTCGGGTGGCCATTCAGGAAGGTCTGCTCGATGTCCGAAAGGCCACCAAGCAAACGCTTGTGCAGCATGCGAATGCGCTCGTTCTCGGTGGCCATCTCCTCGCGGGCAATGCGGAAGGCCTCGCCCATGCCGACGATCTGATGCGTTGGCAGCGTACCCGAGCGCATGCCGCGCTCATGTCCACCGCCGTGCATCTGCGCCTCAATGCGCACGCGCGGCTTGCGGCGCACGTACAACGCACCGATGCCCTTCGGGCCATAGGTCTTGTGCGAGGCCAGGCTCATCAAGTCGACAGGCAACGTGGTCAGATCGATCGAAACCTTGCCAGTGGCCTGCGCCGCATCGACGTGGAAGATGATGCCGCGCTCACGGCACAGCGTACCGATCGCCGGGATGTCCTGAATGACGCCGATCTCGTTGTTGACCAGCATCACGGAGATCAGGATCGTGTCGGGGCGGATAGCGGCTTTCAACGCCTCGAAGTCAAGCAGGCCGTCTTCCTGCACCTCCAGGTAGGTCGCATCGAAACCTTGCCGTTCCAACTCGCGCACTGTGTCAAGGACAGCCTTGTGCTCGGTCTTGACGGTGATGATGTGCTTGCCGCGGGTCTTGTAGAACTGCGCGGCGCCTTTGAGCGCCAGGTTATTAGATTCGGTCGCACCCGAAGTCCAGACGATCTCACGCGGATCTGCACCGATCAACGCCGCGACATCTTCCCGCGCTTTCTCGACCGCTGCCTCCGCCTCCCAACCCCATGCGTGGCTGCGCGAGGCCGGATTGCCGAAGTGCTCACGCAGCCAGGGGATCATCGCGTCGACGACGCGCTGATCCACCGGGTTCGTGGCACCATAGTCCATGTAGATCGGGAAATGCGGGGTCAGGTCCATGGGTCGGTATCTGGCGGATTCAACCTTGCTTACTTCGAGTACGCGGTGCCGAGGGCGAACACCGAATTAGGTGCGGTGATGCGGATCGGCTTGACCACGGGCTGCGTCGAGATGGCGCGCTTGACCGGGTGCTCTTCCACAGACACGCCCTTGGCCAACTGATCGCCAACCAGTTTCTTCAGCGAGATGGAGTTCAAGTGCTCAATCATCTTGGTGTTCAAGCTGGCCCACAGATCGTGCGTCATGCAGCGACCACCGTCCTCGCCCATGCAGTTTTCCTTGCCGCTGCAACCGGTGGCGTCCAGCGGTTCGTCGACTGCCAGGATGATGTCTGCGACAGTGATGTCATCGGACTTGCGCCCCAACGAATAACCACCTCCGGGACCACGCGTGCTTTCCACGAGTTCGTGGCGGCGCAGGCGACCGAACAGCTGCTCGAGATATGACAACGAGATCTGCTGTCGGGCGCTGATCGCGGCCAGCGCGACAGGGCCCGAATGTTCACGCAGTGCCAGATCGATCATGGCAGTGACAGCAAAACGACCTTTGGTGGTGAGACGCATGGTGACTACTCCTGTCGCCCCGAAGGGCATTAAGACGGCCTGTTTGGCAACGCCCGCCTCTCGGCACACCAGTCGGTAGGTGGTGGCCTCTTGTGAAGACAACCTCTTACCTGACCAGTTTAGTCGAGTATAGCGGAACCCAATTGATTCGGTAGGCATTGCCGCGGGAAGTTCCGCCTATTTGACATGTATTTGTCATGGACAAACTCATGTCAAACACCTAGAAACTGTGTTGTTGGGCTGAATGTTTCAGATGAAAACTGGGGTTGCCGGCTCAGCGATGAACACGCGGCGATGTGTGGCAAGGATCGGCTTCCGCGTTGAACGCATCCGGGGCGCGCCCTCCAGCAAGAAAGCCCTCCATGAGCCACCGCACCTTGAAGCCCGAATCGGCTGCTGACACGCTCAAGACCTCGAGCAGCGCAGTTGACCAGTTCAATCGAACCGATGTTGCGGTGCCAGCCCTTCTGGCCAAGGTCTATGACATCGCGCCACCGAGCGTGACGAACCCGGTTGCTCACCCAATTGATGCAACCACTAGGGGTGCTTTCATTGGTGGCGGTGGCTGCAGGCGTATTCGCAAAACTGCACTTCCGCGACGCACCGGGCCCAATCAACCTGCGCAGTCAAGACACGCTACTCATCGGTGCCGATGAAGTTCGCGCGCTGGAATAGCACGCGCAGCAAGTCAGCGTCGCGACAGTCGATGCGCTTCGGCTCCGACTGGCCAAGTGCTGCCCGGCTCAGCGGCGGCACTACTGCTGATGCACCTGCTGACGCGCCGTGCCGCACACCGACGTGGCGGAAGCCGCACTCGCTCTGATCAAGACTGATACGAGTGATCAGCTGAAGCTCTGCTTCAGTTGTCATAGGAAAGTCGGGCAATCGCAACAACAGCGTGCAGGTGGCTCCAGACACTGAACGCAGCGGAAGACGAGTTTTCCTCGCCCGCCAACGTTGTTTGGAGAACCACAACATGGAAACCGCCTCATCGTCACCTGCCTCCCTGCCGCTCGGCGATGCTGGCATGTCGCCGAACGGAGAAGCCAGCGCCTATCTGATCGTTCACGCCAAGTCGACCGACCCCTCAGGGCGCCACAGCCTGACGCCGGTCCAGCGACTGTGCGTGACGTGTCCCATTCCAGCCATACCAACCTGAAGTGGCGGGAGCGCGCCGCCCAGGGCGGATAGCGGACATCAGGAGAGCAAATTCACAGGGGGACAGATCATCGGATTCCTCGAGCAGGCTGAGGCCGGCATGGCTGTGGTCGAGATCTGCCGAAGGGGCGGGTTCTCGGACGCGCCGTTCTACAAGCGGCACGCGTGCAGACTTGTGGGGCCAAGCCGAGACAGTTACCGGCAAGCCCCGGCCACCAGTGCCCAGACCGCGGCGGCCTGGCGGTTCGACTACAACGAAGTGCGACCCCTCGGAAGCATCGGGCGCGTGCCACCAGCGCGCTTCGCCGAGCGGCATCGCCGGCGATGCCGCTCAACAGGTCAAACCAACCAACAACGAGATCCAGTAACCGTTAACCAGCATTCCTGCCGAAGCATTGGTACTGCGGAGGGGGCAGGTCACGCCTACGCTCCAATGATCCTGCTATCGGATACGACCAGTCGCCGCCGCTCCGCAGTCTGGACTCATCAATTGAGCAACACTTCACATGACCGTCGCATGCGGATGCTGAGGGTGATCCAGGTGTCGGTAATCAAGCGCAGCGCGGCATCGATTACCTTGTGCTCGAAAAGCGCTCGCCGCTGCAGATCCGGGGATCCGGCCGGTTCTCCGGCGTGACCCGTGATGCGCAGTACATCGCAGAGCAGATCGAGGCGCCCTGCGCCTCTCGGACATCGACTGCGAACCCCGAGACAGCCGAGCCGATGTCGTCCTGAGACGGCGCTTCTAGGCGGTGCTTTGGCGAGGTCAACGCGAGCCGACAGGCGGCGCCAGCGGGCCACTGGGCGGCGAAGGCTTGGTCGGTCGTTGCGGCCGGGGCGGCCGCGTATCGGGTGGATACGGGCCCACCTGGCCAAACGGGGTGTATCCGAACGGGTGCGCATAAGGGCGCAGCAGGACATATCGGCCGTCAGCCTCGCGGTCGCGTTCCCGCAAGCGCTCAGCCTTCAAGGCGTCGGCGACACGCTGAGCGCGCAGTTGCTCGATCTGCAGCTCGTTGACGTGCTGCTGTTGCTGATCGATCGATCGCTGAATGCGTTCGGTGACCCGCTCAGACTGATCACGGCCAGCCTCGCGGCGCGCAGCGGCGGCGTCAGGGTCCTCGGGTTGGATCGCCCAGCGACGCTCGGTGACGAGGCCTGCGGCGGGTCGATCGGTGAACACCGTCTTGCCCTCGGCATCGCGTTGCATGTAGATCACGCGGGCACTTTCTGTCGGAAGCGCCGACGCCCCCACCGCAGGACGTGGGGCCACATTCGGTTCCGCGGCGCGTACCGGCTCAGCGCACAGCGTGAACAGTGGCAGCAGCACGGAAACAGCCATGGGGGCAGCGAAATAACGCACGGAATTCAACCTCCTGAGCTGCGTTGTAGCAGGAACGACAAAGCCCCGTCGCGGGCTTGATGGCGACCACTTCAGGAGATGCCAGCAACGGAAATCCGCAAGGTCACGATCTCGCCACAAAACTTCCATAGCCTGCCCTTCGTTTACTGGTGCCGTAGGCACTGCAACGCATGAGGTCACCATGACGCCGACTGATCCAGACACCCTCCGCCGCATTCATCGGGATGTGATGGACAGCTATGACGAGGAGCTGGAGCTCGAGCTGGACGATCGCTCGCTCGAGGCCCTGGTCAACGGCGACGGCGATGTCGCCAAGGCCAACGAACAGGATCGGCAGGACCGCCAGCGCTACTTCCGCGAGCTGTTTCGCATGCAGGGCGAATTGGTCAAGCTGCAGCAGTGGGTGGTCGCGACGGGGCACAAGGTGGTGATACTGTTCGAAGGGCGCGATGCGGCTGGCAAGGGCGGTGTGATCAAGCGCATCACCCAGCGGCTGAACCCGCGGGTATGCCGCGTCGCGGCGCTGCCAGCACCAAATGATCGCGAACGTACGCAGTGGTATTTCCAGCGTTATGTGTCGCACCTGCCGGCGGCCGGGGAAATCGTGCTGTTCGACCGCAGTTGGTACAACCGCGCCGGCGTTGAGCGGGTCATGGGCTTTTGCACTGACGAGCAGTACGAGGAATTCTTCCGCTCCGTTCCCGAATACGAGCGGATGCTGGTGCGCTCGGGCATCCAGCTAATCAAGTACTGGTTCTCGATCTCCGACGAGGAACAGCACCTGCGCTTTCTGGGCCGCATCCACGACCCGCTTAAGCAGTGGAAGCTGAGCCCGATGGATCTAGAGTCACGGCGTCGCTGGGAGGACTACACCCGAGCCAAGGAAATCATGCTTGAGCGCACTCACATTCCCGAAGCGCCGTGGTGGGTGGTGCAGGCAGTGGACAAGAAAAAAGCACGGCTGAACTGCATCCATCACCTTCTCGGCCAGATGCCTTATGAGGAAACCGAGTCGCCGACGATCGTGCTACCCCCGCGTGAGCGCCATGACGACTATGTGCGCCACCCGGTGCCGCAGGAGATCGTGGTGCCGGAAATCTACTGACGCTGACGCGGCAGCGCCGCACTCTGCGGCCCCCGTGCGCCACCCGGCGGTTACGATGATTCCATTGCAACCGACCGGAGACACTACAGGGTGGACAGTCTGAACTGGCAGCTCGGCGCGGTTTCCAGCGGCTTGGCCGAGGCGAGCCACCGTTGATCCATTGGCTGCGTGATGACCGTGAGCCGCTGCCCGACACGCGGTTCGCGCTTCCTCCCGGCTCGGATGCGCCGGGACTGTTGGCCGCGGGTGGCGCGCTGACCCCGGCGCGACTCATCGAGGCCTATTCGAAGGGTGTTTTCCCCTGGTACAGCGAGGGCCAGCCGGTGCTCTGGTGGTCGCCGGACCCGCGCATGGTCCTGAGGACGAGCGAGTTCAAGCTCAGCCGTTCACTGCGCAAGACGATCGGCAAATTCACCCGTTCGCCTGGTTGCGAGGTAAGGATCGACAGCACGTTCGAGCAGGTCATTGAAGCGTGCGCCACCAGCCCGCGCGAGGGTCAGGACGGCACATGGATCGTGCCCGACATGGTGGCGGCCTACAGGCGCTGGCACACCCTCGGCGCCGTGCACAGCTTTGAGACGTGGATCGACGGCGAGCTGGCTGGCGGCCTGTACGGTGTGGGCATCGGTCGGATGTTTTTCGGCGAATCGATGTTCTCGCGGCGCACCGACGCGTCGAAAATCGCACTGGCCGCGCTGGTGTGCTTCGGTCGAGAGCATGGCATCGACCTGATCGACTGCCAGCAGCGTACCGGTCACCTGAGCTCTATGGGCGGTCGCGAACTGCCCCGCACCGTGTTCGAAGCCGCGATTGCCGAGCGCGTGCAGGCGGGGCAAGTGACGGCGTGGACTTATCATCAAAGGCTGTGGGCGCACCTGAGGTCGGTGCCCGCAACGGTTGAGGTTTCCCCCGACGAAGGCCGCCCGTGACCCACCCGAAAGAGCTCCCGCTCGCGTCCTTGCAGTTCTATTCGACGGCGCCCTACGCATGCAGTTACCTGCCGGGCAAGATGGCGCGTTCTCAGGTCGCAACGCCCAGCCACATCATCCAGTCGGATGTGTATTCGGGTCTGGTCAACAACGGTTTTCGGCGCAGCGGCATGTTCACCTACAGGCCGCACTGCGACAACTGTCGTGCCTGCGTGCCATTGCGCGTGCCGGCGGCCAGCTTCAAGCCCACGCGCAGCCAGCGCCGCGCCTGGAAATCGCACGGCTCTCTCCAAGCCCGGGTGCTGAAGCTGGGCTTCGTGCAGGAGCACTACCAACTTTACTTGCGCTACCAATCGGGTCGCCACAGTGGCGGCGGCATGGACAACGACAGCGTTGACCAGTACACCCAGTTCTTGCTGCAAAGCCGAGTCAATTCACGACTGGTCGAATTCCGTGAGCCTGCACAGGGTGCGGAGCCGGGGCAGCTCGGCGTGCTGAAGATGGTGTCGATTCTCGACATCCTGAACGATGGCCTGTCAGCGGTGTATACCTTCTACGAGCCGGAAGACAACACCAGCTACGGAACTTACAACATCCTGTGGCAAATCGAGCAGACGGTGCTGTTGAAGCTGCCCTATCTGTATCTGGGCTACTGGATCGGTGCCAGCGAAAAGATGGCCTACAAGGCCAAGTTTCGCCCGAACGAACGCCTGGTCGACGGCCGCTGGATGCCCGAACCTTGTGATGCAGCCGGCCCGTTGGCGGGCAAGAGAACGTCGGATTAGCGGTGGCGAGCGTTGGCACCGACTGATCCGACTGCACTGGACTCGGCAGCAGCCGAGACACTGGCCTGGCTCGACAAGGCGGTGATCGGCCTGAACCTCTGCCCCTTCGCCCGTGCGGTGCGCGTGAAGGGCCAGATCCGCTGCGTGGTCAGCGACGCCACCGACGCCGAAGCACTGTTGAGCACGCTGTGCAGCGAAGCCCAACTGCTGCGAGACACCGACCCAGCGCTGTGTGAGACGACCCTGCTCGTCCACCCAAAGGTGCTGGGCGATTTCGCCCAATACAACGATTTCCTTGACCTGGCCGAGGAGGCGCTTTTCCAGATGGGCTGCGACGGGGAACTGCAACTGGCCAGCTTCCATCCCGATTACCAGTTCGCCGATACGGAGGCGGATGACGTGACCAACGCCACCAACCGATCGCCCTACCCGACGCTGCACCTGCTGCGCGAGGCGAGCATCGATCGCGCGGTTCAGGCATTTCCTGACGCCGAAGCGATCTACGAAGTCAATCTGCGAACGATGGAGTTGCTCGGGCAGGCAGGCTGGCAAGCGCTGCAAGCGCAGTGTCGACGTGATGCCGCCGAGGCAGCAACGCCACCGTCATCCGCGTGAATCGCGTTCACGTAGGCCGCGGCTGACAAGACGACACGGCCTGCGACGATGGTGTGCGCCGGACCCACTGGGCATTCTGATGTCTCACGGGCAGACGGCCCGACATTGGAGATTCAGATGCACCAGCCACGTACCGTTTCACATCACAGCGTCCTGCTCGCTGCCCTGCTGCTTGCCGTGGCTGCCACCGGTTGCAGCAACATGAGCCGGCGCGACCAGAACACCGCCGTCGGCGCCGGCGTAGGCGCAGCGGCCGGCGCCATCCTGACGGGCGGTGGAACACTCGGCACGCTGGGCGGCGCAGCCGTGGGTGGTGTGATCGGCAATCAGGTCGATCCGAAGAAAAAGTGAATCGACTCGCCCGAATCACGCAAGACGTCGACAGCCAGCTAGCTGGCGCCGAGCGGCTTGAACAGTTCGTCGAAATCCTGCGCCGTTAGTGCGGCCGTCCCGGCCACCCCTGACAGTAGCGAATCAGCCAGGCCCGCTTTGCGGGCCTGCAGTTCCAGCATCTTTTCCTCTACCGTGCCACTGGCTACCAGCTTGTAGACGAACACCGGTTTGCCCTGACCGATGCGGTACGCGCGGTCAATGGCCTGTTGCTCGACGGCAGGGTTCCACCACGGGTCATAGAGGATGACTGTGTCGGCTGCAGTGAGGTTGAGCCCGACGCCGCCGGCCTTCAGGCTGATCAGGAAGATCGGCGCATCGCCATCCTGGAACGACTTCACCACCGCACCGCGGTTGGCGGTTTCCCCGGTCAGTTTGAGGTAGTCCAGGTTCATTCGCGCCAATTCCGGTTCGATCAGCGCCAGCATCTCGGTGAACTGCGAGAACACCAGGATGCGTCGACCGTCTTCGACCAGCGTCGGCAGCAAATCACGCAAAAGTTCGAGCTTCGCAGACGGCGCACTGGCAGCGGTGTGGGAACGCGCCACTGGTCTTTCAACGACAGCCGCGCCGAACGCCGCTTCGGACCATGCATCGTCTTCGTCCTGCGGCGCTGTCGTCCGCAACTTCAGCAAGCGCGGGTCGCAGCACACCTGGCGCAGCTTCAGCAACGCATCGAGCACGACGATCTGGCTGCGCGCCAGGCCCTGCTTGGCAATCGCCTCGCGCAACTTGCTGTCCATGGTCGCGCGCACGGTCTCGTACAGGTCGCGCTGCATGCCGTCGAGCTCGACGCGCAGCAGCGTCTCGGTTTTTTCCGGCAGGTCCTGCGCCACCTGCAGCTTGGTGCGTCGCAAAATGAACGGCCGCACACGCCGTGCCAGATGCTCGGCCTGCAAGGCTTCCTGGCGCTTTTCGATCGGGTTGCGGTAGTGCTCGCGAAACTGCGCCTCGTTGCCAAGCAGGCCAGGACTGACGAAGTCCATCAGGCTCCACAACTCACCCAGGTGGTTTTCCAGCGGTGTACCCGACAGGCAGAGCCGGTGTCGCGCGTTCAGCGCCTTCAGCGACACCGTCGCCTGGCTGCGGCTGTTCTTGATGCGCTGCGCTTCATCGAGCACCAGGTAATGCCAGGCGTGGCTGGCCAGCGCAGCCATGTCGCGCACGGCCAATGGGTAGCTGGTGACCACCACGTGTGCTCGGGCGATGCTCTTGAACTGCTGCGCACGGTGCTTTCCGTGGAGTACCAGCATGCGCAGTTGCGGCGTGAAGCGCTTAGCTTCAGCCAGCCAGTTCTCGAGCAGGCTGGTCGGCACCACGACCAGGCTGGGGCGGTCGAGCCGCCCGGCGTCCAGCTCGGCCTGCAGCAAGGCCAGTGTCTGCAGTGTCTTGCCAAGCCCCATGTCGTCGGCCAGCACACCGCCGAAACCGGCCCGGCGCAGGAAGTCCATCCACGCGAGACCGGCGAGCTGGTACGGTCTCAGCTGCGCTTGCACGTTCGGCGACACTGTCACTGGCGGCAGGCCCTCTCCAGTGCGCAGCTGGCGAAGTTGATCGAGCAACTGATCGAGGGCCGGTGGCGCCCGCAGGGCCAGACCAGCCGAGAGGGTCTCGATCGCGCCCAACTCGAAACGCGACACCCGTGCTTCACCCGAGGCAAAACCGCTGGTGCCGAACACCCCGCGCAGCCATGCCACCAGCGGTGCAATTCGCGCCACTGGCAGGCGCAGCAGTCGCTCGCGCTTGAGCTGCCGGATATTCAGTGACGACGCGGCCGGAGGCGGCGCACTGTCTTCCGGCCACGGCAACAAGACCTCGCCCTCGGCGTTGCTCAGCGAGGACTCCAGTTTGAGCCAACCGGCCTGCACCAGCCCCACCAGCAGCGGCACCAGATCGACCGGGGTGCCGCCGACGCTGACCTTCAGCCCGATGCGAAACCAGTCAGTGCCACCGTCGCTCGCCTCATCGAGACTCAACTCGAAATCATCGGCCTCGTAGACCTCGAACGGGAAGTCGTCGGCGCGTTCGATGCGCCACCCCTGCGCCTGCAAGGCCGGCACCTGGTGACTCAGCAGCGTCGGCCAGGCATCGCGTGTGGTTGGCACCAGAACCAGCAAACCGTCCTCCAGTGCCGGGGGCAGCGCACCCGCTTGCAATCGGCCCGCCTTCAATGCGGCCATGCGGTCAAGTGCAAACGCTGCCACCCTGCTCCAAGGCCGCAGATCCAGCTGCTCGAACAGGCGCTGCATCGCCTGCGCCTCGGTCAGTGCGTTGCGGCGAAAGCGCGTCAGCTGCATCTGGCCGGGCCGCGACGGGTCGGGCTGCTCCAGGAAGGCGACATCGGAGGCACCGGCCGGAAAGTTGAAGTCGATGGCCGCACCGCCACGTCGGCCGTCAGGCTGGGTCAACTCGTAGCGCAGCAGCAATTGCACCGCGGCCTGGCGCAGCGGCTGACCCGCCGGCGGCGGGCGCTGGTGGCCTTCGAGCCAAGTCTCGGACGGCACGTTGGGACAGGTCAGCAGGCGCAGCACCGGCTGTAGCGTCAGCTCGCCCAGCTCCTGCAGTGGCTGTGCATGCGGTCCGGGCAGCGGAATCGCCACCTGGTAGGCCAGACCCAGTGCACGCAGTCGACCCACCAGCGCGGGCAAGGCGGTGTTCGGCACCGGCGGCATGCCGGCCAGCCAACGGATGGTGGTGCCGGACAGACCGCTGTCGGACACATCGGCGGGGCGCACGGACATCGCACCGGCCGGGCCTCTGACCACTACATGCGGCTGAGGCAACAGCACGAGGCTGACCACATCGATCATGGGCAGGTCGCCGGGACCGTTATCCGCAGTCGCAGGCGCCCATCGGGTAGACCACTGTCCGTTGGAGTCCGCATGCCATTGCAGGTGCAAGGGCAGCGCCTCATCGATCCAGGACAGCGGCGGACCCGGTGGGGTCTCGGGCATCACGTCTGGCGAGTCGACAAACCAGCAGACTCCGGCACTCACCAACTGCTGCAGCGTCGCGGCGGCGGTGCGCCCGACGAGCGGCACCGGGCCCGCCAGCCGGTTCAGCGTGAACGGAAGTAGCGCTGCCAGCAGAAACTCGTCCTCGACACCGACATAAGAAGGCCGAGTGCGCAGGATATCGGCCACGCTGGGCGCGTGCGGGTGGTGTCGGCTGATCTCTCCATCGCGCCGCGTGCTGCCAAGGTGCAGCTTCAGCATCAGGCGCGAATCCTCGCTGCCGAGCACGTACATCAGTCGCTTGATCGGTGACACCCGCGGCAGTTCGGTCAACACCGGTTCATCGTCGGAACGCATCGGCACAAAAGCGTGCTTCGCCTTGTCGAGCCAGTTCTCGAGGGTCTGGGGCAAGCCAGCTGCGTCGGAAAAGCTGTGGCGTGCTGCGGCCGATGGGCGTGTCAGCGTGGCGGCTGTTCGGCTGGTGTGCGGCGTCACGGGGCCAGCGGTACTCGCGCTCACAGCACCGTCCGTGCCTTGGGTTCCGAGCCGGCGCGCACGAACCAGAGCAGCCTCATGCGCCATCAGCGCCGCAGCGACATGCTTGCAGTTGAATCCGATCGGACAGGTGCACAGCCCACGCAAATGCAAGCCGGTGCGTGGGTCCACGAAGAAGCTGATCGTCTGCTCGTAGACCGCGGTGCCCATCCCGCGCAGCCTGGTGTGGAGGCGGTCGCCGTCTTCATGCTGGGACAGCAACGCCTGCTCGGGCTTCAGTCCGATGGCCTGCATCAGGGTGGCGTGATCGAAATGATCGCTGAGATCGAAATCGGTCGGCAGTGAAAACTCGGACATCGGACAGCGGTCTCGGGCGGGCAACCGGGTATTGTCGGTTAGGCACGCCTGCTTGTGGCGGCTGTGCGATCCTCGATCACGTGATTTCGCATCCACCGCCCTCTTTCGCTGCGCCGATCGGCAGGCTGACGCTGGCACGGCGCCGGTTTCTGCACGGGCTGGCGGCGCTGCCTTGGTCGGCTGGCGCGGCAGACGCCATCGTCCTCGAGCCAGCTGGCAAATCCAGCATCCGTCCCCGGCCGCTGGTGTTTCCCGCAGACCACGGGGCGCACCCCGACACACGTATCGAGTGGTGGTATGTCACCGGCACGGTGGGCGTGGACTCATCGGCAGCAGAAGCTGGCAGCGCATCGGCAGACCGCTGCGGCTTCCAGGTCACGTTCTTCCGCTCGCGAACCGCTGTCGCGGCCGATCAGCCGAGCCGCTTCGCGGCGAAGCAACTGCTGTTCGCCCATGCCGCACTGACCGACCTGAAGCAGGGCCGGTTGAAACACGACCAGCGCATCGCCCGCAGCGGCTTCGGGATCGCGGAGGCGGCTGTAGGCGACACCGCCCTGGCATTGCGGGGCTGGGGCTTGATACGCGAAGCGCGCCAGGGTGGTAGCCGCTACCGGGCGCGCGTCGGAAGCGACAGCGCGGGCTTCGCCTTCGACTTCAACTTCGACACCACCCAGCCGCTGCTGCTGCAAGGCAATGCGGGCTACTCGCGCAAAGGCCCTCAGCCCGAGCAGGCCAGCCACTACTACAGTCAGCCGCAGTTGGCCGTCAGTGGCACGCTGACTCGCGACGGCGCAGCGCTGCCAGTGCGCGGTACCGCCTGGCTGGACCACGAGTGGAGCGACTCGCTGCTGGACCCCGACGCCGTGGGCTGGGACTGGATCGGCATGAACCTGGCCGACGGCGGCGCGCTCACGGCCTTTCGGCTGCGCAGTGCCGACGGCGGCACCGTCTACGCTGGCGGCAGCTTCCGGGCAGCTGGCGGCGCGGTGCGCAACTTCGCCGCCGACGAGGTGCGATTTGTGCCTGGCCGGGTCTGGACCAGCCCGCAATCGCGCGCGCGGTATCCAGTGGAATGGACGATCGAGACACCGGCCGGCCGCTACACCGTCAAATCACTGCTCAACGCCCAGGAACTGGACAGCCGAACCAGTACCGGCGCCATTTACTGGGAAGGCCTTAGTGAGTTGCGCAACGAAAGCGGCCAACGCGTCGGCGTCGGCTACCTGGAAATGACGGGCTACGCGGCACGGCTGTCCCTGTAAGGCTCCGACCCCGCAGCCAGAGCCCGACCACCTGCGGCCGGACCGGGGACATCCGGTCTCAGTAGACTCGACGAATGTCCTCCATCCCCACAGCATCCGCTGCGCCCTTGCCAGCGACAGCAGCACCACGCACCCCGGCACCACCCGCTCCCGCCAAGAACGTGCGCTCGCTCAGCGGCCTGGCGCCTTTTTTACGGCCGTACCGTAACCGCATCGCGCTCGCCATCGTGTTCCTGGTGCTGGCCGCTGTGAGCACGCTGGTGTTCCCGGTCGCGCTGAAATCACTGATCGACCAGGGCATCGTCGCGGCCGACCCTGGCGACCGGGTGCTGGCACTGCGCGGGCACTTCTTCGCCCTGTTCGGCGTCGGCGCGGCGCTCGGTCTGTTCTCGGCGCTGCGCTTCTACATGGTCACCTGGCTCGGCGAACGCGTCACGGCCGACCTGCGCAATGCGGTCTATGCGCATGTGGTCAAGCAAAGCCCGGAGTTCTTCGAGACCACGCAAACCGGCGAGGTGCTGTCGCGGCTGACGACCGATACAACGCTGGTGCAGACGGTGGTTGGCTCGTCACTGAGCATGGGGCTGCGCAACGCGGTGATGTGCATCGGTGCGATGACGATGCTGATCGTCACCAACCCGGTGGTGATGGCACAGGTGCTCGGCATCCTGGTGTTGGTGGTGATGCCATCGGTTTATTTCGGCCGGCGCATCCGCAAGCTCAGCCGCGCCAGCCAGGATCGTGTGGCCGACTCCAGTGCGATCGCTGCCGAGGTGCTGAACGCCATCCCCGTGGTTCAGAGCTACACCCAGGAAGCGCGCGAAGCCGAGCGCTTCGATGCGTCGACCACGAATGCATTCGCCACGGCGGTTAGTCGAACGCGGATGCGCTCGATCCTGGTCGGCTTCATCATCACCGCCACCTTCGGCGCGCTGCTCTGGGGCTTGTATCAGGGCACACAGGCGGTGGTGCGTGGCGACATCACGGCTGGGCACCTCGGCCAGACGGTGGTCTACGTGATCATTCTGGTCAGCGGCGTGGCGGTGCTGTCCGAGGTCTATGGCGACCTGCTGCGCGCCGCTGGCGCGACCGAGAGGCTGATGGAGTTGCTAGCCACCGAGTCCCCGATCCGCTCGCCAGAGAGTCCGCGCGCGTTGCCCGCAGTGCTGGCGGGCATGCAACGTGGCGCAGCGGTGTCACTGGAAGGGGTGACGTTCCGTTACCCGTCGCGACCCAAGCAGGCGGCGCTCTCCGACCTCACTCTGCTGGTCGCGCCCGGCGAGACGGTTGCACTGGTCGGGCCGAGCGGCGCCGGCAAGAGCACGGTGTTTCAGCTGCTGCTGCGTTTCTATGACGTTGCCGAAGGCACGGTGCGGCTCGATGGGGTGCCGGTGCGTGAGCTGGCCCTGTCCGAGCTGCGCGGCCGCATCGGCATCGTGCCGCAGGACAGCGTGATCTTCTCGGCCAACGCCATGGAGAACATCCGCTACGGCCGCCCCGAGGCCAGCGATGCAGAGGTGATGGCGGCGGCCAAGGCTGCCTTCGCGCACGACTTCATCACGGCATTGCCCGACGGCTACCAGACCTTCCTCGGCGAGCGCGGAGTGCGCGTGTCGGGCGGGCAACGCCAGCGCATCAGCATCGCGCGGGCCATGCTGAAGAACCCGCCGCTGCTCTTGCTCGACGAAGCCACGAGTGCGCTCGACGCCGAGAGTGAGCGCATGGTGCAGGCCGCGCTGGAGTCCGCGATGAAGGACCGCACCACGCTGGTCATCGCGCACCGCCTTTCCACCGTGCAGCGTGCCGACCGCATCATCGTGATGGACGGCGGCCGCATCGTCGAGAGCGGCACCCACACCACG
>CANHNO010000034.1 GCA_947462065.1 Burkholderiales bacterium | reverse complement strand
GCGATGCCACACCCAAGCCCCCGTCGTGATCGGCGGCACGGGCGGCTCGGGTACCCGCATGGTCGTGCAGATGCTGACCGGACTGGGTGTGGAAATGGGTCAGCACTGCAAGCACGCCGGAGACGCAACGTCCTCCATCGGGCTGGAAGAATCCGCGCAGCATTTTCCTGCTGCCGGTATTGGACCAGTTGATCCCAAGGCTTCGGTACATTCATGTCGTGCGCGATGGTCTGGCCATGGCGAGTTCAGCCATCCAGGCACAGTTGGCCAAGCATGGCTCTGTTGTCTTGCCCAATTTCGCGCGCGGCCTGCCGGACGCACAACGGTCATTGGTGCTGTGGGCAATGGTGAATGCGGCAGCCGCAGACTATGGAACAACAATGGAGGCCAGGCACCTGCGGCACCGATATGAAGACATGTGCGCTGATCCCGCTTCGGCGACTGCACGGTTGGCCGCCCTGCTGGAACTGCCCGTGCCCGGCACCACCGCTTGGCCAGTCATGTACATCCATCGGCCAAGAACGCGCAATGCCGCTACGGTCCCGTTGGCGGCAGGTACACCGGCACATGACATCGTGATGGACACCCTCAAGAGATTCGACTATCCATGCTGAGCTTCATGGGCATCGGTGCCCAGAAATGCGGAACCACCTGGCTTTGGCAGATGCTGCGGGCCCATCCACGTATTTCGTTCCCCGGTGGCAAGGAAATCCACTTCTGGGACAGGCCGGCCGGTCGGTCTCAGGAGTGGTATGACGGACTGTTCGCCGACGCGATACTTTGTCAGGGTGACATTACTCCGGCATACGGCTTTCTACCCGTGGACATCATTGGCCGGATACACGACCGATATCCGGACCTGAGGCTGATCTACATGATCCGCAATCCGTTGGAGCGCGCCTGGTCGTCGGCACGCATGGCCCTGCGCAATGCAGATATGCAGCACCACGAAGCATCCGACACCTGGTTTATCGATCACTTTCGGTCTAGTGGGTCTCTGGCACGGGGCGACTACGAGACATGCATCCGAAATTGGCGCAGCGTCTTTCCGAGCGAGCAGCTGCTGGTGCTGCGCTACGACGACCTTGTCGGTGACCCGGTCGCATTCGCGAACCGATGCCTGCTGCACCTCGGACTGCCCGCGCACTTCTCCGATGCGGACCGTCCCAGCCTGTTAAAACGGGTTCACGAAGGGGACCATGTGCCGTTGCGGCCGAGCTTGGTGCCGGTGCTGCATCACATCTACAGCAACAAGATCAGGGACCTGGCCGCCTACCTGGAAGAGTCTTTCGCTTCCTGGGAGTGACCTGTTCGGCTTGCTGAGCCTGCCTCTTCGGCAGGCTGGTGTGCATTGCAACCACCTGCGACCGTGGCCACCCCCGGGGTGCCAAGCACCTCGCTCAGCCGATCGTCCCGCACATAACGCCCGCTGGCAATTCGCTCATGCAATTGCTCTTGCGTGGGAATCTTTGCCTCGTAATACGCCAGCAACTTGCCGGCTTGCCAATCGGCATACAGCTGCCGCCATGTGTTGCCCACACCCGGCGATAACTCGGTGTTGCGGGCATAAGCTGCCCCACCAAGACGGATCTTGTTCTCGAACTGCGCGTAGCTGCGCATGGGAAAGTGCAGGATGTCGATCCCTCCATCGGAGGCCGCGATGGCCTGACCCTGACGCGAAATCCCGTGATTGCCCTGCGCGACCTCCACATCGGCCCATCCCCGGTGACAGGCCTTGGGCGGCAGGGGCCGGCCCAGCGGATTTTCCGACCGGGTGTCACGCCAGGTCATCGCCGCATGAAAAGGCAGGTGGGCGGGGTACTGCCCCGTGACCGGAAAGTTGTAGCGTGGCACCCTGACAGCACCGATCTCCGGCGCGACCCGGGCGAGCGCATCCTTGAGGTTCCCGGGCTGCGTGGGCCACCAGAACTCGTCGGCGTCGTTGTTGATCACCCAGTCGGCACCATGGTCGACGGCCGCCATACGTGCCATCCGCGTCACCCAGCGGTGCTGAGAGTAGTCGTCGCTGCGCTCCTCGATGCGCAACAGCTTGCCCATGCGCTGGTAGCGCTCGAGTATGGCGGGTGTGCGGTCCACAGACAGGTTGTCCGTGGCGATGATGAAATCCACACCCTGGTGCAGATGAAAGTCGATGTTGGCTTCGAGGATGTCTTGTTCATCCCGCACCAGCAGGGTCATGACGAGTTTCATGGCGGCTCACTCCGGCATCTGGGCATCAAAAAAGGTATCCGAAACGCTCGATATCCTCCGCATAGCGATGCTCGATGGCGCGCCGCGAGGCTTCGTCATACAGGCTACGGTATTCGGCGTGGGTGGAGGCGTTTTCGTGCGGCAAGGCCAGCCCTGGGCTTAACCCTGCGCACCGCACCAGCTGCGCGAAATCGCGCGTAAAGTATTCGAACCTGCCGACGAAATCGACCTGCGGCTGCCCATCGGCAGTCATGATGAATTCGTGCTGCGGACGCAGATGCACGTGCTCGAAGCCGTCGAGTGCAGCGACAAAATCAGGAAAGCGCAAGCCGCGCAGTTGCAGCCCCGACTGGTCGGCCTGGCCAAGCAGGTGGGTGTCGGTATGGCTGTAGACGGACACCATCCGCTCCCAGGGATTGCGTATCCACGCAAACGAAAAATAGCCGGTCATCACCTCCGTGGGCGCCAGCTCGGCCAGCTCGCCGTAGCTCAGGTGCTGCAAAAAGCTGCTTTTCCACCCGCGCGACATCAATTGCGGTGACTGGATCAGGCCAAATGCGGCGTCGGTGTTTTCGTCCTGCCAGCGGTGGAACATGCCCAATGCCGCTTCGATGCTGGTACCGCCCGTCTTCGGAATGTGGATGAAGACCAGACGCGCCTCGTGGTTGATTGGCATGACAGGCTCACACGGTCCAGGGAACGGGATGTCCATTCCAATGCAGCAGATGGGCGCTGGGGTCCGCCTGCCGCAGTTCCTCAATCGCTCCCGGTCCCCAGGCATAGCGTCGCTGACGGGCCGGGCTGTGCCGAATGCAGAGATTCCAGCTGGGGTCGCGCAGGACACGGTTCTCCAAGCCATGCCGCTGGATCGCCCAGATCAGTGCGCCCTGGTCATGCCAGGAAATGCTCTCTCGCACTTCAAGGCGTTGGCATGCCTGTCTGATGGGATGCATGTAGGCCTGCAGCACCTCTCGATCGCGTTCGAGATCCCAGCCGGACACACCGCCGTTGGCAACAGGCACCGCCTGATCAAAGGCACGGGGAATCGGCAGATGCTGGTACAGCGCCGGCTTGTTCGGGGTGAATTCCGGGGCGTTGTTTTCGATGGTGAAGACTGGCCCCGCGTCGAGCATGGCGAACAACCCATCCAGGTCACGCAGGATGACAACGTCGGCGTCGATCCAGAAGGTGCGACGGTACGGCGCGGCAGCAATCAGGAAAGGGCAGATCCACAGCGGCCACACTCGCTTCACGACCTTGGCCAGGGGAGCGGCATGCTCGAAGGCAGCTTTGATCTTCCGGATGTCATCAGTATCCGGGATCGGCTGGATGTCGAGCAGAGGGCAGTGCGCCGTGGCACGTTGTCGCTGGTCTTCGGTCAAGCCAATATCGAAGCAGGTGACCCGCATGGGCCGACTCTGCTGGGCGGAGAGGTAGAGGGTCTCGAGGCCAGGGAAATAGTTGGCGTCGGCGAGGGTGACGATGCCCTCATGGGATGGTGGTGCGGATGGGGTGGTGCGGTGCTGCATGGTGAGTGCCGAGTGATGCCGGGATGTCCGAATACTTGAGTTTGGCAAACAGGGACCTGATTAGAAACATGCCTCAGCATGCTGTCTGAGCACCTGTTCCCTGATGGGCGCGCACCGAGAGACGTCGACGATCCGGCGCGACGCCACGTCGCGCAAGACGAAGCGGAGGTTGAATCCGGTGGGCGAAGGCGGCAGATAGGCGCGGCCATGGCGCGGTTCATCTTGTGGTGCAGCAACCAAGCAGTCGGGTGGCTCACGCCGAGTTGCCGCTTCATCGCCAGGTCCGACAGGCCGGTTTGGGCTTGGCTGATCGAGTGCATCGCCAGGAACCAGCGCGTCAACGGCAGCTTGGTGTTGCCGAAGAATGTTCCCGCGGTCAGCGAGGTCTGGCGGCGGCAGGTGTGGCACTGGTACAGGATGCGGCCTCCGCAGACAACGATGCAATGCGTACGCCCTTCGCAGCGCGGGCAGGCGAATCCTTCGGACCAGCGTGCGCTGCGCACCACCTCCGCGCCTGCCGCTTCCGTACCAAAGCACTGAAGAAACTCGGGCATCGACCGTCATCGTTGGAACTGGATCGGGTTGTAGGCCATGGATTGCGCTCCTTGGTAGGACGCATCAAGCTTACGGCCTGGGTAGCTCTCCGAGTCCAAGCTTGGCTGCGTTTCGAATCAGTTAACGACAAATTGAGTTATCTACTGAGCAGATTTGAGAGTAGCAGTTGCTCACTTTGAGAAGCGCGCTTGGCAAGTCTGCGGCGGAAGTTTGGGCCCAATTGACAATTTTTTAGCACCTCTGCTAAGCGCTGAATAACTGCGGACTGGTTTCGATCAGCCAAAAGCACCGGATCAATACAAAAATCTAGAAGTCCATCCTGCGCGAGCAACACAGTCCGCTTGTCAAGTCTCGTGCGGAGATCGACTTCTTTTCCTGCGCGTTCGGCATTGTGATAAGTGCCAGTGACCACCACCGCTGGCACACCCATTGCCCAACTACTCACTGCCACATGATAGGTATCGGTTACAACAAACCTTGAGTTCCGAATCGCACCCAGCAGAGGAGCCAAGACCCCTTGGATAAATGGATCGGAATGAAATCCAAGCGTGTGCCACGGCCATTTCTCGCGTTGCATGAAAGGAAAACTCAATTGATCCCCCCAAGGCAACCAGTGGCATGATGTCCCCAAGGCCTCAGTAAGCCCGGCTACAAATGCGATGAGATTTTCCTCGCAGTGTTGTGCGCGTGCAAAAAACACCAATGCACGGTCAACCATTGGCGTGGATTCAATGCCGGACAAAATGAAATCCTCTACAGCTGGAATAGAGAGTAGCTGGACGGGATCAATACCGCAGGGCTCATTGGCCCCCCATCGATAATTTGAAACCATGGCCGAAGAGACCGCGTCCCGCATTTGTATGTGAGATACCAATTCAAGAAAGCGAGCCAGCGCCGGGCCATAGTCTGTTGCGGCGTAGTCTGAAGTAGAATTAAATAAAAATGATGTTCCGTAACTAATTGCACTTTCCAACGTCGAATTTTTGCCACCTTCGAGAAGGAGCACGGCTCGATGGCGGGCCTCAAGTGTCGAGCAATGGCCTGAAATGGCCTTTATGTATCGCCGCATATGCAAAAAATCCCCCCAGAACAAGGGTATGTATTCATCAAGCAGATTCGGATCGTGTAGCTTGTGATGTTTGATTCCTATGTCACATGCTTGGATTACTGACTTTGAATTTTCAGATGCTTGGATTCGCTCTTCCAGCGACACGATGCGGAAAAAAGTGGCATTTTCCAACAGTCCCGCCCGATACAAAAAGGCTAATGCTGCAGCCTCGCCAGCAAGCATTCCTGGATTGATCCCATTTGGGGTGGCTGTGAGGACGGCTATTTTTTTATTCATTGGTCGAGCGATGTTCCGGAACAGTCGAATAGAGAACTTCTAGAAATAGACGACGCTCCTCACTCAAGGAATGGATTTTGGCTTGTCGGAATCCGCCGGAAAGTATTTCCATCGCTGAACCATTCGATATTCTTGCCAATGCTTCACGGCAAGAAGACAAAATACTGTTGATATCATAAGGTGGCCGCAGGCAATTCTCCTCATGAAAGCAAAAGCAACGGTTTCCGATGCAGTCGGGGCACACGACAAATGTGCCGAGAGCCATGCCCTCAAGAGCGGGCAAATAAAAACCTTCGCTCTCGTAAGGTAAAAAGACCGTTACGGAGGCTCGTGCAACAAGTGATAAGTATTCGTGACGAGCGATTTGTTTGGTTAAACAGTGGACTTTTATACCATCGGCTTCAAATATTGAAGCAAGCTTGGCAGCCATTTCTGGGTTCTTGTATCCAGCGATCAGCACATTGATATCCCGCTCGGAAGCCGGTGTGGGAAAATCTGCGGTGCTTAGGCCATTTTGTATGGTAAACACCGGTCCGTTCACTTTGCCGGTAGAGGTGATAGCGTCCGCCACTTCCTGACTCACACAAATCCGCGTGGCAGGGCGTTGGAGAAAACCAAAGAGAAGGTTGCATGGATCGGCATGACGAATACCTTGGACAAGGTTGATGACAGGCTTGTCATAGTCCTCCGGCACGGCCAACCAGTCCCTGCCACCGATGAAAAGAGCATCCACCTCCTTTGGCGTCCAGTTGATTAAATATGTTGTGCCATTGGCTACCCAAGGATTAGAGCCGTCGAGTAAAGAATGGGGTGCCATGTAAATAACGGGTTCGTAAATCCCAGAGGCCTTCGTATGGTTAAAATAATCCCATATTTTCAATTGACCGCCGGAAAATTCATTAAAATGACGATAAAAAAGAATTTTCTTCATGGTATTTTCATCAACTCGCGGCGTCTGGTTTAAATTCAGCCTGAAATTTATGTTTAAGTTGCATTTTCCATTTTTAATATATATTTCTTATTAATTTTATTAACTATTGTGGCGATGTATTCGAGTGGGCGGCCTTCAAAAGCTTGGCGCTTGAGCGCCAGCCCCGACAGGCCCGTCTCGGCTTGGCTGATCAGATAGATGGCCGAAAACGAGGTGGTCAACTAGTGCGTTTCGGTACCGTAGCGTAGGCAGCGGAAGCCGCCGGGCGAGCGGGCGGCATTCAGCTCCGCGGCGCAGTGCGCCTCAGTGCCAAAGCGGCGAAAACACTCGGGCAACGACATGCCGGGCTGGAGCTGGATTCGGTTGAAGGTTATCGGGTGCGCTCCTTGACCTGATGCACCCGCGCTAAGAAGGCAGTAGTTCAAGAGATGAGCTTGCCTAGGCAGGTGACTGATCAGGCGGCTGGATGGGGCGATATCTGGGCGGAACGCACCAAACCCTCCTGCCAATAGACGGCTTTTTTACCAACTCAATAGCGCACCGGTTACGTCGATAAAGCTTGTGTGACCAACGGCGTCCAGCCCATCGATGACCGCCAGCAGACCTGCCGCGCTTTCGTCGGGCGTCATGGGTGCCGACGGAGTGGTCATGGCGGTCCGAACATGACCTGGGCGTAGGCAGGCGACGGCGATCCCATCGGGTGCCAACTCCTCTCCGATCGCGAGCATGGCGCGATTTAGCGCGGCTTTTGACAGCCTGTAGGCAAGGCTGCCCGCTCCTGGCTTCGTCATGGAGCCCATAAGGCTCGAGATGGCGACGACCCTCGGCCTGGACTCCTGCTTGAGGTGGGGCAGGAAGGCCGCGGTTACGCGCATGGGCCCCAGCGCGTTGATGTCGAAGGCTTCGAGGGCTCCTGCGGTGTCTAACTCACGAAAGCTAGGCTCACGCGGACCATAGACGCCGGCATTGTTGATGATCACGTCAATCGGCTCAGCTATGGCGCCAGCGACGCGTTCGATGGCGTCGGTATCCCTTACGTCGAAATCGAGAACGGCCAACCGATCCGGGTAGTTGGACTTTAGCTCGGCGAGTTCCGACGAAGGAGCGCCGCGGCAAGACGCCAGAACGCGCCCGCCACGGGCGAGATGGGCGCCGGCCAAGCCTAGCCCGATCCCACGCCCTGCACCTGTTATCAACCAAGTCTCACCCATCTCGTTCCACCTTGTCTATATCGAGAGGGAGTGGACATCATCAGGTTCCGCCAGTTCGCTCGGCACATCGATGCCGTCACGAACGAGACGTATCGCCAAGCCCAAGCGATCGACACCACCCGCATGTGGTTGGCTGCGGTGTAGCAGGGCTGAGTGGAACACGAGGAAGCTTCCAGCTGGGATCGGAACCGGTCGCGCCTGTGCGACGACGTGCTGGGGCAGGTCCTTCAGGATATGCGATTCAGGAGGGCGCTGATGGAAAGGTCGTTCGTCGCGGTCAAGCCCTGGCATCGGCCGATGCGTACCGGGGATGACCTCTAAAACTCCGGTGCTCGGGACGATATCGGTCAGGGCGAAAAGGATGGAGTAGTGCGTTCCGATCTCATCCAACCTGATGTTGTCGACGCCATCGGAGAAGAAATGCTTGTCGTGGTGCCATCCGATTTCACCGCTGCCCTGCACCTTCCGGAAGTAGGCGCTGCGCCAGAGGCGAAAGCGCGGGCCGCACAGGCGACGGATCGCAGTGCGCAGCCCTTCGTCCTCCAACAAATGAAAAATGGCCTCGTTCCGCAGATGGGGATTGCGCGCATATCCTGCGGTCAAGGTCGTGGCCGTGAGGACGGCATCAGCCCGTTCGGGTTCCGATAGGGGCAATGGCGCGGTGTAGCCCAGCAAGTCCAAGGCCTGGCGTTCGAGGTGCCAGTCGTCTTTGTTATTTGAATCCGGGGAGATTGAGCAGGGCGTCATACCTGAGTCTCCAGATCCTCATCGAGGGTCAGGATCACGGGCAAACCGATGCCTTGATGAGGGCGGTTCCCGTTGGAATTGTGGTTCCAGCGATCGAGCGCCTTGGTTCGCTTGGTGGAGTGCTGGTAGGGGAAGCCGCAGGCCCACTCGCGCATCGCCGACTGGATGAAGCGCTCCGCCTTGCCGTGGGTCTGCGGCCGGTAGGGCCTCGTGAAGCGATGACGCGCGCCGAGCGCTTTGCAAGCGTCGGCAAAGTCCTTGGATCTGAAGGCCGAGCCGTTGTCGGTGAGCAAGCGCCGCACGCTCACACCGAGCCCGGCGTGGTACGCCACCGCGTCGCGCAAGAACTGCATGACGCTCGGCGTGCGCTCATTCGAGTTCATGGCCGTGAAGGCGATGCGGGCGTGATCGTCGATCGCGACGAACAATATCTCCCTGCCCGCATCGTCCACCGAGTCACGCCGATTGCCCGTCATCCGGTGGCTTGGGCGCTCGATGCGACCGAGCTTCTTGGTTTCGATGTGCAGCATATCGCCCGGTGCTTCGTGTTCGTAGCGAATGGGTCTTCCCGCCCGTGCGGCAGGCTGTTGGCCTCGACCACGTCGTTGACGCTGCCGGTTGCGTCGACCTTCGGGCCTGTATGGCGACACCAGCGTAACCAGGTCCGTCCACGGCACCACGCGCTCCATCTCGCTCGGAAACTCCCGCCGTCGCGTTCGCTTTATCGACTGATCCAGACTCAGGCTCTGTTGCTTCATGAACGACATCGTCTCAGAGGCTCATGGCCGGACCAAGCACATGGGCGACGGGCGTTTGCAGAGCGGTCCTAGTTCGAATCGATGCGGTAAACGAACTCCGGCTTGCCCCAGATCGTCTTGCGGCAGCCCATGGCCACGCTCCGCGTCGACACGCGCAACACCGCCGACGAGGTCATGTCGACCTCGCGGGCGATGACCGTGAAGCGTGTGTCCTGCACGCTGTAGGTCCCCACGATGGCCGTCGCGGCGGAGTACGCCTGCGTGTGGGCGGCTGCGGCTTCCCGCGTCAGCGCATTCAGCCCCGCGGGGCTGAGCTTGAGCCGGGCCGCCAGTTCGGGGTGCACCACCGACAGCTTGCAGACGCTGGAGATGCTGGCGCGAAACAGGTCGCCGAATGAAAGACCCAGCGCATCGGCCTGCAGGGTCTGGACATCCACCAGGTCGGGAACCACGACATGCCCCGGCGCGTCCTGTCCGGCAGGTGCTACCGTCATCTCGTCGCCATGGTGCTTGCGCCCGGCCTGGGCCGGGCACAGATCGGTCGCGAGGAGTTCAGCCAGGTGTTGCAGGTCCAGCCGCGAGATGCGCTCGTCCTGAGGGACATAGCAGTCCGCCGGCACGCCCGTGGTGTTCAGTGACGAGCAGGCCGCCAGCACTGGCAACATGCTGCCGACGGCCAGCGCCCTGACGCAGGCGAGGGCCCTCGGCTGTCGCGTCATTGATTTCAACGGGTCAGGGCAATCACGGGCAGCGCCCGGGGCTTGTCGATCAGGCCTGCGACAAAGCGGTCGCGCGCGAAGCGCGTCTGGGCGGTCGACACGACCTCGCCGGTACCCAGGTCGATGATGCGTGCGCTCAGCAAAACGCCGTCAGCGGTGTCCGTGTAGGTGCCTGTGAGCACCTGGCCCGCAGGCAAGGCCTCGCGAACGCGCTTGATGTCGCGGCTCAGCGAAAACTCCCCCGCCTCGTTGATCACCATGCTGCGACTCAATCGAAGGTCGGAAACAGCCCAGTGGCGCACCTGCATCTCGTGCAGGAGGTTCTCACCCACGAGCCGACCGAAGCTCGAGCTTTCACCAAGGTCGTTCAGGTTGGCAAAGCTGGTGATGACGGTGATGCGCTTGCGCACGTCCACGTTGGCGTTTCGATCAAGCTGGTCGGCCAGGAAAATCAGCCCGGCGTTGAATGTGCCGGCACCGCTGGTGCTGGTCACGCTCGGGATCGGTTCGAACCCACGCATGCTGCCGGCAGGCGTGCTCGCCGTCTGCGCATGTGCCAGCGGGCTGCACAAGACAAGCGCCAGGGTGGTGACTTGAGTAAAGGTGCGAATGGACATCGGTGTGGCCTCAGAGTGAGCAGTCGCCTGCACGCCCCGTGCTGCTCCGGGGGGTGGCAGTAGCGGAATCGAAGGGGCGTACGCGCTCTAGATGGTTCGGAATCTGGGCGCGATAGGTCACTGGGTAGTCGTTGCAAGGCGCCGGGCGTGCAACGGCCAGACCGTTCACCGGTGCCGCGACGCAATCAGTGCACGGTGTCGCCACCTGAGGTGGCGCGCTCTCCACGCGCGTGAGTGGCGAGGCGCAGGCCGCGAGAAGGGCCAGCGGGATCAAGACGAAAAGACGCGATAACCTGATCATGGGAGACCCCAGCCCTTCGGATAGTATCTGCAGTAAAAAGCGTAAACTGCTCTAAAGCTATTTTCACTATACCAGTCTGGTGGCGACGAGGCAACGCGGTCGTCCTCAGGCCGTGTGCAAAGGACGTAGCGGTTGTTCGAACTGGATCGCGGACGCGATTTGTCCTCAGGCGCCGCGATTTCGGTTCCGTTGGCGCGCCGCGACAGGGGGAGGCTCCACCGTGACCTCTGGTGGCACCGCGCCTTCGAAGACCATGCGCCACTGGCCTTCTCGACGCGTCCAGTACTGGCGTATCGCCATTGGCGGGCGAGCCGGGTCGTCGGCGGCTTGCAGCCCGGTGACCACGAGCAGTGGGGTTTCGTCATGGAACCAGCCGATCACGCTGGAGGGATTGAACGGCGCCTGGGTGTAGCCGGGCAGGTTCTCGAACCCTCCGTTCCTCTCGTGCCACGCCGATTCGCCGTTGGAAGCGTACATTGAGCGTGCGGCGTTGCGTGCGGCCAGGATAGGCTCTAGCGCCTGCGCTGGGATGGCTGCCTTGGCGGGCGTCACCCATTCCAGCGATTCGGAGATGACGACCGGTGTCTCGGTCGGTGTGATCTCTGCGGCCAGCACCTGATAGTCGGAATTCGACAAGACGACGCAGCCGTCGGTGGCGTAAGGCTCGCGCGCCAATGTTTCATCTGGGACGCCGTGGATATACAAACCGCGGCCGCCCTTGCCCTGCGAACGGTCCCAGGCGTTGGGGTAGTTCAGCCCCATGGCGCCGGCCCCGAACATGGGGCGGATCTGCTGGGGGGTCAGCGTGCTCGTGATCCAGTAGACCCCAAGCGGGGTCCGCATATCACCCTCTGCGCTCTTGGACACGCCGGCTTTACCCACAGAGACGTAGAAGTCAGCGACCAGATTCAGTCCGTCGGGTCCGTTGCGAAACATGTAAAGCCGCGACCGCGATGCATCGACGGCCAATGCGGTGCGCACATCGGGGGCAAGCCGCGCGAATTCACGAGGCACCAGGCCCGCAGCCGGGCGATCGAGTCGCGCGCTCAGCCGACGCAAAGCCTCCAGGCGCCGAGGGTTAGGCGCTTGCGCTGCGGAGGCCTTGTCGACCGGCGCACCCAGCGCCGCAGGCTGACCGGCCCGCGTGGCCAGCAGATCCGCCTGGAGCATTCTGGCCAGTGCGAAATTCGGGTACTTGGTGACGAGTTCCTGGCTCAGCTTGTCAGCCCGCTCGAACTGACCTTCGGCCAGGGTCTGGTAGACCGTCAGCAGCTGCGCTTCAGGGCCTGCTTTCGGCACGGGGTTCAGGGCGTGATTCAGGCTGCGGTCAAGTCCGGTCGAGCCGCCGCCTGAACCTGAAGGGCCAGGGGGCGGTCCCAGAGACGAGTGCGATGGCAAGCCGGACTCGCCGCTGGCGTTCGGGGACCGGAGCACTGTCGCTGTCAGCAACGCGCCGATGAGGATTCCGAAGCCGAGCACCACCAGCGGGTGAAGCTTTCCCAAGGAAATCAAGCGCGCCTTCGTCCTGGCGGAGAGGTTGCTGGCCGTGGAGGTTTCGGGCGTCATCGCCTTACCGGCCTCTCGAGTGGCTACCAACGCGAGTCATGCCGGTAGTCTGCCCGCGTCTGAAAGTTGATCATCCCCATGTGGCCGTTTTGAAATCACTTGAGCTGGGCAGCAACTCGCCCGGGTCATTCGCGGTTTTTCTGGTACGGGCAGCAGCAGGGCTGTCAGGAGTGTGATCGCTCGGCCTGTCGACCGGAGGGCATCACTTGCCGGCGACTTCCCCGCTGATCAGCCACCGACCGCCCACCTTGACGAAGCTCAGGGTCTTCTTGGTAGTGACTCGGAGTTTATCTGCTGAGTAGATCTGCTCCAACTGGACCTCTGCCTTGCTGGCGTTGACCTTGAAGCGAAGGTTGTCCACGCTGACCGAGATGTTCGATTTCCCTAGGATGCGATCGCGCCGCTCGGATTCCCAGGCCGACCGGCTGGCGGACTTGCCTTTGAAATCTGCCGCGTAAGCGGCGATGTAACTCTGCATATCGCGACCCGCCCAGGCCTTGGCCCAGGCCGCCACCGCCTTGGCGAGTTTGCGCTCTTCGGCCCCAGCGGTTGATTCGCTGGACGCGACGGGGGGCTTCGGACCGGCGACCGCCGCACTGGCGGACACGGCAGGGGCGATGGGCGGCTGCGTTACCTTCGCCACGACAACGGCCGATGCTGGCGCTAACGCTCGGGCAGCAGCCACCGGTGCGGTGGCGAGGGCCGGTGCGGCAGCTGTGGCTGCGCTCGGCCCTGGCACCGTCGCTGGTTTCGACACCACCGGGGCAGCAGGTAACGCAGACGCTGGTTTGGGCGTGACCGCTGGCGTGGCCGTGGTGACTTTGGGTGCCACGGTGGCGGGCCTGGGTGTCGTCGCTGAGCCATCGATCGCGGTCAAGACAGGCAGAGTCCCGCCAGCCGGCGCAGTCATTTTGGCGACGGTAGTCGGCGGCTTGCTGCCGGACTGCTGTCCGTCCAGCATCTGCAGCTTCGGGCGAGAGGGGGCCGTGCTCTTGTCCATGCGAAGCGCCTTGCGGTACGCCTCGGCAGCCATGTGGGAATAAAGGTCGCCGAGGTTTTCGTAGGTCGTGGCGTAGCTAGGATTGGTGCGTATCGCGCGCTCCAGCGACTCCTTGGCGCCATTCAGATCGCCCTGCGCGGCGAGCAGCACCGCGATGTTGTTCAGGGGGCCGGGCATGTCCGGGTGCTCGGCAGAAACCTTGCGAAACGCCGCCAGCGCATCCTCGGTACGGTTGAGATTGCTGAGCACCACCCCGCGCTGGATCTGCATGGCCACGTCACCGGGTTTGCTTGCCAGATCGGCCTCGATCAATGCCAGCGCGGAGGACCAGTTCTTTTCAGCATAAAGCCGGTCAAGACGGCTATCGATGGTTTGAGCCGACGCGGCGAAGCAGGCGCTCAAAAGCAGGGCACACAGCCCGCGGTGCAAAGGGGTGATGGTGGTCATGGAGGGGCAGAGGCTCAATCCGGAAGGGGCGGCCCCGCTTGTAGGCCGCGTTGACGATCAAGCATCGTTTCGCACATTTTATATTCGGTAGGGCTTTGCTGGCGCGCCTGATAGGAGCTTTTCCGAGAGGAGATCCCTGCTGTTTTTCCTCAAAAAAATGTAAACTGATTCTTCCGCGTCGACGTGAAACCCGAGTGCCGTCAGGTCCGATTCGACGCTGCACAGCAGCGCAAGGAGACACAGACCGATGTTCCCACAGGTGCCATCGGGTGCAGGAGTCCCCCCCGCATCACCCACGCGGATCGAGTCCCAGGTCGTCGGTGCGGCACAGGGCGTTACGCCCGTCAGCCTGGATCCCCAGGCGCCGCGAGCCGCGGCCCCGCCAGTCGGCTTGGCGAGCGATACCGGTGTCCCTGTGCGGCGGGGGTTGGAGGTCGTTTCCGACCTTCGCAGCGGCGCGCAGACGGCGCAGCCGGTAGCCGGCGCAGCCTTCAACCCGGCGGCCACCCTGGATGCCGACCTGCAGTCCTTGCTGCAGGGTCTGCGGGTCTGGGGTCTGGCGAACCTGCTCGAGTCCCAGGCGCCAGAGCAACAGAACTGGCCCGCGGGAAACACGCCGCTGGCCGACACGCCTCAGGATGCACTGGCGCAGTTGCGCGACAGCTTGGGTCGATCGGCGATGTTCGCCTTTCATCCGAGGATTGCGTCGATGCTGGGTGCGGCTGAACGCCGCAGCGCATCGGAGCGTGCTACTTCACCCGACGCCCCGACAGGTTCGCCATCAACTCCTTCGGAGGTTGCCAACCGCCTGGCTGCCAATGAAGCAGGCCAGGCGAGTGATGCGGGACGAACCGCGCCTGCCACGCCGTCGAATTCACCAACACTTTCCATCGACCAGGCCCAGCAAGGGCTGCAATTGCTGTTGCAGGGGCGGCTGCGCTGGGAGGGCGAACTGACCCCGGGTGTGCCCGCTGAACTCGAACGCAACGATGTCTGGGAAGAAGACCCCGATCGCCCTGGCACCTTGCAGCGGGGCACGTCGGTGCGCGTCAAGGTGTCCTTGCCAGACAGTGGCGAACTCGTCGTCGTCGCGCAGCAGATTGCCGATCGCTACACCGTGACGCTACAGCCCGATGCGCGCCACCTGGGTCGCTTCGATGCCGCGATCTCCGACCTCCAGCAGGCGCTGGCGCCGTTGACTCCTAATCCGGTGGCGTTGACCCTCCAGTCACCCGCACCTGGAAGTCTGTCCTCGTCATGACTGAATCGGGTCGGTCGATCGCCAGTCAGGCCGTGGCCTTGCGCTATGAGTCCAACGCCATGGCACCTCGCATCGTGGCCAAGGGTGAGGGCTTCATGGCGCAGGCTCTGATCGACCGGGCCAACCAGGCTGGCGTGCCGCTGAATGAATCGCCAGAGCTGGTTCAACTGCTCATGCAGATCGACCTCGACCAGCTGATTCCTCCGACCCTGTATGCGGTGGTCGCGCAGGTGCTGGTGTGGGCTTACAAGGTCGACCAGCGTGAGCCGAGCCCCGACCGACCTGGCATGCCGGGTCGCTGAGCCAGCACTCCTCAGACCGACAGGCTGCTGACCTCGCGGTAGGCTTCAAGCAGCTTGTTGCGGACAGCCACCATGCCCTGGAAAGAGATGCTGGCCTGCTGCATCGAGATCATCACCTGCTCGATCGAGACGCTCTTGTCACCGAGCTGGAAGGCCTGAGCCTGGGCTTGGGCGGTGTTTTGTGCGGCATTCACATCGCGCACCGCATCGCGCAGCAGCATGGGGAAGTCGAGTGCGCCGGTTGAGATGTCTGCAGCGGGTGCAGGTTTTCCGCGTGCAGCGCTCTGCATCGCCTCCATTCGGGCGAGCAAGGCATCGACACTGGGCAGCGTGGTGATGGTCATGTTGGGTTCGGGATGTGGTGGTTTCAAATGTGCTGTGGCCAGGCGCCGCCCGCACCGCTCATGGGGGTGGACGCCACAGGGATGTCGATCGAAGTTGCGGTGCTATCCATGTCGCAGTCGGTGTCTACGGCGTCGCCTGAGGGTGTGCACGACTGTTCGCGGTAGGCCTTGAGCTTGTAGCGCAGGGCCCGCTCGGAGATGCCCAGAATGGCGATCGCGGCGCGTCGGTTGCCACCCACCTTGTCCAGCACACCCAGGATGTGTTCGCGTTCGACATCGCGTACGTTGCGCGCCCGGGTGCCCGGGCTTTCGGGCGGCTCACCGGGGGCGATGGCTGGCGTGTGCGCCGCCGTCAGCGAGGCCGCTGCCAGCGGGTCTTCGGTGACCGCCGCGTCGACCTTCGGGTTCTCGCACGGTGTCAGTTCGAGGTGCATCGGTTCGATCCACGGTGTCTCGCTGAGCAGCAGGCCGCGCTGGATCGTGTTCTCCAACTCGCGAACGTTGCCGGGCCAACGATGGCGATACAGCGCAGCCTCGCTGGCCGGGGAGAGGCTGCGGTCCGGCATGCCGAAGCTGACGCCGTAGCGTTGAACGAAGCGGCGCGCCAGCGGGATGATGTCGCCCGGTCGTTCGCGCAGTGGGGGGACCGGAACCGGAAAGACGGCCAGCCGGTAGAACAGGTCGTCACGGAATCGCCCGCTCGCCACATCGGCGCTCAGGTCCCGGTTGGTGGCGGTGATCAGCCGGATGTCGATCGCGATGCTCTGCTGTCCGCCGAGTCGCTCCAGGGTTCGTTCCTGCAGCACGCGCAACAGTTTGACCTGAGTGGTCGCGGCCATCTCGCCGATCTCGTCAAGGAACAGCGTGCCGCCATGGGCCTGTTCGAACTTGCCGGCTTGCTGCCGGGCGGCGCCGGTGAACGAGCCTTTCTCGTGACCAAACAGTGTGGCCTCGAGCAGGCTGTCCGGGATGGCGGCGCAGTTGATGGCCACGAACGGGCCCGCTGCACGGCGCGACGACAGGTGGATGTGCCGCGCCATCACCTCCTTGCCAACGCCTGACTCGCCTGTCAGCAGAACGCTGGCGTCGGACACGGCCGCCCGCTCGGCCCGTGCAACCGTTGCACGCATGCGGGCGTCGGTGCACAACAGCCCGCTGGCTGAGGGGCCTGGGTCCGCACCCGCCGAGGATGCCGGCAGGTGCCGCCGAACCGCCTCGACCAGCACCGCGGTGGAAAAGGGCTTGAGCAGCAATTCGCGGGCGCCAGCCTTCAGCGCTGCGATGGCCAGCGGCGCGTCCGCGAAAGCCGTCATCAACAGCATCGGTGGGTGATGACGGCGAGCGCGCACGGTCGTCAGCAGATCCAGGCCGTTCATGCCGGGCAGCCTGAAATCGGAAACGACCAGGTCGACATCTGCACCGGACAAGACCGTGAGCCCCTCTTCGGCGCTGGCCGCCGGGCTGACGCGGAACCCGGCGCGGCGCAAGGTCGAGAAGAGCGCCTCGCGCAGTTCGGGATCGTCCTCGATCAGCAGCACGTGCGGCCCCACCGTCGGCGTTGGCGTGGCTGCGGTCGAGGTCATGTCCATGGTCTTCAGACGGCCGGTAGAACCGGCAGGGACAAGGTGAAGGCAGCGCCCTGGGGAGAGCACGGGCTGTGGGTGAGCTCTCCGCGGTGCGCATGTGCCGCGGCACGCGCCATCGCCAGGCCGAGGCCGGTGCCGTTGGCCCGGCCGCTGGCGAATGGCTCGAACAGGCTGGAGGCAATGGCCGGTGCGATGCCGGGCCCCTGATCGGCCACGACGATGTCCACCCGATGTCCAGCGTGCAGGCAACGCACGCTGATCAAGCTGTTGTGCGGCGCGTGCTGCAGCGCGTTCTCGAGCAGCGCCAGCACAGCCGAGCCAATCTGCAGCCGGTCCATGGCCAATTCACAACCCTGGGCCTGCCAATCGGCGTCCAGACGCAGTCTGCTCTGGGCCATCTGCGGCACGATCAAGGCCAACTGCTCGCGAACCAGAGGCTCGATGGCGCTGACTTCCTTGGCGCGTACGCTCGTGCGGACAAAGCTCAACATCCGCGTTATGAGGGCGTCCAGCTGACCGAGTTGCCCGACCAGTCGCTGCGCCATGCTCACCCGTTCCGCATCGTCCAGGCCGAGCTCGCCCAGCTGACCCGCATACAGCGTAGCTGTGCAAAGCGGTGTGCGCAGCTGATGGGCAAGCTCGGCGCTCATGCGGCCCATGGCGGCTAGCCGATCACGGCGGGCATCGTTCTCGCGCTCACGCAGCATCTCGGTCACGTCTTCCAGGCGGATCAGCTGACGCGACGAGTCCGTTTCGTCCGGCAACCAGGTCACGTTCACCAAGCGGGCGGACTCGCCACGGTCGGTGAAGTAGTTGTCGCTGCATCCCTGACGTCGCCAGTCGGTGGGCATCTCCCACACCGTGTTCACTACCAGCCAGGGCAGCAATGCCGCAGCTGCGCCATTGAGCGCGGCCACCCGTCCGTTGTGAAGCGACACCAGACCGAACGGGGCCGACGAGAACATCGAACCCAGGTGCGCTTCGGCGAGCGTGCGCCGGCGGACCTCTTCATGCAGGCGCGTCTTCGTGTGTTGCAGGTCGGAACGTAGCCGATCCACCGACTGCTCCAGTGCCTTGTCCTGTCCGGCGAGCTCCGAGGTGTGCTCAGCGAACGCAGCCAGCGCAGCTGACAGCGTATCGACCGCAGGTGCGTGCGAGACGGAGGGGGCGGGGGAGACAAAAGTCACGGTTGTGAGCATTGCTTGAAGTGCAATTCTACTTCTAATAACAATTAAACAGAGTAAATCGGTTATAACTTAGTAATGATGATTGGGATTTATGGCTGACAGCACTGTTCCGCAGGGCGCTACCTCTGGCAAGGCGGGAGCCGACTTGTCAACGTTGGTCGGCAGGGCTCGCGCCTTGTCCGAACGCGTCAAGTCGCTGGGGATGTTGCAGAGGCTGATTCTTGGCGCCTCGGTGGTGCTGGTGCTTGCTGTGTTGATCGCTGTGCTGCTGGGCGACCGCAGCCGAGATGACTACAAGGTCCTCTTCTCCAATGTCGCCGAGCGCGATGGCGCGGCCATCATCGCGGCGCTGCAACAGATGAATGTTCCGTACCGATTCACCGAAGGTGGGGGCGCCATCATGGTGCCCGGTCCGCTGGTGAACGAGTCCCGATTGCGGCTCGCAGGGCAGGGGCTGCCCAAGGACGGCTCGGTGGGCTTCGAGTTGCTGGAAAACCAGAGGCTGGGCACCAGCCAGTTTGTCGAACAGATCAACTACCAGCGCGGCCTCGAGGGCGAACTCGCCAAGACCATCCAGTCCATCTCACAGGTCAAGCAGGCGAGGGTGCATCTGGCCATCCCCAAGGGATCGGCCTTCAGTCGAGATGAACAGAGGCCGACGGCGTCGGTGGTGCTGGCGCTGCACTCGGGCCGTTTTCTCGATGAATCGCAGATCACGGCGATGACGAATCTGGTGAGCTCGTCGGTGCCGCAGATGAGCCCGCAGTCGGTCACGGTGATGGACAGCGATGGAAATCTGCTCTCGCCGAATCCGAGCCGTCAAGGCGCGGTGGGGCTCGACGCGGCGCAGCTGAAGTATGTGTCCGAGACGGAGTCGACGATTGCCAGGCGCATCTCGGCCATCGTCGAGCCAGTGACAGGTCGCGACAACGTGCGCGCCCAGGTCTCGGTGGAGATCGACTTCACCCAGATCGAACGAGCCGAGGAAACCTTCAAGCCGAATTCGCCACCCGACCAGAGCGCGATCCGCAGTCAGCAAAGCGTCGAGTCCTCCAGCCCGCTCAACACTGCGGGCGGAATTCCCGGCGCGCTCAGCAACCAGCCGCCGCAGCCCGCGCAAACGCCCATCGAAAACCTTCCGCCGACACAGCAGGGGGCAGGCGCTGCGGCGGCGCCTGCGGTCAACGCCGGCATGGCTGCACAGGTGACGAACACGGCCCGCAAGGAATCGACCACCAATTACGAGGTCGACCGGGCGGTGCAGCTGATCAAGGGTGCGCGCGGCTCCATCAAGCGCGTCTCTGCGGCCGTGATCGTCAACAACAAGAAGGGTCAGGACAAGGGTGGCAAGCCGACTTCCACGCCTTTCACGCCGGACGAGCTCAAGCAGATCAACCAGATGGTGCGCGATGCCATGGGCTACAGCGAGGCGCGTGGGGATTCGGTCAGTGTGTCCAACATCCCCTTCACCGTCGAGCCGCCCGAAGAAGTCCCGCTCTGGCGCGATGGCGGTGTGATCGAGGTCGTGAAGGCCACGCTCAAGGTGGTCCTGCTGCTGGCGATCGTGGGCATCGTGTTCCTGGTGGTGGTCAAGCCACTGCTCTATCCGCCGCCGGTGACAGTCCCCGACGAGGCGCAGCAGCTCGACGAACAGTTCGACGAGAAGATGAAGATGGAGCTGGCGATGCTGTCACCGCAGGCCCGCGAGAAGCGGCGGCTGGAGATGGAACTCGACAAGGAACGGCGACGGATGGAGCTCGAGGAGCGCCAGATGGCAGAAGACGAGGCCCGCGTGCGCGCCGAGGAAGACCGGCGGCGCGAGGAAGAAGATCGCAAGCGCATGGAAGAGGACAAGCAGCGCGAGTACGAAGAACTGCTGGCCTATGCCAAGGACTATGTCAGCCGTGACGCGGCCGTGGTTGCCGCGGTCTTCAAGGACTGGCTGCGCGAGCAGAAACCGGGCGCCTGACATGACCCGCTCATCAAACCCATTGGCGGCTGCGCCGTTGCGGCAACGCACGGCGTGGTTGTGTGTCTGCATGACAAGGACTCACCATGGCTGACGAAGACGCCAGCGGCGCCTCGGTAGCGTCCAAGCCGATGTCATTGGCTGATGCGATGAAGGAGGGCGTCAAGGGCGCCCAGGGATCGATCAACAGCGCTTCCGACCTGGACGGCCCGTCGAAGTCGGCGGTGGTGCTGCTCGCCGTCGGCGCCGAGGCGGCCGCGGATGTGCTGCGCGAACTGTCGCCCTTCGAAGTGCAACGCCTGTCGGCCAAGATGGCTGTGGTACGAGCGTTGTCGCGCGATCTGGTTCTCGAAGTGTTGCGCGAATTCCGCGACACCACGTCGAACAACGCCCAAGTCGCGTTTGACACCGACTCGTTCATGCAGAACATGCTGGGCAAGGCGCTGGGCATGGAAGCGGCGTCGGACCTGCTGGGCCGGCTGGAGTCGGCCGTCGACATGTCGGGCATCGAGACGCTCAAGCGCATGGAGCCCGATGTGCTGTTCGAGATCATCAAGAACGAGCACCCGCAG
>CANHNO010000033.1 GCA_947462065.1 Burkholderiales bacterium | reverse complement strand
CAGGTTCTCGTCGTAGCGCGCCTGCTCGAATTTCTCGTTGCTGAAGTACTTGACCGTCTCGTAGTTGATCAACGCGTCGACGGCCTTGGTGCTGGCTTTCGAATCCTGCTCGTTCATCGCACGCCGGAATGCGGTGCGCCACTCGGTCACGGTGACCGTGAAGACGATGTAGAGCAGCAACGCACCAAAGGTGATCACAGCGAACCAGCCGTCGAACTTGGCCGACAGCAGGCTGATGACCAGCGTGATCTCGACCAGCGTCGGCACGATGTTGTAGATCAGGTAGTTCAGCAGCGACTGGATCGAACGCGCGCCGCGATCGATGTCGCGCGACACGCCGCCAGTCTGCCGCTCGAGGTGAAAGCGCAAGCTCAACGACAGCAGGTGGTCGAAGGTCTCGAGCCCGATGCGGCGGGCGATGCGTGCGGCCACCGGGTAGAACAGGAATTCGCGCAGCTCGGTGAACAGCGTGATCGACAACCGCAGCAAACCGTAGCCGATCAGCAATGCCACCGGCACCACAAGCACCGCCTGCGGGTCGCCGGGCTTCAGCGCCAGCGCGTCGACCAGGCTCTTGAGCACCAACGGCACGCCCACATTGGCGACCTTGGCCGCGATCAGGCAGGCCAGCGCCAGCGCCACCCGGTAGCGCCACTGCCAGACGTAGGGCAGCAGCTTCTTCAGCGTGGACCAGTCGGAACGCGAGGCGCCGGTGGTGGTATCCGCAGGCGCGGGCGGCGTCAGCGTGGCAGGGCGCATGAGTCAGACGAAGGAAAGAACCGCATGGAAGAATGGACCGCAGACACACCAACACAGGTCACGCAATATGCCCCAGAACACGACAGCGCACGAGGCTGACAGCAACAGGGGTTCTGGCGATGACCCATCGCAACTCGGCACACCGCTCGCGCTGCCTCCCGATTCGAACCTGGTGATGCGGGTGATGCCGATGCCGGCCGACACCAACATGAGCGGCGGCGTCTTCGGCGGCTGGATCATGGCGCAGGTGGATATCGCCGGTTCGGTGCTGCCGGCGCGCGTCTCGCGCGGCCGCGTGACCACCGTGGCGGTGAACCGCTTCATCTTCAAGCAGCCGGTCAGCGTCGGCGACCTGCTGAGCTTCTACGCGCGCGTCGAGCGCATCGGCACCACATCGATCACGGTGCACGTCGAGGTTTACGCCGAGCGCAATCCGGCGAAGCCGCATGTGGTCAAGGTCACCGACGCCAGCCTGACCTACGTGGCGATCGACAAGGACGGCAAGCCGCGCCCTGTGCCCAAGGACTGATCTGGTGCATTCGATGCCCTGTGCGTCAAAGTCGTGCGAGACCGCACCAACGCGGCTTCGTCGTTCCCACAACATGTAAGCCATTCGACGTATATCGCCTCTCCGCCTCGTCCCCCATTCTCGATTGGTCAGGTAACCGCGAGGTTTTCTGCATTGACCAGTTCGATCAACTCAAATCAAAAGGGGTACGAGATGCGTACAGAGCAAAGCATGAAGAAGCTGGCGCTTGCCGCCGCAGTGGCAGCGTGTTCATTGAATGCACATGCTGGCGCCACCGTCAGTTTTGGCGAAGACAAGTCGATCAGCATCGGCTTCGGCATGCGCTTCAGTGGAAGCGCCGTCGAGGATGCTGCAACGAACAACAAGAACTACTCGTCCGACTTCAGCCTGGACAGCGCCCGTATCTTCCTCGGCGGTTCGTTGAACAAGTACATCAGCGGCTTCTTCAACACCGAGAAGGATGGCGACACGATCAAGGTGCTCGACGCCGTGGTGAAGTTCACCATCGCGCCTGAATTCAATGTCTGGGTCGGGCGGGTCCTCTCGCCCAGTGACCGAGCCAACATGGCTGGCGCCTACTACTCCTTGGGCGGTGGCTACTGGCAAAGCGTGGCCTCGCGCTATGGCTACAACGGTGGCATCTTCCGCGGCCGCGATGACGGCGTGGTGGTCTGGGGCCAGGTGGCCGATGGCAAGCTGAGCTACGCGCTGGGCGTGGCCGAAGGCCACACTTTCGGCATCGGTGCGCTGACGCAATCGCAGGCCAAGGCAGCTGGCACCAGCTCCAAGGACTCGTTCATGTACTCGGGCCGCTTGCAGTATGACTTCTGGGACGCGGAGCCTGGCTACTACGGCACCGGCAACTACCTCGGCTCGAAGGACATCCTGGCCATTGCGATTGCCGGTCGCTACCAGAAGAATGGCGTGTTGACGGGCGATCCGGTCACCCCGACGCCGGGTGCCAAGGGTGACTACGGCTCCTACAACATCGACTTCCTGCTTGAAAAGAAGATCAAGGGCTACGGTGGCGTCTCGTTTGAAGCCGCCTACTACGACTACGACACAGACAACCTGATCCAGAGCGAAGAAGGCAAGGCGTACTCCGCTGGTGCCGGTTATGTCTTCGAGCAGCCGGTCGGCTGGGGCAAGGTGCAGCCGTTCGTGCGCTGGCAGCGCTTCAATGCCGACAACGATGTGGACTCCAAGGCGTATGACGTTGGCGTGCTGTACATCATCGACGGCTACAACGCCCAGATCAGCGCGACCTACCGGAAGTTCAAGTCCAGCGGCGGTCTGAGCACCAAGGTCGACCAGGACTCCTTCACCGCAGCGATGCAGTTCCAGTTCTGATCGATCCCTGCGTTTGACGACGCCTTCTGGCCCGGCTGCGGGTCAGGAGGCGTTTTCACATCGGGGTCAGCCGAAGGCAGAGAAATCAGGCTTGCGTTTCTGGAAGAACGCACTGAACGCTTCGGTCGCCTCGGGGCTCGACAAGCGCTGGCGAAACACCTCGGCTTCGGCGTCGATCGCTTCGAGTACGGCGGCCTGATTCGCGCGGCGCATCAGCCGCTTGGATTCGCGCACTGCACCCGGCGGGAGGCTGTTGAAGCGCTCCGCCATGCGGCGTGCATGCCGCACCACCTCACCCGCCGGCAGCACCGCGTTGGCAATGCGCATCTCGACCGCATCTTCAGCCGTGAACGGATCACCGAGCAGCAGCTTTTCTGCCGCCTGCGCATGGCCGACCAGTGCCGGCATGAGCAGGCTGGATGCGAATTCCGGCACCAGGCCCAGGCTGGCAAATGGCATCGCGAGCCGCGCCTCATCGGACACGTAGACCAGATCGCAGTGCAGCAGCATCGTCGTGCCAATGCCGATCGCCGCACCGGTGACCGCAGCAACCACTGGCTTTCCACAGCCGACCAGCGCGCGCATGAACTCGAACACCGGCGCATCGCGTGTTGCGGGAGGTCGGTTCATGAAATCGTCGATGTCATTGCCCGAGGTGAACACCCCCGGCTGGCCGACGATCAGCACCGCACGCACGGCCGCATCGGCATCAGCAGCCTTCAGCGCGACGGCCATCGCGGCGTACATCTCGGTGGTCAGCGCGTTCTTCTTCTGGGGTCGCGCCATCTCGATCGTGGCAACGCCGTTCAAGATGGCGGTCTTGATGCTCATGTTCTGGTCAGACCCGTTCAAAGATGCCCGCAGCGCCCTGCCCCGTACCCACGCACATCGTCACCATGCCGTACTTCAGGTTATGGCGGCGCAGCGCATGCACCACGGTGGCCGCGCGGATGGCGCCGGTGGCGCCCAGAGGGTGGCCGAGCGCAATCGCACCTCCCAGGGGATTGACCTTCGCAGGGTCGAGCTTGAGGGTACCCAGCACGGCCAGCGCCTGAGCCGCGAAGGCTTCGTTCAGTTCGATCCAGCCCAAGTCGCCTGGTTGCAGACCGGCATAGCGCAATGCAGCCGGGATCGCCTCGATCGGGCCGATGCCCATGATCTCCGGTGGCACGCCGCGATTGGCAAAGCTGACAAAGCGCGCGAGTGGCTTGAGCCCATGCACCTTGACCGCCTTGTCGCTGGCCAGGATCAGGCAGGCGGCGCCGTCGCTGGTTTGCGAACTGTTACCGGCCGTCACACTGCCCTTCGCGGCAAACACGGGGCGCAGCTTGGCCAGCGCCTCGAGCGTGGTGTCGGCGCGAGGGCCTTCGTCGATGGTGGCCGTGCGCGTCTTCAACGTCACCTCACCGCTCTGCAGGTTCGGAGCGCGCTCGGTCACTTCGACCGGCGTGATCTCGTCGCCGAACTCGCCTGCGGCGACCGCCTTCAGCGCCTTCAGATGCGACTGCAGCGCGAACTCGTCCTGTGCCTCGCGTGTGACCTTCCATTGCTCGGCGACCTTTTCCGCGGTCAGGCCCATGCCGTAGGCCATGCCAAGGTTCTCGTCGCGCAGGAACACGGCCGGATTGAACGACGGCCGGTTGCCGCTCATCGACACCATGCTCATGCTTTCCACGCCGCCGGCGATCATCACGTCCGCCTCACCGACGCGGATGCGATCGGCCGCCATCTGGATTGCCGTCAGCCCCGAGGCGCAGAAGCGGTTGATGGTCACACCGCCGACGGTGTTCGGCAGTCCGGCCAGCAGCACCCCGAGTCGCGCCACATTCAAGCCCTGCTCGCCTTCCGGCATCGCGCAGCCAACGACTGCATCCTCGATGGCCTTCGGATCCAGCGTCGGCGCCTGATTCAGGGCGCCCTGAATGGCGGCAACCAGCAGATCGTCGGGGCGCATGTGGCGGAACATGCCGCGCCCCGATCGGCCAACCGGTGTGCGGGTGGCGGCGACGATGTAGGCGTCCTGGAGTTGCTTCATGGGTCGGTCCTCGCGGGGGCTGGGCTTGAAGTCTGCGCCATGCGTTGAACGTCAGCTCGTGACACGCTGCGATTGCAGCGTCAGCAAGCCTTCGAAGAGCAGCGTGTCGACCGTCTCGAACAACAGGTCGGTGATCGTCGCCAGTTTGACGGCCGCACCGCCGGTCATCAACAGCAACGGTGCATGCCCCGCACGGGCCAGCAGCCGGCGGTGCATCCGTTCAATGGCGCCGGCAATCGCGTGAGCGCCGCCGCTCATCAACGCATCGCTGGTATTCGTGGGAAAGTCGACGACCTCACCGGTCGGCGCCTTCAACCCGGCCGTGCCCATCTCCAACGCGCGCAACATCAGACCGAAGCCGGGCAGGATCAGCCCGCCGACGAACAGGCCGTCGGCGTCGAGTGCGTCGACGGTCACGGCAGTGCCCACCATCACCACCAGCGCCGCACGCGGTCGGCCTGCAGCCAGCACCCGCTGACGTGCGGCGATCAGCGCCACCCAGCGATCGACGCCAAGGCGATTCGGGTGGTCGTAGCCGTTGCGAACGCTGGCCGCCTGCGCGGTGGACACCACCCAGCTCGGCTCCAGCTGCCACAGGTCCTCGATCTGCTCCGACACGCGACGCTTCACACCCTCGCTGGCCACCACACAGCCCAGCATGCTCGACGGGCTCGGCAGCGGCTTCCAGTCCGTATCGGCCAACTGGTCGACCGTTTCCAGGAACACGGCACCCTGCGCCAGCAGATCCGCGCCGGGGTGCGGCGCGTTGTAGAGCGCCCATTTCAGGCGCGTGTTGCCGACGTCGACCGCGAGAAAGCTCACGCGCAGCCCCCGAGCCCCGAGCGCCCCAGGGTCAAACGGGACCAGCCATCCTCGGTGCGGGGCAAGCGTTTCATCGGCGGGGATTGTGACGGCAAACCCTCACCCAGCTGCGCACTACACTGGATCGAACCCTGCCGCTTCCCTCGGCCCGCAAGCCGCCCGTGCCATGTCTGCGACCCTCGACAAACGCGACATTGATCTGACCGCCTACCACCACAGCAGCGCAGGCAAGGGAAAGCTCTTCGATCTGAAGGGCGTCGATCCTGCGGCCAAGCCGTTTTCCAGTGGTGACAAGTCTCAGGACAAGACGTCATTGATCGCCCTCGCGCTGGAAATCGACGAGTTGCAGAATCTGCTCTATGCCAACCGCAAGCAGCGCATGCTGGTGGTGTTGCAGGGCCTCGACACGAGCGGCAAGGACGGCACGATACGTGGCGTGTTCAGCAGCACCACGCCCCTGGGCGTTCATGCAGTTGGCTGGAAGGCCCCGAGTGAGGACGAGCTGGCTCACGACTACCTGTGGCGAATCCATCAGCAGGTACCGAGAGCGGGCGAGATCGTCGTCTTCAACCGCAGCCACTACGAAGACGTGCTGGTGCCGGTGGTCAACGGCTGGATCACCGAGGAGCAGACAGCCCAGCGCTACGCGCAGATCAACGACTTCGAGCGGCTGCTGACCGAGAACGGCACCGTGGTGCTGAAGTTCATGTTGCACATCTCGAAGGACGAACAGCGGGTGCGCCTGCAGGAACGCATCGACGATCCGGCGAAGCATTGGAAATTCAGCCTCGGCGATCTCACTGTGCGCAAGCAGTGGGACGCTTACCAGGCCGCCTATGCCGCCGCAATCTCGGCCACCGGCACGCATTGGGCGCCTTGGACCGTGGTGCCGGCCGACTCGAAGACCCACCGCAACCTGATGATCGCTACGTTGGTGGTGCGTGCGCTGCGCGATCTGAAGCTGCAGCCGCTCCCGGCGGACGCGGCGCTGGCCAAGCTGAAGGTCGAGTGAATCGACCGGGCGTTACCTCTCAGGTCGCCAGCGGAGACTGAACCGGCGCGAGAAACGCCTTCGGGACCTCGATGCGCAGCGCCGACTCCGGCGCGGCCACACACGGCAGGATGCAGCCCTCACGCTTTTCCTCCGCGCTGAGACCCGGCCATTCGATCAGGTGATGTGCCCTGCCACTGAGCACACGACACAGACAGGCGCGGCAGGTACCGTTGCGGCAGGAGGTGGGCAACACGATCCCCGCTTCGCGGGCCGACGCGACCAACGAGACACCACTGAGAGCGTCGAACCGCAAGCCCTGCGGCTCAATGACCACTGAAAACACACTTGAAGGCGGCATGGTGGCCGGCCTCAGCGTGCGATGGCAGCCAACCAGATCAGCGTGCCCACCGCCAGCAGAGCAACGACGCAAAGCGCAACCTTGAGGCGCTGGCAGCGTTTGTCGAGCGCATCAACGGCCTCAACAAGGCGGGCGTTTTGCGATGCCAGCGAATCGATCAATGCTGCCGCGGCCTGCTGGCGCTCTGCGGTCTGAGCCAGGCGGGCTTCAAGCACGGTGATGCGCTGCGTCGCCTGCGCCAACGACAGTCCCTCTGCAGCGGTCGCCGGCGGCACCGGAGCGCTTTCGGGAGCGGGAGTCGTCCCTTCCTGCGTTCGCTTGAAAAACCCCTTGGCGCTCTTTGCGAGCCCGGGTGCGGCCTCGATGACATCGGCCCAGGGGATGACCTTCAGCGCAGTGAGCCAGCCAACAGCCATGCAGTGCTCCCGGGGGCGGTCAGCGTTCCCAGACGACACCGTCGTCGGTCAGGAGTGCATCCAACGGCAGGTCATCGGCGCGGGCGCGCAGGAAGGGCAGGAAGCCGTTGGAGTAGCACAGGCCCACGGTGTATGGGCGAGGCTCCAGTGCAGCCAAGGTTCGATCGTAGAAGCCACCGCCATAACCCAGGCGCACGCCTCCCGGACCGTATCCCACACAGGGCATCAGCACCATCTGAGGCACGAAGGTCTCAGTGCCGTTGGGCTTCGGAATGTCATAGGCATCGCGTTCCATCGGGCAGCCGGGGAACCAGACATGGAAGCTCAGTTCGCCGGCAGTCTTGTCGACCACCGGCAATCCGATGCGCCGCGCCTCATCGCCCTCGCTCCATCGGTACAGTGCAGGCAGCGGATCGAACTCGCCCTTGATCGGCCAGTAGCCGCCAATGGTCTTCTCGTCGCGTCGCACCAGCCAGACACGGAGCACGCTTTGCAACTGCACCGCACGCTCCAGGCGGTCGGGCAGGGCCTGGCGGGCGGCGATCAGTTTGGTGCGCTGGGCCGCGCGTTCATCAGGGGCGGTCGGTTCGGAAACATCGGTTTTACTCATGGCTCGATTGTGCAAGAGGCAGACGTGATGCGCGCACGGCCCAGGCGCCAGCGTGGGAATGCAGGCGGCAACGGTCGCTCAGACCACCCCCCGTTCCGTGACCACACAGGCGAGCGCCCGGTCGTGCGTCTGCGCATGCCAGAGGGCTTCGTCGATCTCGCCCACGGACCAGGCCACGCCGACCACGGTAGCGTGGGGGTGTTCCGTCATCCACCGGTCGAAATAGCCTCCGCCATAGCCCAGCCGCCAGCCGGAGGCGGTATACCCCACGCAGGGCGCCAGCACCACGTCGGGCACGACCACGGGGCCATCAGAGGTCAAGATCCGACATTCGTCAAGGCTGGTCAGCGGCTGGCGGTCCCAGTGCCGAAACTCCATCCGACGGGGCTCAAGCGAGGAGAACGGCAGCGCAAAGGGTATGTCTGCCAGCTCAGCCTCAGCGACACAAATCGCTGCTGCATCGAATTCAGATCGAACTGCGCTGTAAATCCCGAGTCTCTCAGGCATGAGCTGACGCAACACCGACATAAGATGGGTTGCGAATTGCAATTGCAGGGCCGAGTCGGCCACCAAGGCGGCGCGAGCCGTAAGCAAGCGCGCACGTTGCGCTGCGCGGAATGCGCTGATCGAATCGATCGAGGTGTCGGACATGAGTGGATGGGTTGGGTGGAAGTGGTCGTCACCGGTGTCAGCCGGTTTTACCGCACGCGGCGGTGACGGCCGTCGCTGGAGGCCGGGTTCGCTCTGGCCGGCGCTCGCGCTGCTGGGCGTGCTGGCCAGCACGGTGGCGTTCGCCAGTTCGGCGCCAGCGCCATCGCTGGTGTCGGCCTACAGCATCGCCACCGATCCGCTGCTCGAAGCCCGAGATGCCTTCCGCAAGCGCGACCGCGTGCGGCTGGCCGCGCTGCGAGATGCGACCGCCGCCGCGCAGCATCCTCTCGCGATGTGGGTCGACTACTGGGATGCCAACCTTCGACTGTCCGAGCTGCAGCAGGCCGACCTCGACGCTTTCTACCGCCGCTGGAGCGGCAGCTACGTCGAAGACAGGCTGCGCAACGACTGGTTGCTGGAGCTGGGGCGCCGCCGCGACTGGGCAAATTTTGTCGTCGACTTCCCCCGCTTCAAGCTGAACGACGATCGCGAAGTCAGCTGCTACGCGTTGATCACCGACCACCTGGCGGGCCGGGGCGTACGCGATGTCGCGCGCAGCGCGTGGGCCGCTCAGCGCGATGCAGACGACGGCTGCGCGCTGCTGGCTCGCACGCTACTGGCTGCCGGCGTATTCAAGCCCGCCGACGCATGGCGCAAGGCACGGCTCGCGATGGAAATCAACCGCCCGCGCGCCGTGGTTCAGGCGGTTGCCCTCGCGATGGGCACCAACGACTCGAAATCCGACAAGGCCGTGCAAGCGCTGATCGATGCGCCGGCACGCTTCCTGGCGCAGAAGGCGCGAACTGGCAGGCGTAGCCATGCCGAGCTGACGACGCTGGCACTGGCAAGGCTGGCCGCCACCGACCCCGATGGGGCCGCTGACGCGCTCTCCAAGCGCTGGGAACGCGCGTTGCCCGCCGACTTGGCCGCGTGGGCCTGGGCGGCGACCGCCAGGCAATCTGCACAACGCCTGTCGAGCGACGCACCCGATCAGTTCCAACGCGCCGATCGCCTCGACGCCAACGACGCGGTGGACAACCCCTGGTCCGACGACACCTTCGCCTGGAAGGTACGCGCCGCGCTACGCGCCAACCAGGGCGCAGGCCGCTGGCAGCAGGTGATCCAGGGCATCAACGCGATGAGCCCGGCAGAACAGCGTGATCCCGCTTGGGTGTACTGGAAGGCCCGGGGGCTGCAAGCGCTCGCGGTGGACTCGCAAGATGGGGACGCGCTGCGCACGCAGGCGCGCGAGATGCTCGCCAGCATCGCCGGCCAATGGCACTTCTACGGCACGCTGGCCAGTGAAAGACTGGGCCTGACCGTGTCGCTGCCGCCTCGCCCACAGGCATTGACGGCCGCCGAGCGCGACACCGCCGCACGCGATCCCGGGCTCACCCGTGCTCTGCAACTGATTGCGATCGGACTGCGCAGCGAGGGTGTGCGCGAATGGAATTTCAGTCTGCGGGGCATGAACGACCGCGACCTGCTGGCTGCTGCGCAACTGGCCTGCGACCGAGAGATCTGGGACCGCTGCATCAACACCAGCGAGCGCACGCGCAATGTGGTCGACATGCAGCAGCGATTCCCGACACCGTTTCGAGACCAGGTGCTGGCGCGCAGCAAGACCATCGGGCTGGATGCGGCCTATGTCTACGGGCTGATCCGGCAGGAGTCACGGTTCATCGTCGACGCACGCTCTGGCGTGGGTGCATCGGGCCTGATGCAGGTGATGCCAGCCACCGCGCGCTGGACGGCACGCAAGATCGGCCTGGACTACAGCCACGATCGCATTACGGACCGCGACCTCAATCTTGCCTTGGGCACCGGATATCTGAAGCTGGTGCTCGACGACTTCGCCGGCTCTCAGCCCCTGGCCGCCGCGGCCTACAACGCCGGCCCCAGCCGCTCGCGCCGCTGGCGCGAAGGCCCGTCGCTGGACCCGGCCACCTGGGCCGAGAACATTCCGTTCACCGAAACGCGGGACTACGTCAAGAAAGTGCTGTCGAACGCCGCCTACTACGCGGCCTTGCTGGGCAACGAGACGGTCTCGCTCTCGGCCAGGCTGGGCGAGTCGATCGGCCCGCGTGATCCTGCGATGGCCAGTGCAGACAGGGACCTGCCATGACCGCGCAGAATCAAGTCCCTTCCATCTGTCGATGACGCCATCGCAACTTGAGGTCAAGCAATCCGTGTCGAACATTCTGGTGTTGGGTGGCAGTGGCTTTGTCGGACGCAGCGTCTGCGAGAAGCTCGTTGAACGATCAGGCGGTGCCGGCGGCCGCATCGTCGTGCCGAGCCGTCGCCCGCAGCGCGCACAGCACCTGCGAACGCTGCCGACCGTCGAGCTGGTCCAGGCCGACGTCCACAGCGAGGTCGAGCTAGTGCGCCTGCTGGCCGGCTGCGATGCGGTGATCAACCTGATCGCGATCCTCCACGGCAGCCCAGCCGAATTCCAGCGCGCTCATGTCGATCTGCCGCGGCAACTGGTCGCCGCCTGTCAGGTCAGTGGCGTGAAGCGCATCGTGCATGTCAGCGCGCTGGGTGCAAGCGCCAATGCCCCGTCGCACTACCTGCGATCCAAGGCCGCAGGCGAAGCAGTGTTGCGCGCAGCGGGTCTCGACCTGACGCTGCTGAGGCCCTCGGTCATCTTTGGTGCCCAAGACCAGTTCCTGAACCTCTTCGCCCGCCTGCAATCGGTGGCACCGGTGATGCCGCTGGCCGGCGCCACGGCCCGCTTCCAGCCGGTATGGGTCGAAGATGTGGCAGCAGCCATCGTCAGCGCGCTCGACGAGCCGACGTCGATTGGCCAGACGGTCGAATGCGGCGGGCCGACGATCTACACGCTGGAAGAGCTGGTTCGGTTTGCCGGCCGCTGTGCCGGCTGTGAGCGTCCGGTCATTCCGCTGCCCAACGGCGTTGCCCGGCTGCAGGCCACGGTGATGGGCTGGCTACCGGGTGCGCCGCTGATGTCCGCCGACAACCTCGATTCGATGCGCGTGCCGAATGTGCTCAGCGGAGACCTTCCCGGCCTGGAAGCCTTTGGCATCCAGCCCACCGCGATGGAGGGGATCATGGCGCCTGTGCTGCAGCATCGCGCCGGCGCGGCGCGACTTGACTCGCTGCGGGCCGGCGCGCACGGTCGCTGAGTGGCGCGGCCTGCCTGACGGGTCATCGATGAAAGTCTGGAAAGTCGGCGGTGCGGTGCGGGACACGCTGCTCGGGTGCTCCGGCAGCGACGTCGACTGGGTCGTCACCGGCGCGACGCCCGAAGTCATGCTTTCCATGGGATATCTGCCGGTGGGCCGTGACTTCCCGGTGTTTTTGCACCCGGTCACCAAGCAGGAGTACGCGCTCGCCCGCACCGAGCGCAAGACAGCGCCCGGCTACCACGGCTTTGTGTTTCACGCCGATCCCAGCGTCACGTTGGAGGAAGATCTTCGGCGCCGGGACCTGACGATCAACGCCATGGCACAGGACGACGCAGGTGTGGTCATCGACCCCTATGGCGGGCAACACGATCTAGAAGCCAGACTGCTGCGCCATGTGTCGCCTGCCTTCGCAGAAGATCCAGTCCGCATCCTGAGAGCCGCGCGTTTCGCAGCACGCTTTGTAGATTTCGAGGTCGCGCCCGAAACTCGCGCGCTGATGCAGGAGATGGTGAACGCCGGCGAGGTCGACGCCCTGGTTGCCGAACGGGTGTGGCAGGAACTGTCGCGCGGCCTGATGGAATTGCAGCCTTCGCGCATGTTCGATGTGCTGCACGACTGCGGCGCGCTGGCCCGGCTGCTGCCGGAGATCAACGCAGAGTGGTCATCCGCAGAGTCTCGAGCGATCCAGTGGCGTCAGGCCATCGATCTGGCCGCCGAGTCGGGACTGCCGCTGCCGGCGCGCTTTGCAGTCGTTGGCCATCCACTCAGCTCGGTCGCTTGTGCGGCAAAGGCCAGCGCCACCCCTGGCGCGCTGCAAAGGCTCTGTGAACGTTGGCGCGTTCCAGCCGACTGTCGGGAGGTCGCGGAGTTGGTGGGACGCGAGTACGAGACGCTGCGCCTGGGTCACGCGATGAACGCCGAACAAACGGTGCAGTTGCTTGACCGATGCGACGCCTGGCGTCGGCCCGAGCGCTTCGAACTGACGCTTCAGACCTGCGAGTGCATGGCGCGTGCCCAGCACCGCAACTCGAAGCGTTCGCAGGCCGCAGCGTTCGCTCAATGGCGCGTGGCACGGTCGCGCGCGGCGGCCGTCGACGCAGGGGCGGCAGCCACCCGGGCGGCCACCCTGGGCTTGCGCGGGCCAGCGATCGCTGCCGCGGTCCACGACGCACGTGTGCTGGCCGTGGCCGAGGACCTGAATGACGAAATCAACGACTGACCGTGTTCAACCGCCGAGCCCGGTTACTGACATTGGCGCACTCTGTCAGCGACGCCAATCGGAATCAGAACGAACCTGACGCCTACAACGCTCAGGCCTGAAGCAGGCGCAAAGGCTCGTACCGATGGAGAGCGACAGGCGCTGCCGACACTTTTGTCCGCGTGAGTCGCCGCAGGATGGCTTCCTCTTCCAGCGGCGAAAACCAGTCGGGGTAAAGGGATCGCTCGTTGCTCGCACGCGAGAGGCCTGCGAATCGCTCACCTTGTTCGCGGATGTAGGAGAAGTTGATACCCAGCAAAACAGCAGGGGCACCGACGCGTGGGCTGTGGCGCTGCGGAGCCATGACCTGAAAGCCCAGCATCCGCTGGTAGTACATGACATGACGCGGGTTGACTTCAATCAGCAGCGTATCGAAACCCATCACACGGTGTGCGTAGACATATGCCACATTGAACAGGGATGCCAGCACCCGGCGCGAACGGACCAACTGATCCATCGCCAAGGTGGTGAACTCGCATACTTGGCGGCCAGCTTGCCTGAGCGTATCGACCTCTTGGGAAAACAGGGCGTCTACATGCAAGCCATCGAAAGAATCGAAGCCAACGGTGATCGTGGCGACGGTGGACTCGTGGTCGCTGGCCACCAGGGTGATGCGGGTGGGCAACGACGGGTCTGGCAACGGCCGGCTGGCGTAGCCACGGGTGGCATACATCCGATTGATCAGTACGCTGGCTGAACTGCGTAGCCCATCGGAGTCAGCACTGCGTATCCGATACAGCCTGCGTCCGACTTCGCAACGGTGCAAATCGTCGCTTTCGGATTCGTCCTGCAGCAGCGATCGCAGGGGCAAGTGGGCCTCGAAGGGCGTGCCGATCAGGGTGTTGCTAAGCACAGCGGGAGACCCTCAACAGATGTATGAACGGTGTCAGACAAGACCTACACATCGACGCGGTGAACTCGTTGAGTAACTAAACATCCGCGTCGTGATTTTCTCACGCGACCTGAGGGGCGTAGGCCTTCATTGGTGACAATAGGTAATCGAAATGCGGGTAATCGACCCCCTCCATTTGAGGGGGTAGGACCGACACCGAGAACGGCCTTTGAAGACACTTTGGCGCGTCGAGCGCCGACCCGTTTTTCGATGCCCCGATCAGTTCAAGGGCTGCGCAGCCAGCGTGAAAGCTCATTACGCAGATCGGCCATCGCGACTGGCTTGGTGAGGTAGCCAACCATGCCCGCGGCTGCGCAGCTGTCGCGGTCCTGGGGGGTGGCATGGGCCGTGAGCGCGACGATCGGGAAAGCAGGCAGGGTGCCGCGCTGCTGCATTGCGCGCAGTTGGCGAGTCGCCTCCAACCCATCAACGCCGGGCATCTGAAGGTCCATCAACACCAGTGCCGGTGGGCGATCTCGGCAGGCTCGCACAGCGCTGTCTCCATCTTCCGCAAGGCGACTGCGCAGGCCGAGCACCTCAATCATTTCGCAGACGATGACCTGGTTCACCATGTTGTCCTCGACCACCAGCACATCCGAGGCCTCATCGGCATCGACAGGCATGGGCATGCCCGACAGCGAGCTGTAGCCGGAGACGATGTGGTCGGTCTGCGGACCCGTCATGCACAGCAAATCCAGCAGCGCGGCAGGCGTGACCGGCATGAAGATGAGTGGCATCTGCGCCAGCCGCGCGGCCGCCTCGACGGGCGGCTCGTTCCAGTCAGGCCGGACGAGCAAAACGATGTTGGTGTGCGGCAGCACGCGCCGCAGCAGGGCCAGGTCAGTGCTGGCATCGATGGCAGATTCGCTCAGGAGCAGCAGGTCCGGCGCCTCCTGGGCACGGTGCGCATGCTCGATCAGTTCGGTCGCGCTGCCCTGGATGTCGCAGCCCCAACCCATCCGCTGCAGTCGCCGTTGAATGGCCTGCGCTGGCACCAGACGACTGTGCAGCAGCCAGGCAAGGCCCGTCGGCGGCCAACCGCTACCGGGTTGGTGGCCGGCTTGCACTCGCAGCGGCAATTCGAGGGTGAAACAAGATCCCCGGCCGGGGGTACTTTCCAGCGCCAGCGAACCGCCCACCGACTCTGCGAGGCCGAGCGCAATCGACAGGCCCAAGCCGGTTCCGCCATGACGACGCGCGAGGCTGGCGTCACCTTGCACAAAGGGCTGGAAAACGCGAGCGGCGACGTCGGCACTCATGCCGCAGCCGGTATCGCGCACCGAGATGCGGGCAAGGCATTGACCCGGCGCCACTTCATGCACGTGGGTGACCAGCTCAATGTGCCCCTGCTCGGTGTACTTCACCGCGTTCGACAGCAGGTTGGAAACGATCTGCTGCACACGTTGCGCATCACCGATCACATGGCTGATCGCACCGATGTGGTCGTAGATCAGCCCGAGGTTCTTCGTGCGTACCGTCGGCATGATCACCCGCATGGCCTCGGCCAGCGTGTCACAGAGATCAAACGGCTCATCAACGGGCGGCAGCATGCCGGCCGACAGGCGCGAGAAGTCCAGCACATCGTTGATGATGCCCAGCAGGTTGCGCCCCGACTGCAAGGCCAGCTTCAGGTGACGCTTCTGCTGGGTGCTGCTGGCCTCCTGCAACGCCAGCTCATTCAACCCCAGCACGCCATTCAGCGGCGTTCGGATCTCGTGGCTCATGTGCGCCAGGAAGATCGACTTCGATTCGTTCGCACGCTCAGCCTGTTCGCGTTGGCGTTGCGCTTCGGCCAGCGCGGTTTCGAGTCGTGTCGTGCGCTCCTCGACCATCGCCTCGAGGTGCTGGCGCTGTTCCTCAATATCTCGGCGCAGCAGCGTCTGCTCATGCGTGTCGGTGAGCAACCCGGTCATGCGCAAAAGGCCCTGGCGGTCGACGTCAGTGCGTCCGCGCGCGCGCACCCAGCGATATCCGCCATCGCGGTGGCGCAGCCGATACACCGACTCCCAGAAGCCTGGGGCAGCACTTGCCGCGGCGATGTCCTCCTGCAGCAGCCCGCGGTCCTCTGGATGCACCCAGCTGAAATACACCTCGCGTGCCGGTGCGGGTGTGCTTTTCGGATAGCCGAGCAGCGTGCAGATGCGGTCGCTGATGAAAAACAACTCAGCCCCGACGGTGTGCTCGAAGTGCACCTCAGCGGTCGCGTCCATGGCACGTTCACAGCGCGACGCTGAAGCTTCCAGGCTCAGCAACGCCTGCCTGTCGGCATGCACTTCGCGCAGCAGGCCCGAGAGGTATTCGGGCACACCACTGACACCCGACAGCACGCGAGCGGTACAACACCACCAGCGGAAGTGGCCGTCCCCGTCGCTCAGCCTGAGGTCCAGAGTGAAGCCGCTGTTCTGGTCGATGGCGTGTGCGCAGGCCTCGTCGATGCGCGGCCGGTCTTCGTCGACACAGAAGTCGAAAGGTGAGCCCGCATGCCCAACGCGGGACAGCCCCAGCAGCCGATGGAGGTCGGGCGCGCACCACCAAAGACCAGTGATCAGATGCAGTTCCCAATGCACGCCGTCGCTGACCAGCATCTGGCGCCGGAGGCGGTCCGCCTCGTCGATGTGGGCGGGCTCCCGGCGAGTGCGAGCGCCGGCACCGGCACGCGCACCATCGTTGGGAAAGTCAGCCAGATCAGTCATGAGGTTCGTCTCGGGTTCAATCGATGCCAGGGTTTCTCCCGGTATGCAGGTTGTGCCATCAGATGGGGATTTGTTCCGACCGGATGTGCAACAACAAGGTAACAAGCTCTGCCGTCGCTGTAGATCCCCGCATCTGCACCCAGGGTCGCCCGACTTCTAGAATCCCCCGCTTCGCTGTGTTTGCAGCCAGGAATTACCGCCATGTCCTCAGGTGTCCAACGCCCTGCCACGGGTCTGATCCGGATCCGCGGCGCCCGCCAGCACAACCTGAAGAACCTGGACCTCGACATCCGCACCGGCGAGATGACCGTGGTCACCGGGCCCAGCGGTTCAGGCAAGTCCAGCCTGGTGTTCGACACGCTGTACGCCGAGGGCCAGCGGCGCTACGTCGAGACCTTCAGCGCCTATGCGCGCCAGTTCCTCGACCGCATGGACCGCCCTGCCGTCGACCGGGTCGATGGCGTGCCGCCCGCGATCGCGATCGACCAGACCAACCCGGTTCGCACGTCGCGTTCCACGGTCGGCACGATGACCGAGCTGAATGACCACTTGAAGCTGCTCTATGCCCGCGCCGCCGACCTTTTCGACCGGCAGACCTCACAGCGCGTGCGACACGACACGCCGGAGACGATCTACGCGGAACTGATGGCCAGGACGGCAGACAACGATCCCCGGATCGTGCTGACCTTCCCGGTCGAACTGCCAGCGGTGTCGACTCCGGAAGAGATTGAGCAATGGCTGTCGGCCAGCGGCTTCACCCGCGTGCAGGCGGAACGCGAGGTCGCGACGCCGACGGGGCCACGGAAGCTGCTCGACGTGGTGGCCGATCGATTCCGCATCCAGGGCACTGAAAAGGTGCGTGCCGTCGAGGCGATCGAGATGGCGCTGAAGCGCGGCGGCGGTCGCCTCAATGTCTACGTGCTGGCTGATGTGCGAGCCGAAGGAATCGCCGGGCCGTCCCAAGATTCCTTGCTCCCCTCGGGGGACGGGCGCCGTGAAACGGCGGCCTGGGGGTCGTCATCCATCTGGCGTTTCTCCACCGGCCTGCACTGCCCCGACAGCGACCTGCGCTACACCGATCCGCAGCCGGCGCTGTTCAGCTTCAACTCGGCGATGGGCGCATGTGACACCTGCCGCGGCTTCGGCCGCGTGATCGGCGTCGACTACGACCTGGTGATTCCCGACCACCGCAAGACGCTGCGCTCGGGTGCGGTCAAGACCCTGATGACCCCGGCCTGGAAGGATGCGCACGAGGACATGCTGAAGTACGCCGGCGAGGCCGGCATCCCGCGCGACACACCGTGGTCACAACTCAACGAAGCGCAGCGCGACTTCATCATCAATGGCTCGCCGCAGTGGAAAGGCAACTGGAACAAGCAGTGGTACGGCGTCAAGCGCTTCTTCGAGTACCTGGAGAGCAAGGCCTACAAGATGCACATCCGCGTGCTCTTGTCGAAGTACCGCAGCTACACCCCGTGTGGCACCTGCGGGGGCGCGCGGCTGAAGACCGAATCGCTGCTGTGGCGGCTGGGCACGAAGGCCGATGCCGATACAGTGATGGCACCAGCGCTTCGCTCGCTGCCGAATGGCGTGGACTGGTCGCGCGCGCAGCTGGAAGCATTGCCTGGCCTGACGGTGCACGACCTGATGCTGTTGCCGATCGAGCGCATCCGTCGCTTCTTCGATGGGCTGAGCCTCCCCAGCACGATGCTCGACGACGCACTGAAGCTGCTTGTCGACGAGATCCGCACGCGGCTGAAGTACCTCTGCGATGTCGGCCTCGGCTACCTGACGCTGGACCGGCAGAGCCGCACGCTGAGCGGCGGCGAAGTGCAGCGCATCAACCTGACGACCGCGCTCGGCACCTCGCTGGTCAACACGATGTTCGTGCTCGACGAGCCGAGCATCGGCCTGCACCCGCGCGACATGAACCGCATCATCGAGGCGATGCACCGCCTGCGCGACGCCGGCAACACGCTGGTGGTGGTGGAGCACGACCCAGCCGTGATGCTGGCTGCAGACCGGCTGATCGACATGGGTCCCGGCCCCGGCGAGCGCGGCGGACAGATCGTCTTCGACGGCACACCCGAGACCATCCGAAACGCCGACACGCTGACCGGTGCGTACCTCGGCGGGCGCAAGCACATTGGCAGCGGCTTCACCCGCCTCGTCACCGCGGCAACGCCCAAGCTGATCGTCGAAGGCGCACGCGACCACAACCTGCGCAACGTGAGTGTCGAGTTCCCGCTGCAGCACCTGGTCACCGTCACCGGTGTGTCCGGCTCCGGCAAATCGACCTTGATCCAGGACGTGCTGTACCCGGCCCTTGCTCGCCACTTCGGCAAGGCAAGCGACACACCCGGCGTACACGACCGTGTGCTCGGCGCCGACTGGCTGGGCGACGTGGTCTTCGTCGACCAGTCGCCGATCGGCAAGACCGCGCGATCGAACCCCGCCAGCTACGTCGGTGCGTTCGATGAAATCCGCAAGCTCTTTGCCGCATCGCCACTGGCGCAGCAGCGCGGCTACGGGCCCGGCATGTTCAGCTTCAACGCAGGCGATGGACGCTGCCCGACATGCGGCGGCTCGGGCTTCGAGCACGTCGAGATGCAGTTCCTGAGCGATGTGTACCTGCGTTGCCCCGACTGCGACGGCCGGCGATTTCGGCGCGAGCTGCTCGAAGTCAAGATCGATCGCCGCTTGCCTGTTTCCAAAGACGCCGGCGAAGTGGTCCGCGACCTGTCGGTGGCCGACGTGCTCGACCTGACGGTGAGCGAAGCGGTGCGGCTGTTTGCCAGCGACCGCGAGGTGCTGCGCGTGCTGCAGCCCATCGTTGATGTCGGCCTCGAGTACGTGAAGCTCGGCCAGCCGGTGCCCACGCTGAGTGGCGGGGAAGCACAGCGGCTCAAGCTGGCAGCCTTCCTCGCCGAGTCGGCAAACAGCGCGACTGCGAGCCGCCAGCCGGTGGCCAAGAAGGGCACGCTCTTCATGTTCGACGAGCCGACCACCGGCCTGCACTTCGACGACATCGCGAAGTTGATGCGCGCCTTCCGCAAGCTGCTGGATGCGGGCCATTCACTCATCGTGATCGAGCACAACCTCGATGTGATCAATGCGTCGGACTGGCTGATCGACCTCGGGCCCGAAGGTGGCGAGGGTGGCGGGCAGGTGGTGTGCACTGGAACGCCCGCCGATGTGAAGCGGCATCCGACCTCGCACACCGGTCGCGCGCTGGTCGAGTACGACCGGGCGATGGGGCTGGGCGGATTGGGCGTCGAAGAGGGCATGCCTCTGCAAACGCTGCTCAAGGCCGTTCGAACCGAGCCGGCCGTTGTCGACGAATCCATCCGCATCGTCAATGCCCGCGAACACAACCTGAAGTCGCTCGACGTCAGCATCCCGCGCGGCCAGTTCACCGTGGTCACCGGGGTGTCGGGTTCGGGCAAGAGCACGCTGGCGTTCGACATCCTGTTCAACGAGGGCCAGCGCCGCTACCTCGAGAGCCTGAACGCCTACGCGCGCAGCATCGTGCAGCCGGCAGGCCGGCCCGAGGTCGACGCGGTCTATGGCATCCCGCCCACCGTGGCCATCGAGCAGCGGCTGAGCCGCGGCGGGCGCAAGAGCACGGTCGCGACCACCACCGAGGTGTGGCACTTCCTGCGCTTGCTTTACGTGAAGCTCGGCCTGCAGCACTGCGTGAAAGACGGCGCCGAAGTGCGTCCACAGTCTGCCGAGAGCATCGCCGCGCAACTGTTGCGTGACCACCGCGGCGAGCACGTGGGCCTGCTGGCACCGCTGGTGGTGGCACGCAAGGGCGTCTACACCGACCTCGCGAAATGGGCGAAGACGCGCGGCCACACCCACTTGCGCGTCGATGGCGAATTCCTGCCGGTCGAGCCGTGGCCACGTCTGGATCGCTTCAAGGAGCACACGCTGGAGCTGCCGATCGCCGACTTCGTCGTCAGTGCCGACCGCGAAGGCGAGCTGCGAGAGGCCTTGGCCAAGGCGCTCGACCTCGGCAAGGGCGTGATGCACCTGCTGGCGCCGCTGAACGGGCTGACCGAAGCGATGCGCACCGGTTCGTCCACCGCAAGCATCGGCCGCATCAAGGTGTTCTCGACCAAGCGCGCCTGCCCGAGTTGCGGCACCAGCTACCCCGAACTCGACCCGCGCATGTTCAGCTACAACAGCAAGCACGGCTGGTGCACCACCTGTGTTGGTACCGGGCTGGCGCTGACCCGCGAGCAGCGCAAGGTCTACGACGACTCGGTACGTGATGACGACGCCAAGGGCCGCGAACAGAGCTTCCCATCCGAGGAGAGCGAAGCCGAAGGACTGGTCGACGAGCCCTGCCCCGATTGCGCGGGCACTCGGCTGAATCCAGCCTCCCGCAAGGTCACGTTCGAAGGGCATTCGATTGCCTGGATCGCGCAGTGGTCGGTGGCCGGCGCACGACAGTGGGTCGAGTCGCTGAGACTCACCGGCCGTGATGCCGAGATCGCACGCGATGTCGTCAGCGAGATCCGCGGCCGGCTCGAGTTCCTCGAAGAAGTCGGCCTTGGCTATCTGACGCTGGACCGTGCCGCGCCCACGCTCAGCGGCGGCGAGGCGCAGCGCATCCGCCTGGCCGCGCAACTCGGCAGCAACCTGCAGGGCGTCTGCTATGTACT
>CANHNO010000032.1 GCA_947462065.1 Burkholderiales bacterium | reverse complement strand
TCGGTCGACCTTCGGTGAGCGTGCCGGTCTTGTCGACGATCAGCGTGTCGACATCGCGCAAGCGCTCGATCGCCGCTGCGTCGCGAAACAGCACGCCCTGCGTCGCCGCGCGGCCAGTGGCGACCATGATCGACATCGGCGTAGCCAGCCCCAGTGCACAAGGGCAGGCGATGATCAACACGGCCACCGCATTGATCAGGCCGTAGACCCAGCGCGGCTCGGGCCCGAAAACACCCCAGGCAACGAAGGTCAAGCCCGCGATGGCGACCACGGTGACAACGAAATAGCCCGCCACCCGGTCGGCCATGCGCTGCATCGGCGCCTTCGAGCGCTGCGCCTGCACCACCATCTGCACGATACCGGCCAGCACCGTCTGCGAGCCCACCTTGGCTGCGCTCATCAGCAGCGCACCGGTGGTGTTCAGCGTGGCGCCGATCAGGGTGTCGCCGATGCGTTTGCTGACGGGCATCGGCTCCCCGGTGAGCATCGATTCATCGACGGCGCTGATGCCTTCCAGCACCACGCCATCGACCGGGACCTTCTCGCCAGGGCGCACCCGCAGCATGTCGCCGACATGAACCGTCGCCAGCGAGACATCGGCTTCGCTGCCGTCAATCTCGACGCGGCGTGCGGTCTTCGGCGCCAGGCCCAGCAGCGACTTGATCGCCGCCGAGGTCTGCGAGCGCGCCTTCAGCTCGAGCAGCTGGCCCAGCAACGTCAGCGAAATGATCACCGCCGCCGCCTCGAAATACACCGGAACGCGACCCATCGAGGCAAACGAAGCAGGGATGAGGCCGGGCGCAACGGTGGCGACGACGCTGTAGGCAAATGCGGCCGAGGTGCCGGTGGCGATCAAGGTCCACATGTTCGGGCTGCGGTGGATGACCGATTGCACGCCACGCTTGAAGAAAGGCGCACCAGCCCACAGCACGACCGGCAGCGTCAGCAGCAACTCGATCCAGCTTTGTGTGCTCCCGCTGAAAACGTTGAAACGATGACCACCCATCGCGAGCACGAAGACCGCCAACGTCAGCGGCAGCGTCCAGACGAAGCGGCGCCTGAAATCGGTCAGCTCCGGGTTCTCACCCTCGTCCAGCGTCGGCATCTCGGGTTCGAGTGCCATGCCGCATTTCGGGCAGGCGGCCGGGCGATCCTCGCGCACCTCGGGGTGCATCGGGCAGGTGTAGATGGCACCTTCGATCGGTGGCTCGGCCGCGGCGGGCGCGGCGGCCGGATGCAGAAAGCGTTGTGGGTCGGCTGCGAATTTCGTCTTGCAGCCTGCGCAGCAGAAATAGAACTGCCGACCTGCGTGCTCGAATGAATGAGGCGACGCGGGCGTCACCACCATGCCGCACACCGGATCTTTCAGCGGATCGGCCGCCGCCACCGCAGCTTGCGACACCCCAGTCTCGAAAGTGTTCAAGGTGCGCGCTGGCCGACCACAACCTGCCCCTTCATGCCCGCGTCGTAGTGCCCTGGCTGCAGGCAGGCGAAATCGACGCGGCCGGACCGGGTGAAGCGCCAGACCAGCTCGCCCGTCTGGCCGGGCTCCACGCTGGCCTGATTGGGATCGCTGTGCTGCATGTCAGGGAACTTGATCATCAGCGCCGCGTGCTTTTTCAGGTCGCTGATCCTGCCCAGCACCATTTCGTGCCTGAGCCGACCTTCGTTCTTCAGCACGAAGCGGATGGTCTCGTTTCGCCTAACCGAGACGCTGGACGGCGTGAAGCTCATCGCATCGTTCATCGTGATCTCGACGGTGCGGCTGACCTTCTTCGCGTCACCAGGCTGGCCGAAAGCGAAGGCGTACTCGCCGGTCTCATGGGCCTGCGCGAAGTGGCACAAGAAGATCAGGCCTGCGGCAAGCCACCGATGGAAATGAATCATGGAACTCCTTTGCTTCGCGAGGGTATCGTCAGCGTCGACCGGCCACCGCAGCTTCGTCGAGCCCGGTGTCCGGCGATTCGTTGGTCTGGTTGCCGGCGGCGTCATCGATCAACTCTTCGGTGACAAAGCGCCCATAGCGCTGGGCAGCCACTGCGTTCAGCTTGTTCGCCACCGCGTCCACCTTGGCGACAGTCGCCTGTTCGGGGGCATGCACGACGAGAAAACTGCAGCCCTCCAGGGCCCGTTCCCGGTGTGCCTTGATCAGGTTCAGATCCTGTCCGATGGACGCCAGCGGGCTGGCTCGCTCTACCTCGGCATCGACCTGGGAAATCATCTCCGCCGGGGTGTAGCGGACCATCTCGGACGCAGCCAAGCCCTGATCTTGCAGCGCCACTTCGGCCGCCTGCAGATCGCCCGCCGTGCGGAAGGTGATCACCACGTGGCCGACGGGTTTGAACACGCCGAACGATTCGGGAACCTTGTTCTTGTCCATCCAGCGCTCCTCTGTCTGACGGCCACCTGCCGCACCAAATAGATACTAGGCCTCACGCTGAGTGACAGGAAGGGAGGCCGGGTCGGACAAGCCCTCAGCGCTGCGTCAGTCGGTTCCCACATGCCACTGCGCCAACGAACACGCCGATGCCGGCCGCATCGGTGGCCTTCTCAGCCCAGCCACGCGTGGGGCGACAGGAATCAGGGCCTTTCCAAACACGACACTCCGAGGGGCCCCAAATCGAAGGCTTGCCGAGATTGCGATCCAATGGCAGCTTCGAACCCCCTCCGGAGCGTGAAAGCATGAACCTGATTTGTCCCGCCTGCGGCACCACCAACCGCGTGCCCGACGACCGCCTGAGTGATCAGCCTATCTGCGGCCGTTGCAAGGGCGCGCTGATGGCCGCACAGCCGGTTGACCTGGACGACGACCGTCTGCCGGGCTTCATCGCGGGCACCGAGTTGCCTGTTGTGGTCGACTTCTGGGCCGACTGGTGCGCGCCCTGCAAACTGATGGCACCGCACTTCGCGACGGTGGCGGCGCAACTGCCGCAGGTTCGATTCGTCAAGGTCGACACCGAGGCCAACCCGGCGGCCAGCGCGCGCAGCCAGATCCGCAGCATCCCGACACTGATCCTGTACCAGGGCGGACGAGAGACCGCACGGCAATCGGGCGCGTTGACCGCTTCCGATCTGCTGCGCTGGGTGCAAGCCCAACTCGCGCGCCCCAACTGATCGCACCTCGAGCGAGCGCTGCGCATGAGCCTTGAGACGGGCGCGCGGCTCAGTCCCCAGCCACGCGGACGACGAGCTTCCCGAAGTTCTCGCCCTGCAACAGGCCGATGAAGGCCTGCGGCGCGTTCTCGAGGCCCTCGACGATGTCCTCGCGGAACTTGACCTTGCCTTCGGCCAGCCATTGCCGCATGGGCCCGAGGAACTCCGCCTGCCGGCCTTCGTAGTCGAAGATGATGAAGCCCTGCATGCGGATGCGCTTGACCAGCAGGGTGCGAGTGAGTGCGGGCAGGCGATCGGCAGTGGTGGTGGGGCCGCCACCGCTGTAAAGCGAGATCAGACCGCACAGCGGCACGCGGGCATGGGTGTTGAGCAGCGGCAGCACCGCATCGAAGACAGCGCCGCCGACGTTCTCGAAGTAGACGTCGATGCCGCGCGGACAAGCCACTGCGAGCTGGTCCGGGAAGTCCGCAGCCCGTCGGTCCAGGCAGGCGTCGAAACCGAGTTCATCCACGACGAAGCGGCACTTGTCGGCGCCCCCTGCAATGCCCACGACGCGGCAGCCCTGAAGCTTCGCGATCTGCCCGACCACCGCACCGACCGCGCCGCTGGCGGCTGCCACGACCACAGTCTCGCCGGCCTTCGGCTGGCCGATGTCCATCAGGCCCATGTAGGCGGTGAAGCCAGGCATGCCCAGTACGCCGAGCGCAAGCGACGGATGAGCCATGTCGGCGGGCAGCTTCTGCAGACCACTGCCGTCAGACAGTGAGTAGTCCTGCCAGCCGGTGTAGCCCATCACCTTGTCGCCAGGCTGGAATTCCTTGTGCTGGGATGCAACGACTTGCGACACCGCGCCACCGGTCATCACCGCACCCAGTTGAACGCAAGCTGCGTACGACGGCGCGTCGTTCATTCGTCCGCGCATGTACGGGTCGAGCGACAGGAACACCGTGCGCAGCAGCACCTGACCCGTGGCAGGGGCTGGCACCGCAGATTCTTCGAGGCGGAAGTGTTCAGGGCCGACCGCATCTCTGGGGCGGGCAGCGAGAACGATGCGGCGGTTGACGGTCGGGCTTTGCGGCATGAGGAGCTCCGGGTGAGACGGTGCGTCTAGCGTAAGCCGGGTCGTCTGTGCGCTTGCGAACAGACCCCCGACAGGGCTTGCCCTAGCGTCCATTGCCATGGGATTGCTGACACTTGAACACAGCAAGGCGGCCTACCGTGCCGACTTTGCATTGCATGGCATGGCCATGCTGGGGCTCGCTGGCTGGCTGATCGGTGCAAGCCCTCGCGAAGAGCGGCTGGAACTGATGTGCGTCGCGCTGATCGGGCTGCTCGGATGGACTGCCGTCGAGTACGTTCTGCACCGCTTCCTGCTGCATGGCCTGCGACCATTTCGTGACTGGCACGCACAGCACCACCAGAGGCCAAAGGCGCTGATCTATGCCCCGACCGTGCTGATCGCGCTGTGCTTCGCAGCGGGGGTGGCGCTGCCCGCGTGGGCCGTGTTCAACGAGTGGGTGGCCGGAGCGCTGACGCTGGGCCTGCTCTGCGGGTACGGTATCTATTCGGTGACCCATCACGCCACTCACCACTGGCACGGTGCCGGGCTGTGGTTGAAGCGGCGCAAGCACTGGCATGCCGTCCATCACCATCAGGTGCCACCGGCCTGCTACGGTGTGACCACCCAGATCTGGGACCACGTCTTCGGGACGCAGGGGCCCTCGCGCGCCGTGGATGCAAGCCCGTCATGGTCGCGTTGCGCGATCGGTGCGAGCCCACCGACCGGCCGGGCCGACTAGGACACGTCCTACGGTGCTCGGGGCCCTGTCCGACAGACGCGGTCTGCGCTTGTTTCTACGATGGAGCAAACCCGTTGCGATGGCGGCTACCGAGGCCGGTCGCAGCTGATTCATACCCGACCCACCCCCTTTTCTGGGCCGCTTTGCGGCGACACAGACGGAGTCCACCATGCATACACCACCCATCACCATGCCGCAGTGGAGCACCGCTTCATTCGGTGATAGTGCCGACACCTCGCCGATAGAGCTGTCGGCTCTGGGCGCGCACATGGCCGCGTGCAAGACGCTGACGGGGCGCATGTTTGCAGCGCGGTGCGCCGCTGAAGCCATGCACGGTTTCGTGGCGAGCCGCATCGTGACGACGCTGGTGGTGGCTGCGCTGCTGATTGGTGTGAGCTCTTTCATTTTTTAAGGCATGTCGCCAGCCGAGTTGCTGCGCCTGATTCCGGACGCGCCACAGGCGTTGCGCGACATCCTCAGTCAGACGCAGGGCGCCATCGAGCCCCCGATCCGCTCCGAAATCTTCGGCCTGCAGCGCTTTGCGCAACACGGGCGCAGCCTCGGTGAAACGCATCGCGCAAAGCGCTCGCGCTCGTTGAGCGCCAGCTTCTTTCCACGACTGCGCAACAACATCCAAATGCTGCGTGCGGCGCACCGCTACATTGGTGTGCAGGCCAGCACCGGCCATGACATCAGCCCGGCGGCCGAATGGCTGCTCGATAACTTTCATCTGATCGAGGCGCAGCTCGAAGAGATCCACGAAGGGCTGCCACGACGCTACTTTCGTGCGCTGCCGGTCCTGATCGATGAGCCGCTGGCCGGTCTGCCCCGCGTCTATGGCGTGGCTTGGGCCTTCGTCGCGCACACCGATGGCGACTTCGACGAGGAGTTGCTGATCCAGTTCCTGAGCGCTTACCAGGAGACGCGCGAGTTGAACCTGGGCGAGATGTGGGCGTTGCCGACAACCCTGCGCGTGGTGCTCATCGAGAACCTGCGCCGCCTGGCAGAACGGATCGCCACCAACAAGGCGGCGCGCGAGGTCGCCAACCTCTGCTGCGACCGAATCGACAGCATGACGGCCGACACGCTCGATCAAGTGCTCGCACTGCTGGACAGCCGTGGCGTCGGCCGGGTGTTCCTGGGACAGATTTCGCAGCGCATGCAGGACGGGCGTGGTCAGGCAGACCTGACCGGCGCTGGCGCCGAACCACTGCTGCACAAGCGCGCGAGCGACCGCGCCGACGATCGTGCGGAGCAACACGAGTGGCTGCGGCGTGCGCTGCCCGATCCGGCGCTGATGCAGGCGCAGAAACGCGCCGACCAGACGGCGGACAACCTGAGCGTCAGCAACGCGGTGACATCGCTGCGCGCCATCGGCGACGCCGACTGGCCCGACATCGTGGCGCGCAGCAGCACGCTGATGCGCCTGATGCTGACCTCACCCGTGTTCGAGGCCGAGCACGCGATGACGCGCGACCAGACCCTGCACGGGATCGAGCGGCTCGCACTGCAGGGCGGCCTGAGCGAAGTGTCGGTAGGCCACACTTTGCTGGGCCTGATGCAGGCGACCGAGGCTCTCGCTCCTGACGTCCAGCCCGCCGGACACCCGACCGCAGTCGCGGGCTACTGGCTGACCGGCGCCGGTCGACCTGCCCTGGTGCGCGCGCTCGGACTGCATGAACGCGGTGCCGCAACCTGGCGCGCTGTGGCCCGCCGCACGGCCTTGCCGATTTACCTGGGTTCGCTGCTGGCGATGACCGCAGGCCTGGTGGCGTGGGTGCTGCTGAGACACATGGCGGGACTGGGCGATGCCACAGTCGACTGGGGCTGGACCGTGCTGGCGAGCATGCTGATGCTGTTCCCGGCGTCTGAGGCCGTGGTGGCAGTGATCAACCGCCTGATCAGCGAGTCGGCACGACCGGTGCATCTGCCGCGGCTGGCGCTGGCCAGCGGCATTCCGCCCGAGCATCGGGTGATGGTGGTGATACCGGGGATGCTGACCGATACCCCCTCGAGCCAGGCGCTGGTTCACCGCCTGAAGTTGCACCATCTGGCCAATCCGGAACGCCATGTGCAGTATGCGCTGCTGACCGATTGGGCCGATGCCGACAGCGCCACATTGCCGACCGATGCCGGTCTGCTGGGCGATGTCAGACAACAGATCGATGCACTGAACGCGCGCCACCCCAACTGCCTCTCACCCGGACTCGATGCGCCAACGGTGACGCTCCCTGCGCCGCCTCGTTTCATCGTGCTGCACCGTGAGCGCCGCTACAGCGAGACCGAACGGCGATGGATTGGCTGGGAGCGCAAACGCGGCAAGCTCGAGCAGTTGATCACCATGCTGGCCAAGTCCTCGGCCGGAGATGACGGCAGCACGGCGTACCCATTCATCGATCTGGGCACTGCTTCGCGCATCGCGGCCGACACCCGCTACATCGTCACGCTGGACAGCGACACCCAGCTGCCGCCGGGGCGCCTGCACGAGCTGGTTGGCGTCGCCGCACACCCGCTGAACCAGCCGCAGCTCGATGCCAGCCAGAAGGCCGTGACCAGCGGCTATGCGATCTTGCAGCCGCGCATCGTCACGCCACTGCCCTCGCCTAAGGACTTCACGCATTTCCACGGCCTGTTTGCTGGCCAATGCGGCATCGACCCGTACAGCGCCGCCGCATCCGAGGTCTACCAGGATGTGTTTGGCGAGGGCACATTCACCGGCAAGGGCCTGCTGCACGTGCAGGCGATGCATGCCGTGCTGTCCGGCCGACTGCCCGAAGGCCGGGTTCTGAGCCACGATCTGCTGGAAGGCTCGATGGCGCGCTGCGCTGCGGTGACCGACGTCACGCTGATCGAGGATGCGCCCTTCCACGCCGATGTCGCGGCTTCGCGGGTGCACCGATGGACACGCGGTGACTGGCAGTTGCTGCCCTTCCTGCTCGACTCGCTGTTGCATCCAGGGCGCTGGCGGCTGCGGGGCATCAACCGCTGGAAGATGTTCGACAACCTTCGCCGCTCGCTGGTCGCGCCGATGTCGCTGGCCTTGCTGCTGCTGACGCTGGGCACGGGTGTGGTGTCGCCCTGGGTTGCACTGGCCATGGTGGCAGCGGCTTTTTCCGCCGGGCCGCTCATGGGTGCAGTGGCCGGGTTCTCGCCGAGCCGCGACGACATCGCGCTGCGGCATTTCTACCGTCTTGCAGCCGCCGACATGGGACGCACCTTGTGGGGTGGTGCGTGGCTGCTGGCGCAGTTGACGGCGCAGGCCCTGCTGGCAACGGATGCGATCGTGCGTGCGCTTTACCGCATGGCCATCAGTCACCGTCACCTGCTGCAATGGACCACCGCTGCGGCGGCGCAGGCACGCGCGCAGACCACGCTGCCAGCGCTGTGGCGCCAGCACTGGCACGAGTCACTGCTGGCGCTGGTGCTGCTGGCCGGGCTGTTCGCCGTAGGCACCCCGACGCCCTGGCTGGCGACGGCGCTGTGCCTGGTGTGGGCAGCCTCTCCGCTGTGGACATGGTGGGTCAGTCGGCCGCGCCCTGCCGACGAAGAGCTGGCACTCAGCGATGCCGACCGCACCTACTTCGAGGGCGTCGCGCGAGACACCTGGCGCCTGTTCGAACGCTGCGTGGTGGCCAGCGAGAACCACCTGCCGCCCGACAACCTGCAGACCGTGCCAATGGACATGGTGGCGCACCGCACCTCTCCAACCAATATCGGCCTGTACCTGCTCAGCACGGCATGTGCGCGGCAGTTCGGCTGGATCGACACGGCCGAGCTGCTGACGCGGATCGAAGCCACACTCGCCACGCTGGGCCGGATGCAGCGGCATCGCGGGCATTTCCTGAACTGGTACGACACACAGACGCTGGCGCCGTTGCTGCCCATGTATGTGTCCACCGTGGACAGCGGCAACCTCAGCGGCCATCTGCTGGCGGTGGGGCAGGCTTGCCGCGAGTTCGCGTCATCAACGCAGGACAGCGCCGCAGCAGCCCGATTGCAGGCCGCAGCCGATGGCTGCGACCAGTTCGCGTGGCAGGCCGACTTCCGCTTCCTGTACCACCGCAAGCGGCATCTGTTCCACATCGGCTACCGGCTCGCAGAGCAGCAGTTGGATGCCGGCTTCTACGACCTGCTGGCATCCGAATCGCGGTTGACCAGCCTGCTGGCGATCGCCAAGGGCGATGTGCCGGTACAGCACTGGTGTTCACTCGGACGCCTGTTCTATGCGGTCGGTGCAGACGCCGGCCTGCGTTCGTGGTCGGGGTCGATGTTCGAGTACCTGATGCCGACGCTGGTGCTCGACGAGCCCTACGGCAGTGTGCTGCGTGAAGCCTGCCATGCCGCAGTGCGGGAGCAGATCGCGTTCGCGAAGGCTCAGCGCGTCCATGGCGCCGACGTGCCCTGGGGCATCTCGGAATCGGCCTATGCGGGGCGTGACTACACGCTGGCCTACCAGTACGCGCCGCAAGGCGTGCCGCGACTCGCGCTGCGCCGCACGCCGCCCGACGAGTTGGTGATAGCTCCTTATGCCACCGCGCTGGCCACCCAGATCACGCCCCACATCGCCAGGCTGAACTTCGCCGCGATCGAAGCACTGGCGCCACGCGAGCCCTACGGCTTCATCGAGGCGCTGGACTTCACGGCGTCGCGGCAGAACGGCAGCGAAGCGTTCACGCCGGTGGTGACCTTCATGGCCCACCACCAGGGCATGACGATCGTGGCGTTGGCCAATGTACTGATGGACGGCGTGGCGCAGCGCTGGGGCATGGCCAATCCACACATCGAGGCGGTGGGGTCGCTGCTACACGAGCGAGCGCCGCGCGAGGTGTCGATGCTGTATGCGCTACCGCCGTTCCCGCCCCCGCAGAGTCTGCTGCGCCGCGCGCCAGGTCTGCTGCGCGAGGTGTCTCCAGGCGGGGCCGCACTGGAGCCCACGCATGTGCTGTCGAACGGCCGCTACAGCGTCAGCCTGCGTGCCAACGGCGCAGGCACCAGCCGCTGGGGCGAGACTGGCATCACGCGCACGCGCGACGATGCCTTGCGTGACGCGCATGGCAGCTTCTTCTACCTGCGCTGGCAGCGCGGCGACGGCTACGCTGCGCCCCGAGTGTCCAGTGTCGGCTTGCCGGTCGTCTCGATCACTCAGCATCCGGCACCCGACCCCGCAGCGCACTACCGAAGCGTCTTCCATGCCGACCGTGTCTGCTTCGACGCGGAGTGGCCCGACGTTCAGGCACACACGACGGTGTGGATCAGCCCGGAGGACGACATTGAATTCCGACAGATCGAGCTGCGAAATCTTGGGGACCATGAACTCGACATCGAACTGATCTCGGCCTTCGAGGTGACGCTGGCTGATGCGCGGGCCGACGAGTCGCACCCCGCATTCAGCAACCTGTTCGTGCGGGCCACCTGGCTGGCTGAGCACCAGGCGTTGCGCTTCGAGCGCAGGCCTCGGCTGACCACAGAGCAGGGCTTGCAGGCGGCGCATTTCCTGGCCGAAAGCGACCCGCAGGTGGTGTCGGTGGGGGTTCAGACCGACCGCCAGCGCTGGCTGGGCCGCAACCGCAGTCCGAGCCAGCCGCTGGCCGCATTCGACGGCGTACCCGGGTCCATGGCGCAGGCAGATGCCACGGGCGCGCCATTGGACACCGGGCTCGACCCAGTCTGTGCGCTGTCGGTGCGTCTGCGCATCGCCCCGCAGGGCAAGGCGCAGCTGACTTTCGCCACGGCTGCCTCCGACAACGGCGGCACGCTGAGCGCAATGATCGACAAGTACCGGCAGGCAAGCAATGTCAGGCGCGCCTCGCTGATGTCGGCCACCTTGGCCGGCATCCGCTTTCACAGCCTGCGAATCACCCAGGAACAGCTCGCTGCGATCCAGTCGCTGACCACGGCGCTGGTGTTGACAGTGGCACGGCCGCGCACGCTGGCAGTGCGAACGCAAGGCGCATCATCGGCGGTATGCGACCGGCGCCTGCTGTGGCGCTTCGGCATCTCGGGGGACCGGCCGATCCTGCTGGTGAAGGCCGGGGCACCCGAGGGTCTGGGCCTGATCCGCTCGCTGGCGCAAGCGCTTCGCCTGTGGTCATGGGGCGGGGTGGCATGTGATCTGGTGGTGGTGAATGCCGAGCCGGCGTCCTACCTGATGGTCCTGCAACGCGAGCTGATGGCGCTTCGCGATCGCCACAGTGCAGACAGCAGCGCCGAGTTCAACCCGCTCAGCGGCACGGGCTCGACACGCGCGCCGCTCAGTACCGCGGTTCATGTGCTGCGCGCGGAGGAGTTGACCGACGACGAGTTGAGCACGCTGCAAAGTCTGGCACGCGTGCGCCTGCAGGCCGATGGCCGACCGCTGCCGCACCATGTCCAGGAATGGATCGACTTGCACGAGCAGGCCTCGCTGCGGCGCCACGACACCTCGACCATGCCGGTGGCGCTGGCCGCGACCATCGATAAGGCGTCGACGGCGACCGTGGGTGCGTTCTCGCCAACTTCGGGTGAGTTCCGCTTCGATGTCAGCGCCAGGCAGCGACCGCTGCGGCCATGGGTCAATGTGCTGGCGAACCCGGACTTTGGCTGCCAGTGGTCGGAAGCCGGCGGGGGCTACACCTGGGCAGTGAACAGCCGCATGAACCAGCTTACTGCCTGGTCGAACGACCCGGTGGGTGACCCGCCGTCGGAGTGGTTCCTGCTGCAGGACCTGCGGACGCTGGATGTGTGGAGCGTCGCCCCGTCGGCCTGGGGCCACGCTCCGGACAGCGACACCACGACCTACCGGGTCGCGCACGGCCAAGGGTACAGCGTGATCGGTCATCGGCGGGGCGATGTGGATGTCTCGGTGTCGTGGTGTGTCGACCCGCAGAGCTCGGTGAAGCAGATCCGGATCCGGCTGGTCAACCGAGGCCACAAGACACTGCTGCTGCGCGTGGTCGGCATCGCCGAATGGATGATGGGCGCGAACCGCACTGACCGCGGTACGGTGCATACCGCCCTGCACAGGCAACGGCTGCCTGATGACAGCAGCGCGCCAGATGCGAGGCAATCCGCCGCCAGCCACTCGCCACGTCTGACCGCCTTGATGTGCACACAGCCTGAGCGATCGGCCGGCTTCGGCGACGGCACCGCGTTTCTGGCTCTGGCGGGCAGCGATGCCAGCGACGACCTGGACGACTGGACCTGCGACAGGCGCGAATGCTTTGACGCGCGCGGCCGCCTGGTGCTGCCGGACCACTTCGGCGAGCGCTGCGGCAACGGCCTGGACCCGTGCGCCGCGCTGTCCACGCGGCTCAGCCTGGTCGCCGGGGAATCGGTCGAGCGGGTGTTCCTGCTGGGCTATGCCGCGAGTCCCGATGCCGCGCGACACCTCGCCGTCCAGGCTGCGTCAAGGTCGGCCACTGAACGCATGGATGCGGTGCACAGACACTGGGACACGCTGCTCGGCGCAACGGTGGTGAAAACGCCGGACCCGCTGTTCGACGCCATGGTCAACCGCTGGCTGCTGTACCAAACCGTGTCGTGCCGGCTTTGGGCGAAGGCCGGCTTCTATCAGGCCGGCGGCGCCTTCGGCTTCCGCGATCAGTTGCAGGATGCGATGGCGCTGACCTGGGCCGCACCCGACATGCTGCGGCGACAGATCGTGCTCGGCGCCTCGCGGCAGTTTGCCGAAGGCGATGTGCAGCACTGGTGGCATGCGCCGGGTGGCGCTGGCGTTCGCACGCATTTCTCAGACGACCTGCTATGGCTGCCGCACGCCTGCGTTCGCTACCTGGAGGCCACAGGCGACGGCAGCCTGCTCGAGGAGCAGGTGCCATTCATTGAGGGCGCGGCCATCCCCGACGGCGCCGAAGACGCCTATTACGCACCCGCCGTCAGCGGCGAGGAGGCCTCGGTTTACGAGCATGCGGCACGCGCCATCGACCACAGCCTGCGCGTCGGCTCGCATGGCCTGCCACTGATGGGCACCGGCGACTGGAACGACGGCATGAACCGCGTCGGCCATGAAGGCCGCGGCGAATCGGTCTGGCTGGGCTGGTTCCTCTGCCAGGTGGTGGAGGGCTTTGCGCCGTTGGCCCGGGCGCGAGGTGAAGGAACGCGCGCAGACCGCTGGGAAACGGCGGCGCAAGGCTGGAAGACCGCGTTGAGCGGCGAGGCCTGGGACGGACGCTGGTTCAAGCGCGCCTACTTCGACGATGGGAGCGCACTGGGTTCGCACATAAACAGCGAGGCACGCATCGACTTGATCGCTCAAGCGTGGGCGGTGTTGTCGGGTGCGGCGCCCCTGCCAATGCAGCAGCTGGCGATGGAATCGGTGGAGGACCATCTGGTGGACCACGACGCCGGCCTGATCAAGCTGCTGGACCCGCCGCTCGCCCACGCTCAGCCGAGTGCGGGCTACATCCAGGCCTATCCGCCCGGGGTGCGCGAGAACGGCGGCCAGTACTCGCATGCGGGGGTGTGGGCGCTGATGGCACAGGCGAAGCTGAACGTGCCAAGCGACCTGCCTTACCGCTACTTCACCCGCCTGAGCCCGGCGCACCGCGCCACCCACCCGACGCATGGCCCGGTGTATGGCATCGAGCCGTATGTGGTGGCCGGTGATGTGTACACCCAGCCGCCCTTTGCCGGGCGCGGCGGCTGGAGTTGGTACACCGGCGCGGCGGCTTGGCTGCATCGGGCAGCGATCGAATCGATCTTCGGATTGCAGCAGGGCGCCGACACGCTGCATTTCACGCCCTGCTTGCCAGCGCACTGGCCCCAGGCGGAGCTGACCCTGACCCGCGGCAGCGGCCCGGAGGCCCGAACCATGCGATTCATCCTGTCGCGGCAGACGGCGGGGACCCCGGTTGACGCCCCTGCCAACTGGAACGCCACGACCCTGGCGCCAGGTCAACCTTTGGCATGGCGTGCATTGCCACCGCACTCGTGCTTCTTGATTCCAATGCCAGACTGAGCGCGCCACGTCATGACAACCACCATCCGGCTGTGACAACGCCGCGTCCGGGCGTCTCACGTTTTCTTGTTGGCGCTGTCATGGGTCTGTTCCGCGAACTGTGCGAAGACTGACTTCCTCTCGCGCATGAACCCCGCGCTGCGCACACCGCTGAATGCGATGCTCGGCTCCCCACAGCTGCTGCAACCAGAAAGCCGCCAGCCGCTGGGTCCGACCCAGCTCGGTTGGGTCGAACAGATCCGTGAATCTGGCTGGCATCTGCCGGAGATGATGAACGATGTGCTGGATTTGTCTCGCATCAAATCGGGCAACCGGCGATGGCTGCCGACCGCAGCGACGACCGCGACCACCGGGCGCACTGCGTCGATGACAACGAGGCCAAGCCAGTGAACGTCGGCGAACTGCTCCACGTGATGGACACCCGATTTGACGATCTGGCATCCCCCAATCACACTTAGCACTCGATCAACATGAGTGCTAATATCTTGGAACCAACCCTTGGTCGAGGTGGTCCATGAGTAGTATGAACACATCACATTCCTCTGTTTCGGCGCTGGCTCTGCGTGATCCGTGGGCGATGATCCCGTCGCTTGGTAGCCTGGATGCCTACATTTCTGCGGCCAACCGCGTGCCGATGCTCAGTCTTGAAGAAGAGCAATCACTGGCGCGCAAGTTGCGCGACCAAGGCGATCTGCAGGCCGCTGGCCAGTTGGTGCTATCGCACATGCGTCTGGTGGTGTCGATCGCCCGCCAGTACATGGGTTATGGCCTGCCTCACGGCGACCTGATCCAGGAGGGCAATGTTGGCCTGATGAAGGCTGTGAAGCGCTTCGATCCCGACCAAGGCGTACGCCTCGTTAGTTACGCAATGCACTGGATCAAGGCCGAGATCCATGAGTACATCCTGAAGAACTGGCGCATGGTCAAGGTGGCGACCACCAAGGCGCAACGCAAACTGTTCTTCAACCTGCGTTCGATGAAGCAGAGCTTGAAGGAAGACGCCGTCGAAGGTGAAACCCATCGCAGCACCTTGACGCAGAGCGAGGTCGACACGATGGCGCGCACCTTGAACGTCAAGCGCGAGGACGTGCTCGAGATGGAAACTCGATTGTCCGGAGGCGACGTGCCATTGGAGCCGCTCACCGACGACGGCGAGGAAAGCTACGCCCCGATCGCCTACTTGGCCGACGACACCCATGAACCCAGTCATGTGCTCGAAGCACAGCGTCGTGACTGGCTGTCCAGCGATGGCATCTCGCTCGCGCTGGACACGCTGGACGCTCGCAGCCGCCGCATCGTCGAGGAGCGCTGGTTGAAGGTCAACGACGACAATTCCGGTGGCATGACACTGCACGATCTGGCTGACGAGTACGGCGTCAGCGCGGAACGCATTCGCCAGATCGAGGTCGCGGCGATGAAGAAGATGCGCAAGGCGCTGGGCTCAGCGCACTGAGCGCGGTGTCTGCTTGAATGAAAACGGCCCCTCTCGGGGCCGTTTGTCATCCGGGCTCGGTCAGCTGGCTGCCAGCAGCGTTTTCAGATCGGCCGCCAAGGCTTCCGCGCCGCCGCCGTAGCGGATGAACAGGCGCACCTTGCCTTGCGCATCGAACACATAAGAGCCTGCCGTGTGGTCGACGCTGTAGCTGCCTTCGGTCTTGCCCGGCACCTTCGCGTAGAAGACCTTGAATTCCTTGGCCGTGGCAGCGATTTCCTCCGGACTGCCGCGCAACGCAACAAAGCTCGGGTCGAATCCGCCCATGTAGCTCTTGAGCACCGCAGCGGTATCGCGCTCGGGATCCACGGTGACAAAAACGCCTTGCACCCGATCACCGTCCTTGCCCAGCGCGGCCTTGACCTGTGCCAGTTCGGCCATGGTCGTGGGGCAAACATCAGGGCACTGGGTGAACCCGAAGAAAACGACGGTGACCTTGCCCTTGAAATCTGCCAGCGTACGCAACTGGTCGTTCTGATCGTTCAGCGACAAGGTGCGGGCATATTCGGCGCCAGTGATGTCGATGCCTTTGAACGAGGTGGTCGCACCGCCGCTAGAAGACGGCGCATCGCAGCCTGCGAGCGACATCATTGAGACTGCCAGTGCGACCCCGCCGAGCTTCAGAAAGCTTCGACGGAACGAATCTGAATGATCGCCCCGCGGGAGTGGTGTCACAACAGCGGACTCAGATAGTGGTCGATGAGCAGCGCCGCGAACAACAGCATCAGGTGCCAGATCGAGAACCTGAAGGTCTTGCGCGCCAATGCGTCGGAGTAGTTGCGCCACAGCTTCCAGGCGTAGCCAATGAAGATGGCGCCCAGTGAGAATGCGCACACCAGATAGATAACGCCGCTCATGCCCGCGATAAAAGGCAGCAAGGTCGCTGCAAACAACACCAGCGTGTACAGGAAGATATGCAACTGGGTGAAGGCGGCGCCGTGGGTGACAGGAAGCATCGGCAGCCCTGCCTTGCGGTAATCCTCGGCTCGGTACAGCGCCAGCGCCCAGAAATGCGGGGGCGTCCACAGGAAGATGATCAGGCACAGGATCAGCGCCTCGGGACCGACTTCGCCACGGATCGCCGCCCATCCGAGAACCGGAGGCATCGCGCCGGAGGCGCCGCCAATCACGATGTTCTGCGGTGTCGCCGGCTTCAGCAGCACCGTGTAGATCACGGCATACCCCACGAAGGTGCCGAAGGTCAGCCACATCGTCAGTGGGTTGACCCAGTAGTACAACATGGCACTGCCGAGTCCGCACAGCACGGCGGAGAAGGTCAGCGTCTGCGCATTGGTGAGGTCGCCCTTGGCCGTGGGACGCCAGGAGGTGCGCGCCATCTTGGCGTCGATGTGCTGCTCGACGATGCAGTTGAACGCCGCAGCGGCGCCGGCGACAAGCCAGATGCCAGCGGTGGCAGCCAGCGCGACCTTCATGTCGGGCACGCCAGGCACGGCCAGCAACATGCCAATCACTGCACAGAACACGATCAGCTGCACCACACGCGGCTTGGTCAACGTGTAGAACTGTCTGACGCGGGAGGCGCGCCGGACGATCGGCAGTGGGGTGGTGAGGGTTTCAGACATGTTCAGGACAGCCGCTGATTCTACGAAGCCGCGCGGATGCCGCTTTGGCCCGACGGCACGGCAGTGTGGACAGCGGCAGCCCGCTCAGGCCTCGAGCGAGTCAGCAGCATCGCCAGTACCACCAACAACACCGCCGCGCCGCCGGTGTGCGCCACCGCGGCCAACAGCGGCCAGTCGAGCAGCACATTGCTGAGACCGCTCGCCACTTGCCACGCCATGGCACCGGCCAGCGCCATCGCCCAGGGGCGCAAGGCAAGGTCGCGTGTTGCCAGCAGTCGCCAGACCAGCGCACCGATGACCACGAGCAGCACCGCCGCACCCAGCCGATGAACCATATGGATCGCGGTCAGCGCGGCGAACGGCAGGTAGCCGCCATCCTTGCCTGCGCCGAGTTCGCGCAATACGGTGAAGCCATGATCAAAGTCCATGTCAGGCCACCAACTACCCTGGCAGGTCGGGAAATCGGTGCAGGCGAGTACGGCGTAATTGGTGCTGACCCATCCCCCCAAGGCGATCTGCGCGATGGTCAACAGCGTCACCACCATCACACTGCGGCGCAAGGCGGGCGACAGACTCAGCTTCTGCTGCACCGGTAATTGGCTCTGGATCGCCAGCAGCGCGAGCAGGCCCAAGCCGCCGAGCAGGTGCAAGGTCACAATCGCGGGGTACAGCTTCATCGTCACCGTCAGCGCTCCGAAGCCACCTTGGGCGCAAACCCACAGCCATGTCACTGTGGGCCACCAGGGGGACACCGCCATGACCACCGCGGTGCGACGCTGGCGCGCCTCCAGCCATGCAGTGACCGCGAGCACCGTGATCAGCGCGCCGACCCCGGTGGCGAGGTAGCGGTGGAGCATCTCGATCCAGGCCTTGCCGTGGGTCACCGGGCCGGTGGGCATCGCACTTTGCGCCGCACCGATGGATTCGCGGGCGCCCAAGGGACTCGCACTGCCGTAGCAGCCCGGCCAGTCAGGACAACCCAGCCCCGAGTCACTGAGCCGGGTGAAGGCGCCAAAGAGCACCAGATCGAAGGTGAGGAACAGCGTCAGCATCGTCAGCGCGCGGCGGCGCACTGCAGGGTCGCTTCGTCTATGACGCCACACCACCCAGATCAGTGGCACCAGGGCCACGACCGCGCCGATCAACACCACGGTCGGCAGCGGCCCCAGGTCGTAGGCAGGAACGTCCATGGCAGCCATTCAGCAGAGTGCTCGGTGCGTGGTCATCGGCCAGGCTGGTCCCAGGAGGCCGATGCCCTCAGGAGCTTTTCAAGATCGCGCTTGAGCTTGGATGGGTCGGGGTCGACTGGCGTGCGCATCATCCACTGCCCCATCGGGTCGACGAGATACAGATGTTCATCGAGTTGATGACCCTCGGCCGGGCTCAACCACTGCGACAGATCGGCCGCGGGCACGCGCAGCACCGTCGCCGGCTGTGCCCCGCCAATGGCCTTCAGGAGCGCCGGTGTGGGTGTCGCGCCATCCGTGATCAACCAGAGCTTGTCAACACGACCCTTTTCCTTGCCCAATGTCTCGACCAGCTGACGCTGCAACACGAGGTGGGATTCGCAACGCGCGTCGCAGGCGCCACCCGCGGCGACGATCAGCAGCCATTGGCCATGCAGTCCGACTGCGGTCACGCCCTTGCTCGCGAGGTCAGTCAGCGACAACGTGGCGGGCATTTCGCGGGGCGGCGTCACGAACTCGCTGTAGTTGGTGCGGCCCTCCGGCCTGATCACGAAGTAGGTGAAATACGAGGCGATCACCGGCGCAGCGCACACCCCGAGCACCAGCAGCATCTTCAGTCGGCCCGTCAAGGTGCGGCGCGGCGGCAAATCTGGAGTAGGCATCGAGTGCACGGTGAAGCTCAGCGGCGACGCCAGATCGGCATCAGCGCTTCGAGCGGAGGCGGGGCTGGACGAGTTGGAACCAGACATACAGACCTGTCATCAAGGCGCAAAGCGCAAACCACTGGAACGCGTATCCGTAATGCTGCTGGATGCCGAGATCCGGCCGGGGCCATTGCCGCAGCAAGCCGTCCTGCGGCGCACCTTCGGCGTCCTGCACGATGGACAGCGGCTTCAACTGCAGCGAAAACTCCTGCGCGAACGCTGCAACATCCAGATTTTGACGGATCACGCCAGACGCAGCGCCGGCAAAGTCGTACAGCCTGCCCGGCGGCGGGGCAATGTGGCCGACGACGGTCACTTCACCGGGTTCGTCGGGCAGGCGGGGCACCTTGGTGCGATCGAGCAGATCGCGTGGCGTCCAGCCTCGCTGCACTAGCACGACACCAGGCGCGTCGCTGAGCCGAAGTGGCGTGACGACAAAGAATCCCTGGCGCGCGTCCATCTGTCGATTGTCGAGGAACACTGTGGCCGTCGAGACCCAATGACCTCGAACGGCAGTGCGCCGGTAGTGCTGCTCGTCCGCGGCTTCAGCCGTGTCGGCCAGCATCGCGGCGGCCACGGGGAGCAACTGCGATCGGGTGTCTAGCGACTGCTGCAAGGCCTCCTTCTGGGCTGCACGGTCGAGTTGCCACACACCAAGACGTGCGGTTCCCGCGACCACGAGGGTGGCCGCGACCAGCACGATGATGGCGCGACGGCGGGATGGATCCCGCGGAAGATGAGTCGCCGTCATTGGTGTTGATCCCCCCTACGCTCGCCAATGGCCCGCGGATAATCACGATCCATGAAGTACCTCATCGGCATCGTATTCGTCAGCATCATCGGGGCATTGGTCTTCGCAGGTGTGTCGATGGTTCGGGACGGCCGGGACGGCAAACCGAAAACCGGATCGATGATGCGAGCCCTCGCATTTCGGGTGGGACTGTCGGTGCTGCTGTTTCTCTGCCTGATCGGCAGCTACCTGATGGGCTGGATCCAGCCGACGGGCATCCCTCGAGTCTGAAACAACGGTTCGCGAGACGCGGCGACCAACAAAAAAGCCGCTAACCGCGGCTTTTTTGTTGCGGGTGACCGAGAAATCGATCAGAGCCAATACACCACCACATACAGGCCCAGCCAGACAACGTCGACGAAGTGCCAGTACCAGGCCGCACCCTCAAAACCAAAGTGGCGTTGCGAAGTGAAGTGTCCCTTCTGCAGCCGCAGGGTGATGAACAGCAGCATCAAGGCACCGACGAACACGTGGAAGCCGTGGAAGCCGGTCAGCATGAAGAAAGTCGAACCATAGACGCCGCTGGTGAGCTTCAGGTTCAGGTCGGTGTAGGCGTGGTAGTACTCGTAGGCTTGGACACCGATGAAGGTGAAGCCGAGCAGGAGGGTGATCCACATGAAGGCGATGGTCTTGGCGCGATGACCAGCAATCAAGGCATGGTGGGCGATCGTGAGCGTCACGCCCGACGTCAGCAACAAAGCCGTGTTGATGGTCGGCAACGGCCACGGCCCCATGGTGGTGAAGGGATCAACCGTTCCCGCGGGCGCTCCGGTGAAACCTGCCTGCACACTGGGCCAGACCGCCTTGAAGTCGGGCCACAACACTGCGTTTTCCAGGCTGCCGAGGTTGGGGACCGAGTGCAGTCGAGCCCAGTAGAGCGCACCAAAGAAAGCGCCAAAGAACATCACCTCGGAAAAGATGAACCAGCTCATGCTCCAGCGGTAGGAGACATCGATGCGATCGCTGTAAAGGCCACCTTCACTTTCACTGATCGCCTTGCGGAACCAACCTTGCAGCACGAAGGCCCATGCGGCAAGTCCTGCCAAAGTGAGGTAGCTGCCCCAGCTCACGCCGTTGACCCATTGCCCCGCGCCCAGAATCACCAGAAACAAAGCCAGCGAAGTCAGCACTGGAAATCGAGATGGCTCTGGAACAAAGTAATAAGGCGCTGCACCGTGTGCACTTGCCGTAGGGGTCGCTACCGACATGATTTCTCCTGAATCCCGAATCTCTACATTTTCATGGAAGCGTCGCGGCGAACATCCGCTTGCGATCTTCCGCCAAATCTCAAGCGGCCACGCCGCTGGTTAACACCCAATTCACCAGGGTCGCCAACGCACCGGCGAACACCAAGGCCCCGATCACGCCGGCAATCACCACATGCACCGGGTTCAGCTGGGTCACATCCTTCTCCAGGTCTGCCGCCTTGCGCACACCGAAAAACGACCACGCCACGGCCCGCATCGTCTGCCAGAAAGAGAGCTTTCGCCGGGAGGCGGCCTTCAGGCTGGAATCGGGCAGCGTCATGAAGGTCGTGAAAGCCCATCGGCAACAACCGCCTGCGGTGCAGCCGGCACCTTGCCGCCGACTTCAAAGAAGGTGTAGGACAGTGTGATGGTGGTCACGTCCTTCGGCAACTTCGGCTCGATCACGAACACAACGGGCCATTGCTTGGTTTCGCCGGGCTTCATGATGTACTCGTTGAAACAGAAGCACTGCAGCTTGTTGAAGTGCGCCATCGCCTGCATCGGCGCATAACTCGGGATGGCCTGCGCAGCCATGGTCCGGCTCTGTGTGTTGGTGAACTCGTACATCACCGTGGTGAGTTCACCCGGATGCACTTGAATACTGCTGACCGCAGGCTTGAAGTTCCAGATGCCGCGTGAATTCGCGTCGAATTCGACGGTGATGGTGCGGCTCTTGTCCACCTGAGAATTGGTTCCAGACGACGAACTGCGCCCCC
>CANHNO010000031.1 GCA_947462065.1 Burkholderiales bacterium | reverse complement strand
TAGAGGAACGATTCCTGGTGGTGCGACAGGCACCACTTCGCCATGATCGACCCGCCGCGCGAGACGATTCCGGTCATGCGGCGCGCGGTGAGCGGGATGTAGGCGAGGCGCACGCCCGCGTGGATCGTGAAGTAGTCGACGCCCTGCTCGGCCTGCTCGATCAGCGTGTCGCGGAAGAGCTCCCAGGTCAGGTCCTCGGCCTTGCCGTGCACCTTCTCCAGCGCCTGGTAGATGGGGACGGTGCCGATGGGCACGGGCGAGTTGCGCAGGATCCATTCGCGCGTCTCGTGGATGTTCTCGCCGGTCGACAGGTCCATCACCGTGTCGGCGCCCCAGCGGATCGACCACACCAGCTTGTCGACCTCTTCCTCGATGCTGGAGGTGACCGCCGAGTTGCCGATGTTAGCGTTGACCTTCACCAGGAAGTTGCGGCCGATGATCATCGGCTCACTCTCGGGGTGGTTGATGTTGTTCGGGATCACCGCGCGGCCCCGGGCCACCTCGTCGCGCACGAATTCCGGCGTGATGTCCTGCAGGTTCGCGCCGAACGAATGGCCGCGCTTGGGCACGCGCTCGGTCGCCAGACGCTCGCGTAACTGCGCCTTGACCAGGTTCTCGCGCACCGCGACGTAGTGCATCTCGGGCGTGACGATGCCGCGCCGCGCGTAATGCATCTGCGAGACATTGGCGCCCGGCTTGGCCACGCGCGGCAGCGGTGCCTGCGCCATGCGCAGCGCGGTCAGTTTCGGGTCGTGCAGGCGCTCGCGGCCGTAGGCGCTGCTGATGCCGGGCAGCGCCACGGTGTCAGCACGGTCGGCGATCCACGCGGCGCGCAAGGGCGGTAGGCCGCGGGTGATGTCGATCGCGGCCTGCGGGTCGGTGTACGGGCCCGAGGCGTCGTAGACGCGCAAGGGGGGATTGGGTTCGCGGCGTGAGCCACCGGCACCGTCATCCACCAGGGTGTCGCCCAGCGTGATCTCGCGGAAGGGCACGCGAATGTCGGGGCGCTGGCCTTCGAGGTAAATCTTGCGCGAGCCGGGAAACGGCGTGCGGGTGATGCGTTGCGACAGTGCGGCGGTGTCGACGTGTTGTGCTTGCTTGGCCATGTCAGCTCCAGGTGGCGTGTCGTTGTGCGCTTGCCTGGGCACCGCAGCAGGATGGGAACCCCGCCATGATGGCCGCTGCACTTGATTCCTACGCGGGCATGACCCCGATCAGGTTCAGCGGGTTCCACATCAATGTGGTCTCAGCCGCCGACCCACGGTCTGCGGCGCCCCGACAAGCCTGCGCAGTGTAGGCGCCACGGCCCGACCTGTGGCCGGCCGGGGTCGCTTCCTATAATGAAATCTCACGTCCCCGAGCGCACCGCGCCCCCTCATGAATCCCGATTTCAAGCCGACCGAGGTCGAACGCGCGGCGCAGACCGCCTGGAACGCACGCGACGCCTATCGCGTCTGCGAAGGGGCGCTCGACAGCCACGGACAGCCCAAGCCGAAGTTCTACGCCTGCTCGATGCTGCCTTACCCGAGCGGCAAGCTGCACATGGGCCACGTGCGCAACTACACCATCAACGACATGTTGACGCGGCAGCTGCGGATGAAGGGCCACAACGTGCTGATGCCAATGGGCTGGGACGCCTTCGGCCTGCCGGCCGAAAACGCAGCCATGAAGAACAAGGTGCCGCCTGCCCAGTGGACATACGACAACATCGCCCACATGAAGGGCCAGATGCAGGCGATGGGTCTGGCGATCGACTGGAGCCGTGAGGTCACCACATGCCGGCCCGAGTACTACCGTTGGAACCAGTGGCTGTTCCTGAAGATGCTGGAAGCAGGGATCGCCGAACGGCGCACCCAGGTCGTCAACTGGGACCCGGTCGACCAGACAGTGCTCGCCAACGAGCAGGTGATCGACGGCAAGGGCTGGCGCAGCGGCGCCACCGTCGAGAAGCGCGAGATCCCGGGCTACTACCTGAAGATAACCGCCTACGCCGATGAATTGCTCGATCAGGTGCAGCACCACCTGCCCGGCTGGCCCGAGCGTGTGCGGCTGATGCAGGAAAACTGGATCGGCAAGAGCGAAGGCGTGCGCTTCGCTTTCACCCATGACATCCGCGATGGCAGCGGCCAGCCGATCCAGGGTGGCCGGCTGCATGTGTTCACCACGCGCGCCGACACCATCATGGGTGTCACTTTCTGCGCGGTGGCGCCTGAGCATCCCTTGGCGCAGCACGCGGCGGCCTCGAACACTGCCGTTGCGGCATTCATCGCCGAATGCCAAGCCGGCGGCACCACCGAAGCCGAGCTCGCCACGCAGGAGAAGAAGGGCGTGAACACCGGGCTGACGGTGCAACACCCGCTGACCCACCTGCCGGTGGAGGTGTGGGTCGGCAACTACGTGCTGATGAGCTACGGCGATGGCGCCGTGATGGGTGTGCCCGCGCACGACGAGCGCGATTTCGAATTCGCGAAGAAGTTCGGCATCGACATCCTGCAGGTGGTGCAGGTGGATGGTGAACCGCACTTCAGCTACGACCACTGGCAGGACTGGTACGCCGACAAGCAGCGCGGCGTGACCATCAACTCCGACAACTTCAGCGGTCTGAGTTGCAAGGCTGCCGTCGATGCGGTGGCGAAAGCGCTGGACGCGCACGACCTGGGCAGCAAGAAGACCACCTGGCGGCTGCGCGACTGGGGCATCAGCCGCCAGCGTTACTGGGGCACACCGATCCCGATCATCCATTGCGATGAGCATGGTGCCGTGCCTGTGCCAGAAGCCGACCTGCCGGTGGTGCTGCCAGAAGACCTGATCCCTGATGGCTCGGGCAACCCACTTGCGAAGCACGCTGCGTTCCTGAACGTGGCCTGTCCGACCTGCGGACGCCCGTCGCGTCGCGAGACCGACACGATGGACACCTTCGTGGACAGCTCGTGGTACTTCATGCGCTACTGTGATCCGCAAAACACCAGCGCCATGGTGGGCGAGGGCGCGGCGTACTGGATGCCTATGGACCAGTACATCGGTGGCATCGAACACGCGATCCTTCACCTGCTGTATGCGCGCTTCTGGACCAAGGTGATGCGCGACCTGAAGCTGGTGTCGGTGGACGAGCCTTTCACCAAGTTGCTGACCCAGGGCATGGTGCTGAACCACATCTACTCGCGCAGGACGGAACAAGGCGGTATCGAGTACTTCTGGCCGCACGATGTGGACAACACCTTCGGCGCCGACGGCAAGATCGACGGCGCCACGCTGAAGCGCGACGGCTCGAGCGTGACCTACGAAGGCGTGGGCACGATGAGCAAGAGCAAGAACAACGGCGTCGACCCGCAGGCGCTGATCGACCAGTACGGTGCCGATACCGCGCGGCTGTTCGTGATGTTCGCCTCGCCGCCGGAGCAGACGCTGGAGTGGAACGATTCCGGCGTTGAAGGCGCGCATCGGTTCCTGAAGCGGGTTTGGGGCTTTGGCGCGAAGAACGCCGACATGCTCAAGGCCGTCGCACCGCCCACCGGGCTGTCCGCGGCCGGCAAGGCCCTGCGTCGCGAGGTGCACCAGGTGCTTCGACAGGTCAGCTTCGACTACGAGCGCATGCAATACAACACCGTGGTGTCCGGCAGCATGAAGCTGCTGAACGCGCTCGAGGCCTGCAAGGATGCGCAGGAAGCGTCTGTGCTGCGCGAGGCCTACGGCATCCTTCTGCGCGCGCTGTACCCCGCCTGCCCGCACACGACCTGGACACTGTGGAACGAGCTGGGCTACGCCGCAGCGCACGGGGATCTGCTCGACGCGCCGTGGCCTGCGGTCGACGAAAGCGCTCTGCTGCAAGACGAGATCGAGCTGATGCTGCAGGTCAACGGCAAGCTGCGCGGCGCGATCACCGTGCCCGCCGGGGCCGACAAGGCCGCGATCGAGAAGGCCGCCCTGTCCAGCCCCGAGCTGCTGAAGTTCGCCGACGGAGCGCCTGTCAAGCGTGTGGTCGTCGTGCCCGGCCGCCTGGTCAATGTGGTGCTCTGAGACCTCCCGCTGATGTCCACATACCCAAAGGCCTTGCTCCCCAAGAACACCACCACAGATCGCCGCACGTGGCTGATGTCCGTGGCCTCACTCGCGGTGGTGCCGCTCACCGGCTGCGGCTTTCAGCTGCGCGGGGCCCAGGAGCTGAGGTTCCGTACCGTGCAGCTCACCGGTTTCAAGCCGCATTCGCCGCTGGAAAAGGAGCTGCGCCGGGCCATCAATGCCAGCAAGACCACGCTCGTGGTCGATTCGGGCGGCGAGGCGCAGGTGATCCTGGAGGCCGTTTCGGACCGCCGGGAGCGCAATGTGGTCGCGACCTCCTCGGCGGGCCAGGTGCGCCAGATCAGTCTGCGTGTGCGCTTCACCTTCAAGCTGCGCACGCCCTCCGACCGTGAACTGATCGGGCCGACCGAGCTGCTGCTGGGGCGCGACATCAGTTACAACGAATCCGAGGCGCTGGCGAAGGAGCAGGAGGAGGCGCTGCTTTACAGGGAGATGCAGACCGATATCGTCTCGCAGATCATGCGGCGGCTGGCCGCGGTGCCCCCGCTGTGAACTTCCCTCATCCGTAAGCCCCGATGCAGTTGCGCCTCGACCAGCTCGCTTCGCATCTTCAAAAGGGCTTGCGGCCGCTGTACACCGTCTGGGGCGACGAGCCGCTCCTGCTCCAGGAAGCCTGCGACGCACTGCGTGCTGCAGCGCGCAGTGCGGGGTACAGCGAACGCCAGGTACACGCAGTGTCGGGCGCCCACTTCAACTGGAGCGCCCTTCTCGGCGCCTCCCAGGCCATGAGCCTGTTTGCCGACAGGCAGCTCGTCGAGATCCGCATTCCCTCCGGCAAGCCGGGCAAGGAAGGATCGGAAGCCCTTCAACGATATTGCGAGACGCTGTGCGATGACGTGATGACGATCGTCCAGCTGCCTCGGCTGGATCGGCAACAGCAACAAAGCGCGTGGTTCAGTGCGCTCGATGCGGCTGGTGTGACGCTGCGTGTCGACCCGGTCGAACGCCATGCCCTGCCGCAATGGATCGCGCAGCGCTTGGGCGCCCAGGGCCAGCGGGTGCAAGGCGGCGAGGCCGGTCAGCGCACACTGGCGTTCTTTGCCGACCGGGTCGAAGGCAATCTGCTGGCGGCCCACCAGGAAATCCAGAAGCTCGCGCTGCTGCACCCTGCTGGCGAACTCAGCTTCGAACAGGTCGAGGCGGCGGTGCTGAACGTGGCCCGGTACGACGTGTTCAAGCTCGGCGAAGCCGTGCTGGCCGGGCAGGTCACCCGGGCGCTGCGCATGCTGGACGGCCTGCGCGCCGAGGGTGAGGCGGCCGTGCTGGTGCACTGGACGCTGGCCGAGGACGTGCGCGCGCTCAAGCGAGTGCACGACGCGATGAACGCCGGGCGACCGCTACCGCTGGCGCTTCGCGAGGCACGTGTCTGGGGCCAGAAGGAGCGCTTGTTCGAACGGGCACTCCCGCTGTTCACCGAACCTGCGCTGGACGCTTTGCTGCACGCCGCGCAGGTCTGCGATGGCCTGGTCAAGGGTCTGAAGCACCCGGACTGGCCTCTGGAGCCGTGGGACGGCCTGAAGCGGCTGCTGCTGATGGTGCTGCAAAGCACCTCGGCACCGCCGGCCGCACGACGTGGTGGTCGCGCGGTGGTGGTGCCCCGGCTCGCCCTGCAGGGCTGACGCCAGGCCGCCGCGTCAGCGGGGTTCAGTAACCACGCGCACGATCGACCCGGTGCGAGATGGGCAAGCCGCGGCGCAACGCCGCCACGTTGGCCTCCACGACCATGGCCGCCGATCGCGGGTCGGTCTGTGCGGCGACATGCGGCAGCACCGTCACGCGCGGGTGCGACCAGAACGCATGCGCCACGGGCAGCGGCTCGGTGGCAAACACGTCGAGCACAGCGCGGTGCAGGTGCCCGGAATCGAGTGCTGCGAGCAGATCGGCCTCGACCACATGCGCGCCTCGCGCCAGGTTCACCAGGCTCGCGCCACGCGGCATCTGCGCGAAGGCAGCAGCGTCGAACAGCCCGCGTGTGGTCGGTGTCAGCGGCAACAGGTTAACCACGATCTGCGCCGTGGCCAGCAATTCGGGCCACGCGGCGTCGCCGACATGGGTCTGCACGCCCTCAACCACGCACGGACGCGTGCTCCAGCCGTGCACGCGGCAGCCGTGCCGGGACAAGCGCTGCGCCGCAGTGCGGCCCATCTCGCCGAGGCCGAGCACCGCCACAGTGACGTCGTCGGCACGGCGCTGTGGCTGCGGCTTCCACTGTGACGCGCGCTGGTTTGCCGCGTAATCGAAGAAGTTACGTTGCAGGCCGAGCACCGCCCACAGCGCGGTCTCTGCCATGGCGGCGTTCATCGCCGGGTCGACCATGCGCGCGAGGGGCACACCCAGCGGCACGGTCGGGTCGGTGAGCAGCTTGTCGACGCCGGCCCACAGCGACTGGATCAGCCGCAGCGAGTCCAAGCCCTGCAAGGCGCCGACCGGCGGGTTGGCCACGAGGGCGATGTCGATCGCGTCATCGGCCGCCTCGGCGACGCTGCGCACCAGGTGCTCGCCGGGCAGGGCTGCGGTGAGCGCGGGCCACCACGAGGCCCAGTCGGCTGCGTCGAAGTCGGCGGCGACCAGCACGCTCACGAGAGCGCCTCCAGAAGGCGGCTCAACGCATGGGCGACGGTCTGCTCGCGCACGGCCGTGCGATCACCGCCGAGCTGCAGCAGCTCGGCGGTGGCTGGCCTGTCGCGACGCGCCAGCGCGAACCACACGGTGCCGACAGGCTTGCCTGGCACCGCGCCGCCCGGCCCGGCGATGCCAGTGACCGCGACCGCAAGGCCTGCCTTCGAGTGCGCCAACGCGCCTTCGGCCATCGCGCAGGCCACCTCGGCGCTGACGGCGCCGTGGGCCTGGATCAGTGCTGCATCGACGCCAAGCAATTCGGTCTTGGCCGCGTTCGAATAGGTCACGAAGCCGCGCTCGAACCAGTCGCTCGAGCCGGCGACCGCGGTGCAGGCGGCGGCGATCAGCCCGCCGGTGCAGGACTCGGCGGTGGCGAGCATCGTGCCGCGCGCACGCAATGCGTCGCCGAGGGAGCGCACGGCGGGCTCGAACACGGTCAGAACCATCGCCACAGCGAGATCACGAGCAGCGTACAAAGTGCCGCAACCAGATCGTCGAAGATGATGCCGAAGCCCTGCGCCCAGCCGATCGGTCCACCGCGGCGCCCTTTGAACAGCGCATCGGCCCAAGCCACCGGGCCCGGCTTGGCGGCATCGAAATACCGGAACAGCACGAACGCCACGCTTTGCTCGATCAGGCCGGCCGGCATGACCAACCACAGAACCAGCCAGAAGGCCAGCACCTCGTCCCAGACGATGGACCCGGGGTCAGGCGTGGCGAGCGAGCGCGCGGTGACGGTGCAGGCCCACCAGCCGACGAAGAAGCTGGCCAGCAACAGCAGGGCCATCTGCAGCGCGTCCAGATGCGGCTGAATCACCAGAAACGCCAGCCATGCCCACAACGTGCCCACGGTGCCCGGCGCCTTCGGCGACAAGCCGCTGCCGAAGCCCAGCGCGATCGCGTGCGCCGGGTGGCTGAGCATCAGTCGCGCCGTCGGTCGGCGAGGCGCCATGCTGGGGATGCCGTTGGTGCCGCTCATGCCAGGAAATGATCGAACGACGACGACGCATGCAGGACCGCGTGCCCATCGGCATCGACCAGGCCGATGCGTGCCTCCTGTCCGGAGCCAGCGCGCTGGACGATGCGACCGATGCGTGTCAAGGCGAGCCCCGTGGCGATACCCGCCGCGCTCACCTGATGCGCGCGGCCCGGCGGCGCGGTGAACAGGAGTTCGTAGTCGTCACCGCCGGACAGGGTGCACAGCCTTTGCACGGCCAGCGGCTGCGCGCGAAGGACCGTGCTTCGTGGTACGGCATCTACGTCCACAAGCGCATCGACACCGGAGCGCTGCAGCACATGGGTCAGATCGCCGAGCAGGCCGTCGGACAGGTCGATCGCACTCGTCGCGACACCGCGCAACGCCAAGCCGAGCGCAACGCGCGGCTGCGGCAACTCCATGGCTCGGCGCACCGTGGCGAAGTCCTCCCCGGCCAGCGTCAAGGTGCCGCGAAAGGCTTCGAGCGTCAGGCGTGCGTCGCCCAGGTTGCCGCTCACGTAAAGCTCGTCGCCGGCCCGTGCGCCTGAGCGCAGCAAGGCGCCCCCGCCGGGCGTCGTCGGCACCTGGCCGAAGATACTGATGCAGATGTTCAGCGGGCCGCGCGTCGTGTCGCCGCCGATCAGTTCGCAGCTGTGCGCATCGGCCAGCGCAAGCAGCCCTCGCGAAAAGTCGTCGAGGAACACCTCATCAGCGCTCGGCAAGGCCAGGGCCAGAGTGAATGCCAATGGCTCCGCCCCGCAGGCGGCCAGGTCACTCAGGTTGACCGCCAGTGCCTTGTGACCGAGGCGCCCAGGCGCCACTGTCGAGAGAAAATGACGGCCTTCGACCAGCATGTCGCACGAAGTGGCGAGCTGCATCCCCGGCGGCACGGCCAGAAGTGCACAGTCGTCACCGATGCCCAGCGCCGCACGCCGCGCCGGGCGGTCGAAATACTTCGCAATAAGGTCGAATTCACCGAGCGACATCAGCGCATTCTCGCCGCGAGCACGGGCGTATCGTTACGCCAACCGACAAGCCGGACAGGCCGGCTTCCAAGAGGAATATCCATGACGACATCCAACGACAGCAAACACGCCGAATTGCGGCGTGCTGCGCTCGAGTACCACGAGTTCCCGACGCCGGGCAAGATCGCGATCGCGCCGACCAAGCAACTGGTCAATCAGCGAGATCTCGCCCTGGCGTACTCACCAGGCGTCGCTGCAGCCTGCGAAGAAATCGTTGCCGACCCCGCCAACGCCTACAAGTACACCGCGCGCGGCAACCTGGTCGCCGTGATCACAAACGGCACCGCAGTGCTCGGGCTGGGCGACATCGGGCCGCTGGCGGCCAAGCCGGTGATGGAAGGCAAGGCGGTACTGTTCAAGAAGTTCGCCGGCATCGACGTGTTCGACATCGAGTTGGCTGAGCGCAACCTCGACAAGCTGATCGACACGATTGCAGCTCTCGAGCCGACCTTTGGCGGCATCAACCTCGAGGACATCAAGGCGCCAGATTGCTTCTACGTCGAGCGCGCACTGCGTCAGCGGATGAAGATCCCGGTTTTCCACGACGACCAGCATGGCACAGCCATCGTGGTCGGCGCCGCGGTGTTGAATGCCTTGCGGGTGACAGGCAAGGACATGAAGGAGATCAAGCTGGTCACCTCGGGTGCGGGCGCTGCTGCGCTGGCCTGCCTGACGCTGCTGGTGAAACTGGGCCTGCCGCGCGAGAACATCTGGGTCACCGACCTGGCCGGCGTCGTCTACGAAGGCCGCACCGAGTTGATGGACGAGGACAAGATCGTCTTCGCGCAGAAGACCTCGCACCGCAGTCTGGCCGATGTGATGCGCGGTGCTGACGTCTTTCTGGGCTTGAGCGCGGGCGGCGTGCTGAAGAAGGAGGTCGTCGCAACGATGAATGCGAACCCGGTCATCTTCGCGCTGGCCAACCCGACACCCGAAATCCTGCCGGAGGAAATCAAGGAAGTGCGCAGCGACGCGATCATCGCGACGGGCCGCACCGACTACCCGAACCAGGTCAACAACGTCCTGTGCTTTCCATACATCTTCCGCGGCGCGCTCGATTCGGGTGCAACAACCATCACGGTGGAAATGGAGATCGCAGCCGTGCATGCGATCGCCGAGCTGGCGCAGGCGGAGCAAAGCGAGGTCGTGGCCGCTGCATACGCTGGTGCCACGCTGAGCTTCGGACCGGAGTACCTGATTCCGAAACCTTTCGACCCGCGACTGATGATCAAGATTGCACCTGCGGTGGCGCAGGCTGCGGCCGAGTCCGGCGTCGCCGCCCGCCCAGTTCGCGACCTGGAGGCCTACCGCCAGAAGCTGCTGAGCTTCGTCTACGCCTCGGGCACGACGATGAAGCCCATTTTCAACCTGGCCAAGCGTGCACAGAACAAGCGCGTCGCCTACGCCGAGGGCGAAGAAGAACGTGTGCTGCGCGCCGCACAGATCGTGGTTGACGAGGCCCTGGCGCGCCCGACGCTGATCGGGCGACCCGATGTCATCGCCTCGCGCATCGAGAAGTTCGGCCTGCGGCTCCAGGCAGGGCGCGACTATGACGTCGTCAACACCGACAACGATCACCGCTACCGCGACTACTGGCAAACCTACCACCAGCTCACCTCGCGCAAGGGCATCACGGAGCAGATCGCCAAGATCGAGATGCGCCGGCGCCTGACCTTGATCGGCTCGATGCTCCTGCACAAGGGCGAAGTCGACGGCATGCTGTGCGGCACCTGGGGCAACACCGCCTATCACCTGAACTACATCGATCAGGTCATCGGGCAGCGGGAAGGCGCGAACACCTACGCCTGCATGAACAGCCTGCTGTTGCCCGGTCGCCAGATCATGCTGGTCGACACCCACATCAACTACGACCCCACGGCCGAACAGCTGGCCGAGATCACGGCGATGGCGGCCGACGAGATGGTACGTCTGGGGCTACGGCCGAAGGCTGCTTTGCTCTCGCACAGCAACTTCGGCTCCAGCAACCACCCGTCGGCGGTCAAGATGCGCGACACCCTGGCGCTGCTGCGACAAAACACACCGTGGCTGGAAGTCGATGGCGAAATGCACGGCGACACCGCTCTCGATGCAGATTACCGCCGGGGCCTCATGCCCACAAGCACACTCAGCGGCGAAGCCAACTTGCTGGTGCTACCCAACATTGATGCCGCCAACATCGCCTACAACCTGCTGAAGACGGCGGCCGGCGGCGGCATTGCGATCGGCCCTGTGCTGCTCGGTGCGGCCAAACCGGTGCATATCCTGACCGCCTCGGCGACAGTGCGCCGCATCGTCAACATGACGGCACTGGCCGTCGCCGATGCCAACGCCGCTCGCTGAAAGTCAGACTCCCGAACCACGGTGCGAGGACTGCGCGCAGCCCTCGCACGCCCGTACAAAGCCGTTCAGGGTGATTCCTGGGGCTTTATGACGATTTCAAGACCCTGTTTGGGCGCAACCGACTACTGGTCTCGCGGGCATGAGACGGTAAATTTTCTGTGCCCCTATTTGAATGTGAGCGTTTACTCTTTAACGCAGGGTCGCGGCCTGGATTGATGCACCGGCTTGAGGTTTTCCGCCCAATTCGGTACCATCTCTCATTCTCAATTCAGGGATAACCCGTGTTTTTGTCGCGCCTGTTTCGGGCTCTCCAGAAACGCTCCGCTTCCGTCATCGGCTCGCTGATGGCGGCCTTTGTGGTTAGCGTTTGTTTGTTGTCCAGCGCGTCCTGGGCCAGAGACGGTGGAGTCGAGGCAAGTATTTCGGTCGTTGAGCTGAAACAACTGCCTCCGGAAGCGAGACAAACCCATGCGTTGATTCATTCTGGCGGGCCGTTCCCGTACCGCAAGGATGGCACCGTATTCGGCAACCGGGAGCGGCTGTTGCCGGATCAATCTCGTGGGTTTTACCGCGAATACACCGTGGCGACCCCCGGGTCGCGTGACAGAGGCGCCCGGCGCATCGTCTGCGGCGGAAAGCAGCGGCAGACACCCGAGCGCTGTTTTTACAGCGCCGATCACTATGCGAGCTTCAAACGCATCGTGCAGTGAACGGCGCGAGAGTTACTTGACCACAGGAGGAACGAGTCCATGCTCTTGCAGACCGTCCGATCGAACATCGTCCAATCGATACGCGCTTACCGCGTCGAGGATCTGATGCTGGCCGCGCAAAACGCCGACCAGCATTTCCTCTACGCCAACCTGACGACGGCACAGTCGAAACAAGAGGTTCTCGACACCATCGCCGAGGCGTTCATGTTCCCGCTGCATTTCGGCAAGAACCTCGATGCCCTCTACGACTGCATGACCGATCTGGTCCACAAGGCCGGCTCGCAGCCAGGCTTCGTGGTCGTGCTGGAGCAGTTGCCCGATAACCCTCGCTTCGATCGCGAGGCGCGCGAGCAGTTGCTCGATGTGTTTCGCGACGCTGCCGATTTCTGGGCCGAACGAAAAGTCGCTTTCAGGTGCTTCTATTCTTTTCAGTAGCCCGCTCCCAAGAACTTGGTTCTTGGGAGCGGGCTACCGAAACGACCAGCCCCTGCGAAAAGCCCGCCAAGCCCGCGGCAAAAAGTGCAGCCAACGCCAGCTTCGGCATGAACATGCCGCTGATGAGCAGCGCATTCGACACATCGATGTGGCTGAACGCGGCGTGATGCATATTCACTAGCCCCGTGATTACCGTGGCCGATGCGATTGGAGATAACAAGGCGGCCTGCAGGCCGCCTTGTTCATTGCTGGCTTAGTGCGCTCGCCAGTGCAAGGTACTCGGTCACTGGCACTTCTTCGGCTCGGCGCTGCAGGTCGAACGTGCCGCTATAGCGCCGCTCGTCGAGCCAACGGCCCAGGGTGTTGCGCAGCACCTTGCGCCGCTGCGAGAACGCCACCGTGACCAGCTCGCCGAGCAGCGCCGCGTCGATGTCGGTACGGGCTGGCAACGGCAGCATGCGGACCACTGCGGATTGCACCTTCGGAGGAGGGTCGAAAGCTTCAGGTTCGACATCGAGCACCGCAGTGATCTCGTAGCGCCACTGCAGCATCACCGACAGTCGGCCATAGGTCTTGCTGCCTGGCTCCGCTGCCATGCGCTCCACGACTTCCTTTTGCAGCATGAAGTGCTGATCAATCACCCTTGACGCCGACGGCAGCAGATGAAACAGGATCGGCGTCGAGATGTTGTAGGGCAGGTTGCCGACCACCCGCAGCGATTGGCCCGCACCGGTCGCCAGCGCATCAAAATCGACCTTCAGCACATCAGCCTCTATCACCGTCAGCGCCTGCCGGCGCCTCAACTGCGTCGCGAGGTCGCGGTCGAGCTCGATGACCGTGAGCTGCCGACACCGATCGAGCAAGGGGAAGGTCATCGCGCCCAGTCCCGGGCCGATCTCCACCAACGCATCGGTCTCAAGTGGCGCAATCGCATCAACGATGGCATCGATCGCGAAGCGGTCGCTGAGGAAATGCTGCCCGAACCGCTTGCGCGCGATATGCGCCATCAGTGGGAGTACCGCTGGCGGCTCGCGGTCACAAGAGGGAAGTGCAACTGAAGACGCGCGTTGTCACAGTGGCGGCTCGCGCATTTCGATGTACGTGCGCTGACGTAACTCGCGCGTCCAATCGGCATAGGCTTCGTCAAACTTCTTCTCGCGCAGGACATTGCGGGCCTGTTCGCGCTCCTGTCGTGGATCCAGTGCCGCTTGGCGTCGTTCAAGCACCTGGATCAGGTGAATACCAAATCGGGAAATCACCGGATCAGACACTTCGCCGATGGGGAGGGCCTTCATGGCATCCTCGAATTCGGGCACGAAGGCGCCCGGCATGGTCCAGCCGAGGTCGCCGCCCTGCGCCGCGCTGCCGTCTTCCGAAAGCTCTTTCGCTGCGGCCTCGAACGTCACTGCCCCGGTCACGATCTGCGCCTTGATCTGTGCTGTCTGGCGGAGGACTGCAGCCTGATCAAGTTGGGCGCTGGGGCGAAGCAGGATGTGGCGTGAGTGGGTTTCGATGACGGAGAAGGCCTGGGCGTCTTGGCGCTCGACAACCTTCAGCAGATGGAAGCCGGCACCGGTGCGCAACACGGTGGGCGCGACCTGCCCGGACGCGACGCCCCGCACATGTTCGATGAACGCGTCGGGGAGACGATCGACCGGGCGCAGGCCCAGCTCGCCACCGCTTACCTTGTCGCGTTCATCGGACACCAGGTCGCGGGCCACAGCCTCGAACGCTTCGCCCCCGCGGACGCGGGCCAGGGCCGCGTCCGCACGGCCCTTGAGCCGCGCGACTTCCGCGTCGGAGGCGCTCTCGGGCACAGGGATCAGGATCTGCGCGAGGTTGTACGAAGGCGTCGCGGCATTGTCGGCGCGCTGCTTGGCCAGCAAGGCCTCGACATCTGCGTCAGTGATACGAATGCGCGACTGCACCTCCCGCTCTCGCACCTTCTCGAGCAGCATCTGCTCACGCACGTTCTTGCGGAAGCGCGCGAAGTCGATGCCTTCTTTGGCCAGTTGTTCGCGCATCTGCGCCATCGTGACCTTGTTCTGCGCCGCGACGTTGGCGACGGCGCGGTCAAGTTCCGCGTCGTCGATGCGCGGCCCGCTCTCGCGGGCATAAGCCAGTTGCGCACGTTCGTCTATCAGACCGTCCAGGATCTGCTTGCGTAGCACGCTGTCGGGCGGAAGGCGCTGCCCCACACGCGCCGCGTTCTCGCGCGTGCGCGCCAGACGTTGCTCAATTTCGATGGCCGTCACCAACTCCTGGTTCACCACGGCCACGATGAAGTCACCCGGCTGCACGACCTCCTGAGCCTGGCGATCGGACTGTTCCTGGGCATGTGGAGACACCACGGCACAGGTCATCAGCCCCGCCGTCAGCAGGGCGGCCTTGATCGATTTCAACGGTTCACTCATACAGAAGATTCGAGGACTGCGTGGCCTGCGGCCCGTCGCGCAAAAGGCGATACCCGGGGACATTGTCCTTCAGCACCTGAAGCGGGTTCGATCCGAGGCGAGATAAGCCAACGAATTCAATTTGAAACAGTAGCCGTGTGGTCGCTTTGCTGCTCCCAGTGGACAGGCGCTCGGCGACCACACGGGCGATCCAGCAACCAGCGTCGTACTCGAAGCCCATGATGCCATCGACGAGTCGGCTGTCTCGCGTGCTGTAGTTGATTCGTCCGACGGTGTAGAGCGAGCCGGTGCAGGTGCCGAGGTTGCCGCGCTCATCGTCGGCCTGCCCGCTGAGGTCCGGCGTTCGGCCGTAGACCGGCCACTGCCAGCCAGTCTCGACTTGCTGGCTGGCCCCTCGAACCTGACGGTAGATCAGGCTCACGGTGCGGAACGGCGACGGCGAGTAGGTGACGCCGCTTGTCGAACTGATAAAGGCATTGACCTGCGGGTTGTATTGCAGCGTGCTGCCCAGCGTCCAGTGTGGAATGACACTCGTCGACCCCAGCAGCAGCAGATCTGACACGCGCCGGGTGAGCGGCGTACCCAGTGGTGTGATGCGCTGATCACTGAACAGGTAGCGCTGCACTGCGCCCAGGCGCATGACTTCTGCGCCGGTTTGCGGGTTGATCAGCCGGGTGTTCGCGCCAGCGATGACCTGGTTGGAGTCCGACACCCGGTCGATGCCGGAGAACGCGTTCTCGCTGAACGCGGTTTCGAAATTCAGGTCCCGCGCTGCTGAGTCGAAGATCGGGAAGCTGCCCTGCTTGCGATAAGGCGTGTACACGTACAAAACACGCGGCTCCAAGGTCTGCAACAAGTCGGTGCCGAACCAGTTGGACTCACGCTCGAGCACCCACGCGCTGTCGAGGCTGACGGTCGGGATCGCTCGGGAGGTCCGCTTGTTGCCCCCCGTCACTACAGCGCGACTGAGCGAGTACGCGGCAGCGTTCAGCGCCAGTTTCGGCGTCAGCGTCCAGCCCGGCGTGGTGACCCAGGGATAGCTGATCGATGTCAGCGCATGGACCCGATCGCCGTCCAGCCGGCGTGATTCGATGGTCGATCCCGGGTTCGTGAACCGGTTGTATTCGCCCTCGAAGCTGATGTCGATTCCGTTGCCGACCGTCTGGAGTGTGCGCGCGCCGATCTGCGGCAGGCGCTGGTAGGGCGTCACGATCGGGGCATCTTGATCCTGCAGGACCTGCCAGCGTTGCACGCGCGCATAGGTCGACCAGTCGCCCAGTTCGTGCGAGGCCTGGATGTCTGACAGCAGCAGGCGCGGTGTGACCGTGCCGGGCTCGCGCTGGAAGTCTTTCCAGTAGTTGTCGTCGGACATGCGCTTGATGTTGATGGACAGGCGCGTCGCTTCGGAAAAGTCAGCCTCATGAACCGCGCTGAGCGAATAGCGCGAGCGGTTGGCCACGTTGTCGTAAGGCAGGAGGTTGAAGTTGAGCTGCCCGCTGTAGCTCGGCTCCAGGTAGCGGAACTCGCTGTCCAGGCCGACACCGCGGCGCAAGCTGGCCGATGGCGTCAACGTGGCATCGCGGTTGGGCGCGATGTTCCAGTACCAAGGTGCTTCGACGCGAACACCGGCATTGCTGTCGATCGCCACGCTCGGCGGCAGCCAGCCGGATTTACGCTCGTTGGTGAGCGGGAAACTGAGCTCCGGCGCCCACAGGATGGGCACCCCCAGAAAACGCAGCACAGCGCCCTGGGCCACACCGGTGTTGGTGTCGAAATCGGTGTCGATCTGATCGCTGCTGAGCAACCAAGCCGGGTCGCCGCTGCCATCGGCAGGGCAGCTGCTGTAGGTGGCGTTGGTGGCCACGGAGTGCTGCGGGCCCAGGAAGTCAATGCGGTCCGCGGTGCCACCGGCTTGGGTGCGCCCGAAGAAATACGTCGGGTTGAGAAAGTACCCCTCGAAACGCTGCGTCTTCAGTTGCAGCTCGGCGCCGCTGTAGCGGTTCTTGTCCTGAGTGATGCTGACGTTACCGCGCGCCACGGCCAGATCCTCGGCCTGGTCGTAGGTCAAGCGATCGGTGCTGATCGCCAAATTGCCGCGGCGCAGGCGCGCGTCGCCCTCGACGACGGCGTCGAGATCAGGGCGGCCTCGCAGGGATTGCCCCTGCACGGCAATGGGCAGCAACTTGGCGGCTTCGCCGGTGGGAGGCGGTTGCAGGCTGCGCGACAGTTTCAACGCGACCCCGGAATCGGTCAGTGCGAGCGGTGGCAGCACTGCCGGCGCACTGGCCGCGGAGTCCACACGCGGCTTGCCGGCGGGAGACGCGCCGCGCAGCGGGGCACCCCACTGTGGCACCGGCGCGTTGCTCGCCGGTTCGGTCAAGGCCTTGGCCTGCCCGCGATCCGGTGTCGTGGTCGGCGCGACTGTCGGCGTCGAGCCGATCGGAGGTCGGCCCCATTGCGCACAAGCCTGACCCATGGCGGTGACGAGCACCGTGGTCCACAGCGCGCGAGGCCATGCGCGGCAGATGCCCGCAGCGACAGGCGGGCCGCCGGAACACGTTGAACTTGCTGGTGAGCGGAGCAACAAAGAAGGCGAGGGCAGACGGAGGGGTGGCATGCGCCACGAGCGCGAGCAGCGATTTGTAAAATCGATTATCCATGAGGGTGTGTGCGCACAAACCCGCAGGCCACCCGAGACGTCAGGCAACGCCAAACGATGAACAGCCCCAGCGACAAGCCCTCCCCCAGCGTGGCCTGGCCCAACGACAGCCGACGCGCTGCGTTCGAGCAGTGGTTGGCTGCGCTCGTGCTGGCGCATGGACTGCAGCCGGACACACTTCGCCCCGCGTCCAGCGACGCCAGCTTCCGCCGCTACCTGCGCATCGATGGCACAGCGAGCAGCTACATCGTGATGGACGCGCCCCCTGAACACGAGGATGTGCGGCCCTTCGTGCACGTGGCTGGCCTGATCCATGCCGCCAGCTTGCACGCCCCGCAGGTGCTAGCACAGGATGCGACGAATGGGTTCTTGCTGCTGAGCGATCTGGGCTCTCGCCTCTACCTCGCCGAGCTGAAAAGCGCGGTGGCGGCGACCGACAGCGCTGGCGTCGACCGCCTGATGCGTGCGGCGATGTCGACGCTGGTCGCCTGGCAGCAACGCGTCGATGCCAGCAGCCTGCCCGCCTACAACGACATCCTGCTGCGCCGCGAACTGGCGCTGTTTCCCGAATGGTGCGTGCAGCGCGAGTTCGGCGTGACCTGGGACACCGAGCAGCAAGCCACTTGGGCTGCCACGTGCGACCTGCTGGTGGCCAGCGCGCTGGCCCAGCCCACAGTGGCCGTGCACCGCGACTACATGCCGCGCAACCTGATGGTCTGCGATGACGCGCCCGGCGGCCCCGGCATCCTCGACTTCCAGGACGCGGTGCGCGGGCCGATCAGCTACGACGTGGCCTCGATGCTGCGCGACGCCTTCATCAGCTGGGAGGAAGAACAGGAGCTCGACTTCGCGATCCGCTACTGGCAGCAAGCACGAAAGGTCGGCCTGCCAGTGCCCGCGGACTTCGGCGAGTTCTGGAAACCGCTGGAGTGGATGGGTCTGCAGCGCCACCTGAAGGTGCTGGGCATTTTCTCTCGCTTGAAGCACCGCGATGGCAAGCCGGCCTACAGCGCCGACCTCCCGCGCTTCTTTGCGTATGCGCACAAGGTGGCGACCCGCTACGAAGGCCTGGGCCCGCTGGCGCGGCTGATCGAGCCGCTGATGGGCGCCACGCGGGTCGACGCGTTCTACTGAACACCGTGCTACAGACTGCAACACTCACACTGCTGCTCACCGTGGCAGTCGCGCTGGGCCTGATGGTTCTGGAGCGACTGCGTCCGAACCGGGCTTACGCCGCCGACTTGGCATGGGTGATGCGCGCGGCGGCGCTGGGCTGCGTGGGCATCGGACTGACGCTGCTGCTGGGCGCGGTCATCGATCGGCTGGTGGGCGCACCCGGGCTGCTTCAGCGCGATAGCGCGCTGACGACATGGCCTGAATGGCTTCAGGGCTTCGTCGGCTATGTGTGCGTAACTTTCTTCGTGTACTGGTGGCACCGATGGCGTCACCACAGCGACCTGCTGTGGCGCCTTTTCCACCAGATTCACCACAGCACGCACCGGCTTGAGGCGGCCACGGCGTTCTATGCGCACCCGAATGATTTTCTCGGTAACGCACTGATCGTCAGCGGCGTTTCGTACGGCCTGCTGGGTTACGGATTGGACGCGGCGGCCTGGACGGCGTTCTGGGTCGGCGTGTTCGACCTGTGGGAGCACACCAACCTGCGCACGCCGCGCTGGTTGGGCTATGTGGTGGTTCGACCCGAGATGCATCGCGTGCACCACGAGAAGGACCGGCACCGCAGCAACTACGGCATCCCCGTGTGGGACATGCTGTTCGGCACGTATGAAAACTCCACGCGCGCGGTGGACTGCGGCTTCACTCCCGCACAGGAGCGCCGGGTACTGCAGATGTTGCTGTTCAAGGACGTCGACCGCTGAACAGCGCGTGACGTTGCAGTGCGGCTCCGCGAAAGCACTTAGCGCTTGCCAGCCTTGAGCCTGTTGCGAATCACGCGGGGGTCGGCGGCATCAGCCCCCCGACCGATCACCTTCATCACCGATCGAGTCCATCGACCCAGAACCGACCTTTTCGGTGGCTGCAACCCGCGGCCCGCACCTTCGCGGACGACAAGGTTCTCCCATTCCGGCTTGGTCAGCTCACGGGTCTGTTTGTGCCAAAGGTTGCCGTACAGCTGAGTTCGCTGCGCCGGGAGATGGTCGTACCGCGCCTTGACACCGTGCATCGTGCTGTTGTCCGGAGCGAACGCCACCAGGCTGTTGTTGCAGCGCTGCTCGCTCACGGTTTCGCACCAGTCCCAGGGCACCCAGCATCGCTCTGCCTCCGGGTGACCTTCCCAGTAGGTCTGCACATAGCGGTAGGGCGGAGTGAACCGCAAGTACTGGGTGTGGTGCTGTAACACCGCCGAGTCTTCGGCAGGGTTGATGTTCACCATGTAGGTGACGGCCTTGTGGCGAACATCAGGGTGCGGACTGATCTCGTAGCCATCGAGGTACTTCTGGATGCCTGAATCGTTGAAAGTCGCGGAGCGATCGATGCCGAACTTGTCGGCCAGCACACATTGAAAGCGGTCGCCCCTCAAAAACTCGTCGAGCTCGGCAAGGATCGGGCTGCGCGGCGTGGTCAGCCGCAATGCCATCCCGAAACCTTCGCACGCAGAGTGCTTGAGGCCCCGCAGGGATTGCGGATGCCGGCGCCAGCGCAGATACGTATGCCGGTCTGTCACGCAGCCCGGGAAGTCGATGATCTGGTAACCCTGCCCGAACAGCGCGTCCAGCACCTCCTCGTCGGTCGGCGCCGATACGTCAATTTCAGGCGCCTCCGTGATGGCCGCAAAGTGCTCTGACGTGAAGAGGTCGTCTATCCAGATGTGACGAAAGGGGTCGCTGCGAAACTCAGCGTCGGCGAGCTTGTCAAGCAGGTAATCGAACGCCATGGCTCATCCTAATGAGCCTAAAAGTCAAACCTTGCGTTGAGCCTCGTGCGGGCTGTGTATGAGCTGAACCGCCCCGGAGTTCGTGGTGACTTGACTGGCGAGATGCCGGTCGTAGTTTGCTTCAGCTTCTGCGGGCGGCAGGTAGCCGATCGGTTCGAGCAGTTGATGATTGTTGAATGCCGACGACAACGGCCAGGCCAGCGCCGACCGACTCGGATCCATGAACGCGAGCCCCGTGGCGCTACGGCGATGGCTGCGTCGATGCGCTGCCGCAACGGCGGGCCTCGAGCACCATCGCCGCGCCGATGCAAGCCAGCCCAGCGTGGCTCGCCAGCCAGAGCAAGGTGGCAGCGCCCGTCCAGTCCACACGCTTGGCGCCCGCATCGGCGAGCACAAGCCCCACGATCGGCAACAGCCCCCAGGCGAGCTGGGTCGTGCCTTGTGTCCACCAATCGATGTCGGTCGTGGCGTGCCACAGGCACAGCGCGGCCACCGCCGGCGTCAGGAATGCCACGCTGTAGAGCTGCGCATGGAACACGTCGACAGGCCACGGCCAGCGCGGGCCGAGCCACGCGGGCATGACCAGATGCGCAAGGCCGATGGCACCGTAGATCGCGGACTGCGCGAGCAGCACCTGTCGCCAGTCGGGCGATGGCGCGCTGCCCGCCACCCGGCGCACACCGCGCGGCCAGACGAGGTGCACACCCGCGTTCACGCAAACGCCGACGTAGAGCACGAACCAGACCCATACCTCGACCCGCTTGAATTCGAAGCGTCCGATGTGCACGAACGACAGCACCGTCACCACCGCGGTGAAGACGAAGATCATCCAGGTCACCGCACGCGACGGGGCCCAGCGGCCGATCCAGACCTGCCAGAACGCCGCAACGAGCGCAGCGCTGTAGATTGCGCCCAGAAAGCGTTGATTGAACGGCCGCAGCGGCCACGGCCAGATGCCGACGATCAGTGCGGCGTTCACGAGCAGCCCGCCGCCTGCGATAAAGAGCACGATCACCTCGAGCCAAGTGACGCCGCGCAGAAGTGCGGTGGTGGGCGGGCCGAGGCTATCTGAGTTGTCCGTCGTGGCGTGCAAGATTCGTGTTCCGTGAGTGCGCAAGCCGATAGGAGCGCCATCATGCGTCGGCGACGGTTGTGGCGAGCCAATGGCCGCCCCGGCGCACGATTGAGACTGCCGCGCGCCACCACACAACCCTGTGTCGTAGCATCGCCGCAGCGCTTCTCTCACATCGAAAGTGCCATTGCTGACTTTGCCCGACTGTTCAACAAAACGGAGGGTGTCGCCATTGGCTTCAACAAGAATGTTCAAGTGGCCCCGGAACCCTCTGAATTCGGACCCTGTCCAGCATCTCAGCGCGTTCTTTCTGCCCCGGCGCCATAGAAGCACTGACGGGGAGTTCGGCACATTCTGGCAAGGCCAACTCGACCCGCTGATCTACAGTTGCTTGGCGTCCTTTCCGCATTTCGGGGCGAAGCTGCATGTCTACAGCTATGACTCGAATTGCGAGCTGCCGCCCGGTGTCGAATTGGTCGATGCTCGCACCATCTGCCGGGATAAAACGCTGGTCGGCCGGTACATCGCTGACGGTCAACGATCCTTCGCGAAATTCGCCAATCTTTTCAGGTACCGCATGATCCGGCAAACCGGGCTGTGCTGGGTCGACACTGACATTTTGTGTCTGCGCCGACCAGATTTCTCGTCGAGCCCCATGGTGTTCGGCCGTCAGTTGGAGCCTTCGCACAGTTGGTCCATCAACAACGCGGTGCTGAAGCTGCCGCCCCAGCATCCGATCCTCAGAGATCTGATCAAGCGGGCCTCGGCAGTGGTCGACGTCGACCAGCCGTGGGGCATCATCGGACCATCCCTCTTGACCGAGCTGGCCAAGAAGCACCGTATCGACCATCACGCGCGCGAGATCCAGGCCTTCTACCCGGTACCGTCCAGTGATTGCTGGAAGCCGCTGCTTCCTGAAGCCTGCGGCGAGATACGCGGCGCGACCCGAGCGGCCGATTTCCTGCATCTGTGGCACGAGAGCTTCCGCCGCCATGGCCTGGACAAATGGGCGGCACCACCGGTGGGTTCCTTTCTCCATGAGGTCTGCCAGGATCTCGGCACCTTGCCGCGGTTTCGCCGAGCCTCCAGCGAAGCTGAGCTCAAGGCGCTCATTGCTGACATTGCTGCCTAAGGG
>CANHNO010000030.1 GCA_947462065.1 Burkholderiales bacterium | reverse complement strand
TCGGGCCTGCACGTGCATCGGGTCGCTGCCTACGCTGCGGTCATCGGCGCGTCCGCCGGGCTCGGAGCGAGCGACCTGGATGTGTTGCGTGCGGCGGCGCCGTTACACGACATCGGCAAGATCGGCGTGGCCGATGCGGCGCGCAGGAATGGGCGTGCGGGCACCGAGCCGTCGCTTGAGGACCTGCAGGCCCACACCACGATCGGCTACCACCTGCTCAAGGGATATGGCTCACCCGCGCTCGATGCAGCCGCACAGATTGCTCTGACGCACCACGAGAGCTGGGACGGTTCGGGTTTCCCGTTCGGGCTTGTCGGTGCGGACATACCGCTCTTCGGGCGAATCGTGGCCGTGGCTGATGCCTTTGAGCTGATCACCGCACCTCTCAACCGGCCCTTGCACTGGCTGGTGAACCAGGCTCGTGGCGTGATCGCTGCGGATTCCGGGTTGTCGTTTGATCCCGACATCGTCTGCGCGCTCGAGTCGAGCGTCGAGGCCCTCGTTGAGGTCAAGCTTCGCCTTGATGCCGCAGCGATTGCAACCGGACGGCGCGACGCAACCGGCACGGATCTGCGCTCCGTCGCATCCTCGTAGCCTCACACGCTGATGCGCCAGTGCTCTGTCAGCACCTGGCTGGCAACCGCGAGGCCTTCTACGGAAGCGAACACCTCGTGCAGCAATGGATCGTTCCCGCAGGGTAGGTGTTGTCGCTAGCGGCCCCGGTCGCCGCCCTTGTTGTGATCCTGGGCTGGCCCCTTTCCTCGATGGGGCTCCTCTCTGGGGCGCTCAGCGGCGGGTGGAGATTCCTTGACGCGCGGTTCAGGTGCCCGCTGCTCGTGCTGCGCAGCAGGGGCGGGATTTGCGGGTGGGCGAGAGCGCTGCGCCGGTTGCGGCTTGTGGGTCCTGTCTTGCGATGCGTCGTCCGCCTGTGGTGTTCGATGGGGCACCTGTTGTGCCGGCGCCTGCTGGACTTCATGGCGCTGGCGTACTTCGGGGGCGCGCGGCTGGTAGCGATAGTTCTGATTGCGCAGCGTCTGCTGCTGCTCGACTTGTCGGGGATACCGGTCCCCTGAGTACTGCCGCTGGTAGACCGGCAGCGGCGCGGGTGCGGGTGCTGTGCGGTGGTTCCAGCGATCCCAACCGCTCCTGCGCTGCTCCCAGTCACGGCCCCAGCGGTCGCCCCAGCGAGGCGGCGCCTCGCGGCGCCAATCACGGAAGTAGGCCGGCGGTGCCCTGTAGTAGCGCACCGGGATGCGCAACACGAACAGCGGTACCGACTCTGGCCCGATCAGACCCCACGGTCCGTCGTACCAGTCGCTCGCATACCAGTTGTCGTCCTGGTACACCCAGTACATGCCGTCGTAGAAGAAGAAGTTTGAATCGACCTGCGGCGCGTAGTAGACCGGATAGCCCGGCACGCGCACCAGATTCGGATACAGCGGCACGTTGATCCCGATGCTCACGCTGACTTGCGCCGATGCTGGCAACGCCGAGCAGCAAAGCATCCACATCACCAGGACCAGGTAGCGCATGTTCGGTTCTCCGATCAGGTTGCCGGGCGAAGCAGTCACTCGGCGTGGCCGAGGGCTCTGAGTGCCTCACTGACACTGCACTGTCGAAGCGGCTGTGCGAAGGCGCTATCGGACGACCACGGGGCGCCATGTGGCTGCTGTCCTACGACACGAAAGCGGCGAACCCCGTTACAAATCCACGCAATTGTCAGATTAAATGTGCAAATAGCACAGTTAGAGTCTGGGCCATGGATTCACCCGTCGCGAACGCCGATTCAGTTCTGCCCGCCAACACCGCTTCGGCTGAGGGGAACGCTTTGCTGCAGTCCATCGACCGGCTGGTGCTGCCATTGGCACGCCTGGCGGTCGCCAAGGGCATGTCTTTTGCCCTGGTCGACGCACAGCTGAAGCAGGCCTTCGTGCAGGCCGCCCGTGAAGCGCACCCACAGCTGCCTGCTCACCGTGCAGTCAGCCGCATCGCCACCACGACGGGCCTGAATCGCCGCGAGGTCACGCGCCTCACGCAAACGAGTGCACTACCGCCACAGCGCCGCCCGGTGGCGGCCGAATTGTTCGCGCACTGGGCCAACGACGCGGCCTACAAGGATGCTGATGGCCGCCCCTGCGTGCTGCCACGACAAGGCGCGGCGCTGAGCTTCGAATCGTTGGCCCAGTCGGTGACGCGGGATGTCCACCCGCGCAGCCTGCTGGATGAACTGCTGCGCCTCGGGCTGGCGGTGCATGACTCTGAACTTGACTTGGTGTCGCTCGTGCAGGACGCCTTCGTGCCTCGCGGTGATGTCGAGCGGATGCTGGGGTTCCTGAGCGACAACGTCGGCGACCACCTCAGTGCTGCCGTGGCCAATGTCTTGAGCGACGGCCGCGAGCACTTCGAACAGGCGGTCTTCGCCGACGAGCTCTCTGCCGAGTCCATCGCCCGCCTTCGCAGCTTGGTCAGTGCGCAGTGGCGGGATGTGACCGCAGCGCTGGTTCCTGCGATCGAGACTTTGATCGAACAGGATCGTGATTCAGGGCGACGGCAGGACCGCCGACTGCGCATTGGCCTTTACACCTTCACCGACAGCATGGATGGCACGGCGCCACCCATGCCAGTAGGCCCCTTGACGCTGGCGCCGGCTGGCAACGATTTGAACCCCTGAGGAGAACTTCCATGCCGACAAGAATTCATCCCACGTCCTCGCAGCGCGAGGAGACAACACGTTCCTGGTGGACGCCTCTGGCGAGCCTGCTCGCTGCAGGTCTGGTCACCACACTCGTCGCCTGCGGTGGCGGCGGCGGTGGCAGTACTGCTGGCGTCGGCACTGGCGGCACCGGCTCGTTTGCCGTGGGCACCATCAGTGGCTTCGGATCCATCATCGTCAATGGCGTGCGCTACGACGACAGCAGTGCAAGCATCGTCGACGATGACGACAGCAGCAGCAGTTCGAGCTCGCTGGCCATCGGTCAGGTGGTCGAGATACGCGGCTCGGTGAACAGCGATGGCGTCACCGGCACGGCGAGCAGCATTGCCTACTACTCTGCATTGAAGGGGCCGGTCACGGCCGTCAACGTGGGCGCTGGCACCGTGACGGTGTTTGGTCAGGTGGTGAACGTCACGCCGACCACGCTGTTCGAGGACGTCAGTGGTCTGGCCGGGCTGGCGGTTGGCAACGTGGTCGAGGTGTACGGATTGCCGGATGCTGGCGGTGCCATCACGGCCACCCGCATCGAGCTTGAAGCGACTTCCATCGGAGCGTTCGGTGGTGATTTCCGCATCCGCGGCGTCGTGTCTGGTCTGGTTGTCACATCTCCAGGCCAGCGGTTCTCGGTGGGCACGGTCACGGTACAGACCGACAACGCCACGCAGATCGAAGGCACGATCGTCGACGGCGCGTTCGTCAGGGTGCGCCTGGACAAGACTGCCATCGCTGCGGACACCTACACGGCCAAGCGCGTCAAGGTCAAGAACCGTGTGTACGAGAGCGGCGTCAGCAAGGCTGAAGTCGAGGGCCTGATCAGCGAGTTCACCTCTTCGTCGGCGCCATTCAAGGTCAACGGCTACCCAGCTCAACTGGGCACCTCGGTGACGTATGAGGATGGTGCGGTCGGCGATCTGGCCGACGACGTTCGCATCGAAGCGAAGGGCGTCGTGACCAACGGCGTGCTGGTGATCAGCAAGGTCGAGTTCGACGACGATAGCAACGAAGGCGGATCGGACGGCAACGACGCACCGTTCGAGTTCGATGGCGTGGCCACCTGCAGCGCGACACCATGCGGCAGCCCGACAGGCTCGATCGTTGTGCGCGGCGTGACCGTGCAGTACGACACCGCAACGACGCGGTTCGACGATGGCGTGACGACGCTCAATCTCAATGGTGCGAGGGTCGAGGTCAAGGCCATTGCCCAGTCGGGCTCGGGTGACACCACCTTGCTGGCCACACGCATCGAGCTCGATAACTGATGCGGCTCAGTCACCGGCCCAGGTCGGTGACGCCAGCCCCAAGGCCCTGCATCCGCAGGCCTTGGGGCTTTTTTGCTTTGGCAACCGCAAATGCGCACTTTCCTACCGCTCCGCCGCATGCCAATGCAGGCGCGATACTTCGGATCGGGCAACCTGGATCACCTCGCGTCGATCCAGTCACTCTTGGTTCAATGATCTCCGCCTCGCCGTTGCTGTATGCCGATGACACCCACGCCGCCTCCTCACTCAGACATTGCTGGTCGTTCTCCCCAACCTCGGCGCATCCTCATGCTCGGCGCTACCGGCACCATCGGTCGCGCCACGGTGCATGCACTGGTGCGGCGCGGGCACGAGGTGGTCTGTTTCGTTCGCCCGCGTGCGGGCGTTGGCGGATCGCTGGCGGCGGACGACAGCGTGCGTCTGCTGGCTGGTGCTTCAGTGCGGTTCGGTGATGTGAGCGACCCCGCGTCGCTTGCCCACGAAGGGTTTCGGGGCGAGCATTTCGATGCGCTGGTGTCCTGCCTGGCCTCGCGCACCGGCGCGCCCAAGGACGCCTGGGCCATCGATCATCAGGCGCATCTGAATGCACTCGCTGCGGCGCAGCAGGCCGGCGTCACGCAGGTCGTGTTGCTCTCGGCCATCTGTGTGCAGAAGCCTTTGCTGGCTTTTCAGCACGCCAAGCTGGCATTCGAGAAAGTGTTGATCGAGTCGGGCCTGAACTATTCGATCGTGCGCCCGACCGCCTTCTTCAAGTCTTTGTCGGGGCAGATCGACCGGGTCCGGAAGGGCAAGCCCTTTCTTATCTTTGGCGACGGAACGCTGACGGCCTGCAAGCCGATCAGCGATGACGATCTGGGCGCCTACCTGGCCGATTGCCTGGACGACCCGAGCCGCCACCGCCAGGTGCTCCCGATCGGCGGACCGGGCGAGGCGATCACGCCGCGGCAGCAGGGTGAGCATCTGTTCGCGCTGCTCGGTCAGCCCCCCTGCTTCAAGCAGGTGCCCGTGGCACTGCTCGACGCCATCATCGCGGTGCTGAGCACGCTGGGGCGTGTGGTGCCTGCCCTGGCAGCGAAGGCAGAACTGGCGCGCATCGGCCGCTACTACGCCACCGAATCGATGCTGGTGCTCGATCCGGCCTCAGGCCGCTACGACGCAGCCGCCACGCCGTCGACGGGAAGCGACACGCTCTTCGATCATTACGCGCGCCTCGTTCGAGGCGAGGTCAAGGACGAGCGAGGCGACCACGCCGTGTTCTGAGCTCGCGGGCCCCGGGGAATCTCGGCAGCTCCAGCCTACACGGTGGGCAGCCAAGCGAAACGGGAGTCGCCGCTGACCTCAGCCTTGGCCGCGTACATCGCATGGTCGGCGGTAGCCAGCAGTTCGCTCACGCCGTGGTTGTCCTGCAGGTAGCAGCTGATGCCGAGCATTCTTTCGGCCACTTCAAGCAGCACCACGAACCTGAGGCTGAATCAGTGGGCGATTGCCAGGCTGTAGGTGCCGGCGTTGCCGGTGCTGCGCAGCACACGCACCCTCAGCGTGGAAGCCACTGTCCCCTTGTTGGTCAGCGCCACCTTCTGCTGGCGTCCGATGACCCCACGAACCATCAGCAGTTGCTGCCCCGCGCTCGTGTAGACGCCAAGGCCGAAGCCCGAGGCTGCCCCTGCGGTCAGCGTGACGGTCACCGTTTTGCCAGGCGCCACCGCGAACTGGTAGTAGTCGGTGTCGGTGGTGGTGCTGAGGGAGCCGGAGATCGTGCTCGGCAGGGCGCTGATCTTTTGTGCAGCGGCCAGAGTGTTGTTGGGCTCGGCTTCCCTCACCTGCGTCACGGTGGGCGATGGTGCGGGAGCCGGCGTTGGTGCGGGCGTTGGTGTGGGTGTTGGTGTGGGCGAAGGTGGGGTTGTCCCCTTGGCGGCGAGAGCCGCCATCACCGCAGCATTCGCGTTCACGATGCCGGCGCCGCAGCCGTCGCAAGGCACAGGAAAGGCCCGTGCGGTGGATTTCAGCAACGACGCGATCTGGTCGGGTGTCAGCGCTGGATTGACCGACAGCATCAGCGCAGCCACGCCACTGACCACCGGCGTGGCCATCGAGGTGCCCATGTACGACGCGTAGCTGTCGGCGCCCGGTGTGGTCGTACCGGCGTTGAGCGTGGAGGCCATTCCTGCTCCGGAGTCGCCACCTGGCGCGGCCACGGTGACGTTGGTGCCGAAGTTGGAATACGACGCCTTGCCGCCGGCCTTGCTGGTGGCGGCCACCGTGATCACGCCGCTGCAGTTGGCGGGTGAACTGCCTGTCGAAGCCACATTCGAGTTGCCCGCTGCGACGATGACCGAGGCACCCCTGGCACGTGCCGCGTTGACGGCGTTCTGCGACGTGATGTCGCAGGCGCCACTGCCGCCCAGAGACAGGTTGATGACCTTGGCGGGGTTCGGGTTCTGCGGCAGGCCGGTCACCGTGCCACCGGCGGCCCAGACGATCGCGTCGGCGATGTCCGAGGTGTAGCCGCCGCAACGACCGAGCGCACGCAGTGGAAGGATGCGTGCCCCAAAGGCCACGCCGGTCACACCGATGCCATTGCCGCCTGCCGCTGCCGCGAGACCTGACACGTGCGTGCCGTGCCATGAACTGTTCCGGGCCGCAGAGCCGGTGCTGCATGCGCCTGCCGGGGCGTGGTCACCAGGGTCCGCGGCGTCGGCATCCCGACCACCGCCGTCAGCGGCGAACGTTGGGTTGACGATGAAGTCGTAGCCTGGAAGCAGATTGGCGGCGAGGTCGGCATGCGGGCGCACGCCGGTGTCGATGACGGCGATGACCACGCCGGTGCCGGTGGCTTTGTCCCAGGCGTCCGGGGCGCTGATGCCACCCGTGGCATCCGACAGCGACCATTGCTGCGGATACAAGGCGTCATTCGGCAGGTACATCGGCTGGAGAATGCGGTCGGGCTCGACATACTCGATGCTCGAGTCACCACTGCGCAGGCTCTGGATCAGTGTGCCCAGTTCGTCGCGGTTCATGCGGCGGCTGAGCTGCATCACCTGGCTGCCGTTGTGCATCCGCCGAAATGCGGAGACCTGCACACCCTGGCGGTTGCCAGCCACCGTGGCGGCGTTGCGAGAGCGGGCAGACATCATGCTGGTGCTGCCGTCGCGGTACTTCACGATCAGGCGGTCAGTGGTCATCAGGGACTCTGCCGACACGGTGCCTGACGATGCAGACGGCGCGAAGCTTGTCTTCTGCGGTCGAGCGGACCACGCTTGTGCGGGAGTTGCCGCAACGGCGGCGGTCGCCAGGATCAGCGGTGTGATCAGAAAAGTGCGCAATGTCATCATTTGCCTCGGGCGGTGCGAGGCCAACCCGATAGGCTGGGTTGGCAGCCCCGCTACCGTGGCGCTGTGCGCTGTAGGCCGGAGGCTTTGCGTCCCATGCTTTCACATGGTTTGCGAGTTGGATCGAGGGGAGGCTAATCTCGGCCGGCTCGCTGAACCAGGGTGCGGAGCGCCGATCTCGACGCAACCGAGACTTACTGCTCGAAAGTGTCTGAAGAGGGGGGGCATCCAGCGCATTCCAGCGTTGCTTTTGAACCCCGCACAATTCACTGCATGAGCTCCACGCGGCCATCGCTTGAATTGACGCAGCCGTCAGGGGTGGGTTTCGCCGAGGCGCTGCGCTTCTGGCTGAAGCTCGGTTTCGTCAGCTTCGGCGGCCCGGCCGGCATCAAGCCAGCGGTGACGGCGCTGGTGCTGCACGCCGCCCACCGCATGGGCGGTCGGGCGCTCAACAACGCCTGGATGTGGTCGATCGCGGCAGCTGCCTTCGTCGCGATCTTCGCGCTGCACGCGCCGTTTCCAGCCATTGTTATTGCCGCAGCGCTGATCGGTCACTTCGGTGCCAAGGTCGCGCCGCATGTTTTCACGCTCGGCGGCGGGCATGGCCGTGCTCAGAAGAGCTACGGCCTTGCATTGATTGACGACGACACGCCGCCGCCTGCCCACGCGCAGTTCAGGCGCAACCGCCTGTGGAGCGTGCTGGCCGTCGGCCTCGGCTCAAGGTCGGTGTGCTGCCCTTGCTCGGCGCCTGCGCGACGGTGGGCCTGGCGGTGACGCTGCTGGCACCTGGCTGGCGCTGATGGACAGCGCGATGAAGCTGTTGCCGATCCGCCTGTTGCCCGGCCACGATCTGCGCCGAGCCCTCGAAGCTGCAGTGGCCGAGCGTGGTGGCGGCGCGGCCTTCGTGCTGTCGGGCATCGGCAGTTTGGCGCCTGCGATCTTGCGGCTGGCCGGTGCCACGGATGTGCGGGAGATCACCGCTGATATGGAGATCCTGAGCCTGTCGGGAAGCATTGCCATCAATGGGTCACACCTGCACGCCACCGTGTCTGATGCACAGGGTGCGGTGATTGGCGGGCACGTGGCTTACGGCTGCATCGTTCGTACCACTGCCGAAGTGCTGCTGGTCTTGCTGCCCGACTGGTGTTTCAGTCGAGAGCACGATGCTGCGACAGGCTACGATGAACTGGTCGTGCGGCCCGCCTCGCAGCCCGCCACCGGCGACGGTGTCTGAGCGGCCGTCGCGCCAGGAGCCCCAGCCTATGGACCGTGTCGATTGCATCGTGATCGGGGCCGGCGTTGTCGGCCTGGCCTGCGCACGTGCGATCGCGCAGGCGGGATTGGAGGTGGTGATCGTCGAGCGTGAGACCGCCTTTGGCACCGGGGTGTCGGCGCGCAACAGTGAGGTGATCCATGCCGGGCTGTACTACCCGACCGGGAGTCGCAAGGCGCTGTGGTGTGTTCGTGGCGCGCGGATGCTTTACGACTACTGCGCCCAGCGTGGCATCACGCACCGCCGTTGCGGCAAGCTTTTGGTGGCGACCCGCGAGGCCGACGTGAAGGCGCTGGAAGCCTTGCGCGCAAAGGGCTTTGCCAATGGGGTGAGCCAACTTGAGTGGTTGACGCGGGCGCAGGCGCTGGCACTCGAACCCGAGTTGGACTGCGTTGCGGCCTTGTGGTCTCCGGCGAGCGGCATCGTCGATAGCCACGGTCTGATGACCTCCTTGCTCGGTGACGCAGAAGCCGCCGGCGCGCTGCTGGCCGTGACCAGCGGCGTGGTCGGCGCCACGCGCGAAGGCGATGGATGGCGGGTCACGGTTCGCGAGGCCCTCGGCAACGACGGCGGGGCCGCAGCCGATTTCGCGCTGGAAGCCCGCTGGATCGTCAACGCCGCCGGACTCGACGCCCAGGCGGTCGCCGCGTCGATGGAGGGCTTCCCTGCGGCCGCGATCCCGCAACGGCACTTGGCGAAAGGGCATTACTTTTCGTTGAGTGGACGCGCGCCGTTCTCTCGATTGATCTACCCGATGCCCACCGATGGGGGGCTGGGCGTGCACCTGACGCTCGACCTCGGTGGTCAGGCCAAGTTCGGGCCCGATGTCGAATGGATCGACGACATCACCGCCGCCACCGACCTCGGCCGTGACCTCGATTACACCGTCGAGGCAAGTCGTGCCGACGTCTTTGCGGCCGAGATCCGCCGCTACTGGCCGCGCCTGCGCGAGGGCGCGCTGTCACCGGCCTACAGCGGCATCCGGCCGAAGCTGAGCGGCCTGGGAGAGCCCGCCGCCGACTTCTGGCTCCAGGGTCCGGCCGAGCATGGTTGCGACGGCGTGGTGCAGTTGTTCGGCATCGAGTCGCCTGGGCTCACCGCGTCGCTTGCGATTGCCGAAGCGGTCGCTGGCTTGGTGACGGGTTCGGCTGCAGTTTGATGCTGGCTTTTGTGTGGTGCTGCCGATGGCGCGGGGTGACCGGCTCCGCTCATGTCACCCGGGCCGGTTCACGGGTTGCTCGCTTCGGTCGCAGCGCTCACGCACCAACCTCGGCTGACTCAATCACGTTGAGCGCGATTGACTTGCCCCGCTTCGCTTGAGATCACGCAGCATGAACAAATAAAGCCCCTCGACCTTCTCACGCGCCCACGGCGTCTTGCGCAGGAACTTCAGGCTCGATGCCACGCTCGGGTCGCTGATGAAGCAGCGCACCGGGATACGCTGGCCCAGTTCTGCCCATCCGTAGTGCGCGGCCAGCGCGGTGACGATGCCTTCGAGCGTAACGCCGTGCAGCGGGTTGCGCGGCTGGGCCGCAGGTGTCTGCGAAGAGGAGGGGTCGGTACTCAATTTGGCACTCGCACTGATGTATGTAGTGTCGCCGCATCGTCGCGACTTTGCCGAGGGGCTTTCGTGAGGGTCCTGAAGCCCCCCAATGCCTGGCCGTGTGGTGCCTTCGCGGCTTTGTTTGGTGCAGCCGCACATCCCGATAATCGATAGCAGCGAGCGCATTCCATGCCCGCGGAGTTACGACATGCGCTTGCTCATCGTTGAAGACGATCCGTTGCTCGGTGACGCCTTGGCCACAGGTTTGCGGCAACTGGGGAACGTCGTGGACTGGTTCCGTGATGGCCATCAGGCGAATTCCGCCTTGTCCAGCGCGCCGTACGACGCGGTGGTGCTCGACCTGGGTCTGCCGGGCACCGATGGCATGGTCTGGCTGGAGCGTTGGCGCAGCCGCGAGCAGACCGTGCCTGTGCTCATCCTGACCGCGCGAGATGGTGTCGCGCAGCGCATTGCCGGGCTGGATGCCGGAGCAGACGATTACCTGGTCAAGCCGATCACCATCGACGAGTTGGCGGCGCGCCTGCGCGCCATGGTGCGCCGCTCCGCCGGGCGCGCGCAATCGGTGTGGCAGCACGGTGAACTGGAGTACGACCCCGCGACCAAGCTGGTCCGATGGCGAGGGGCGACCGTCGAGCTGACCGGTCTGGAGATGATCTTGCTGGAAGCGCTGCTGAAACACCCCCAGCGCGTGCTGTCGAAGACCCACCTGCAGCAGATGATCTATGACTGGAGTGGCGGTGATCCATCGAGCAACTCGCTGGAGGTGCATGTGCACCACCTGCGCCGCAAGATCGACCCCGCCATCGTGCGCACGGTCCGTGGTGTCGGTTATGCGCTGGGCTCGGGCGAAGCCACTGCATGAGCCTGCAGCGCCGCTTGTTGCTCTACCTGTTGATCTGCGCGCCGCTGGTGTGGGGCGTCGCGCTGTACGAGTCGATCAAGCAGGCGCGCGACGAAGTCAACGAGATGTACGACGCCGAGTTGATACGCCTGGCTCGGCAGGTGCAGGCCACGATACGTTCCGACGCCTATTTGTCCAGCCTGCCGCAGCCGCTGCCAGCCAAGGGCAGCGCCGAGTCGGGCACGGCCGATGTGCGCGATCTGGCGCTGGCCGTGTGGGACTCGACCGGTTCGCTGGTGTTGTCCGACAACGAAGGGGTGCAGTTGACACACTATCCGGACGCGGTCGGTTTTCGAAACGAAGATCTGGAGGGCAAGCCCTGGCGGATCTACTACCTGCAGTCGGCGACCGGTGCCTGGCTGGTGGCTGCCGGGCAGCGAGTCAAGGAGCGTGATGAACTGGTCTACAGCGTGACCGCCAGTCAGATCACGCCTTGGATCCTTGTGCTTCCGGCGCTGCTGATCGCCATGGCCCTGGCGGTGCGGCGCGCGCTGGCGCCCGTGCGAGATCTGACCGCCGACCTCAAGGCGCGCGATGCCACGGACCTGCGCCATATCCCGAATGAAAACACGCCAGCAGAACTGAAACCCCTGGTCGTTGCGATGAACGGTCTGTTCCAGCGCATCGAGGAAACGCTGGGCCGTGAGCGACGATTCACCGCCGATGCGGCCCATGAACTGCGCACGCCGTTGGCGGTGTTGCGCGCGCAGTGGGATGTGGTGCGCCGCTGTGCAGGTGGCGTCGAGCGCGAGCAGGCGGAGGCCAAGCTCAGCCAAGGCATGGACCGGCTTGATCGATTGGTCACGCAAATGCTGGCGCTTTCGCACCTGGATTCGGCGGCGGAGCCCAGCGGACAGCTGTCGATGACAACACCTGTGCAGTGGCCCCCGGTGGTGGAACAGGCGATCAGCGACTGCTTGCCCGTTGCCGAGCGGCGGCACATTGAGCTGGCTTGCGAATGGCCGCCGGAAGGTGTGCAGCCGATGCCGCTGAACGGCGATGCCAACCTGTTGAACGTGCTGCTGCGCAACCTGCTCGACAACGCAGTGCGGTATGCCCCGGCCGGCTCACTCGTGACCATGCGTGTGCTGTCCGACCGACTCGAAGTCGACAACGATGGTGAGCCACTGCCCGCGTCGCAGATCGCGCGGATGGGCGAGCGCTTCCATCGACCCGAGGGACAACAGGAGTCTGGCAGCGGCCTCGGCGTGTCGATCGTGCAACGCATTGCCGCATTGCATGGCCTGGCAGTGGTCGTCGGCGCACGCGCCGATGGCTCGGGCGTGCAGGTGACACTGCTGCCGATCCAGCAGTCTGCGGTCAGGGCGACTTGATCCTGGCGATCAGCGCGCGGACCTCGTCGCGTCGCCCCGCATCTGAAATCTGACGGCCAGGGCGCGGCGCAGCCTGCAGCGCTCGCTCCAGATAGGACATCGCCTCATCGGCATGATCGGTCTCCGACAGAAGTTCGCCGTAGAAGAAGTTGGCGTCAATGCCCTTGGGATTCAGCGAAAGCCCCTTTTGAAGCAGTTCGCGGGCCTTGTCCTTGTCGCCGAAGCCCAGCGGCCAGCCGGGTACCTTGTAGTAGAGGACCGCCAGGCTGGTGTACGCCGAGCCGTCCAGCGCGTTGCCATCGATCTTGATCGCCGATTCGTACATCGCCTTGGCCTGCCTGGCGAGGCTGATCGCGCCCAGGCCACCCTTGGCCCCCGCCCAGGAGGCGGTGATGATGCCTTCCCAGATGAGTGCCTCGCTGCGTCCGGCGTAGGCATTGCTGACCTGGTGTGCCTTGGTGGCCAGCGCTTCGTAGCGCTTTTCGCGCTCTCCGTTCGCACTCTGGTACTTGATGACTTCCCACTCATGCTGCAGCTCGACCACTGCATCGTCAACGCTCGCTGCACGGGCCACCAACGGGTGCAGGGTGGTCGCGCTGGCTGCGCTGAAGATGGCAAGTGCCAGCAGAAGTCGACGTCGCGAAATGTTGGTATTGGCATACGAGGCGAGAGCGCCAGTGTTGTCTGAAGAGATCATGATTCAGTCCTGGAAGACGGGGTGAGGGTTCTGGGTGGGTTCGACTGCACGGGCGAGGCTGAATGCGAACTCGCTGCTGGCAGGCTGTTGCGGTGCCGATCGAAGGCGCCGTCCAGCAGGCTGGGCGCCAGGCCATTGAGGCGCACCGCCAGCTTTTCTGGAAAGCCCAGATAGCGCTCTGCCGCTTCGCTTTCCAGCAGCTCGAGCAGTGCGAATGCCACCGACTTCGGTGTGTCTGTTGCTGCGCCAGTGGCTCTGTTGTAGGTCTCGACTTCGGCCGAGTTGAAGCCCGTGCGGGTGCTGCGCGGGCCGAGGTACTGGATGCGGACGGTGCTGTCGCCCAGCTCGCGTCGCAATGCCTCGGCGAAGCCACGCAAGCCGAATTTGCTGGCGCTGTAGACGCTGAAGCCGGGCAGCCCGATGCGCCCGAGCGCCGATCCCACGCAGATCACCTGGGCCTGGGAGAGGCGGCGCAGGTGCGGCAGCATGGCTTGTGTGAGCAGCATCGGTGCCAGCAGGTTGGTGTGGAGCACGCGCTCGATGTCGGCGGTGACTAGCGATTCAAGCTGGCCGAAGCTCGGCACGCCCGCGTTGTGCACCACCACGTTGGCACCCCAGGCCAGGGCGGCGTCGCGAAGCTCGTCGATGGCGGCTGGATCGCACAGATCGGCGGCATGGCAGCCGACCCGATCGGGTAGTGCCTGCGCTGGGCCGGAAACCTCATGGGCCAGCGCGGTCAGCGCTGCCAGCGAGCGACCCACCAGCATCACCGCAGCACCGGAGCCAAACAGCGCGTGGGCCATGGCGCGGCCGATGCCGCCGCTGGCGCCGGTCAGCAGAACGCGTGCGTCGCCGACTTTCATGCTGACACCTCTGTGGCACGGGACAGGTGTCCGCGGGCACCCGAATGAGGCAGTGGCAGGCTGCGGAAGATGTCGCCGTACAAGCGGAAGAAGGCGCGCGCGGCGTGCACGATGTCAGCCTGGTCGCGTGGGTCCTCGATCCGGCCCATCAAGTCCTCGAAGTGCGCGGTGTGCTCGCGGTCGAGCAAGCCATGCGAGCGCAGGTAGCTGAAGGCGGCGTCGGGCAGCGCCAACGGCTGCTGGATCTGCTGTGTCGCCAGCAGGGCCAGCGACACGCTGGTGCCCTCGAGCACATGCACCATGCCGAGGAAGCCCAGCGGGTTGCGACGCGCGATGGTGTCGTAGGCATACGCCACCATCACCTCGGTGGCGTGACCGGGTGCGCCGGCGCGCACCGCCTCGGCGTCGCCGCCGCAGGCCCGGATGTCATCGAGGATCCACTCATCGTGGCCTTGTTCTTCGGCAACGTACTCTGTCAGCGGTTCCCGCAGCCACCGGTTGCGCTCCGGCAGAGCGGCGCGGCACGCCTGAAGCAGCGGCACGGTGTGCCGCACATGGTGGTAGGCCTCGCGCAGGAAGGCCAGGTAGCTGGGCAGCGAGACCTCGCCGCGCAGCGTGCCCTGAATGATGGGAGCGCTGAGCAGGCCCTGACGGGCGTCGGCGGTCTGTTCGAGAAGGCGGGTGTGGAAGTTCATGGGGTGCTTGTCGCGGGGTGGTCGCCGGAGCGATTCAACGAAGGGCGAGTTGATGGATGGCAGTGCGCTGGCTGCGGGTGCCGAGCGCGCTGGCATGGCGTTGCCAGATGGTGGTGCGTTGTGGTCGGCCGTTGGCGGTGGCGAGGCCGGAGGCCGCATCGAACGGGTCGCTGGCGCGCACCCAGCGCTGCACCCGGGCATAGTCGGGCAAGCCGGCATTGGCGCTGTCGACCGCCGCTTGCAGCCTGGCATCGGTGGCGTCGGGCAACACCGGCCACAGCACCGCGCAGAGCGCCGGTTGAGCTTCTCCGAACACCACGGCCTGTGCGATCGCATGTTCGCTGCGCAGCGCGGTCTCGACCCATTCAGGCGACACATTGCGGCCGTACGCGGTGATCAGCACGTGCTTCTTGCGACCGCGCAGGTGCAGGTAGCCGTCGGCATCGATCTCGCCCAGATCACCACTCGGCCACCACTCGGAGGCAGGCGCCACATCGCTGAGGTAGCCGCTGAACAGACTGCCGGCGATCTCGATCTCGCCATCGGCAGCGACGCGCAGCCGGGTGTGCGGCAGGGCACGTCCGGCGCTGCCAGGGCGATCCGCCCCGGGCAGATTCAGAGTCTGCACCGAAGCACCTTCCGACAGGCCATAACCTTCGTAGGCCGGAATACCCACGGCGCGTGCCGCGAGGATCAGCCTGGCTCCGACCGACGCACCACCGACCGCCACGAACTTCAATGAATCAGGTGCGCGCTGGCCGGTCTGCATCAGCTGCGCTGTCCAGGCCCGCAGCATCTGTGGAAGCAAGATCACGCTGTGAGGGCGGTGCTGGGCGACTGCAGACTGGAAACGGGCGGCATCGAAGCCCGATGCGCCGGTCAGACCGATCTCGCGCATCGGCAGCGTGATGCAGGTCGTGCCCTGGGCCAGCGGCGCCAGCAGTCCCGCAATGTTTTCCAGCAGCACCGAGTAGGGCAGCGCGCACAGATGCCGGCCGATCGCCAGCGGTGCCATCGCCTGCCGCAGCCCATCGGACACCCGCTGCATCGCCACCGAACTCAGACAGACCCCTTTGGGGTGGCCTGTGGTGCCCGAGGTGTAGGTGATCTTCGCCGTGCCGGTCGGCATCGCAACGCTCCGGGCGGAGAGTTGCACAAGCACCAGAGGCTGCTGCGCCAAATCGATTGATAGACCAGCTGCCTGAGGCCAGGAAGCAGCAGCTTCGTGGCTGGTCAGCAGGCTATCGACCCCGGCCGAGTGCAGCGCATGACCGATCTGCACCGGTGTGAAAAACGCCGGGAGCGGCACATGCACCACGCCGGCCTGGGCTGCGGCCAGATCGGCCACCACCCACGCTGCCGAGTTGTCGAGCAGTGTCGCCAGCACACGCGAGCCCTGCACGGTCAATCGTTCGGCGAACAACTGCACCTCTGCATCCAGTGCGCTGCGGGTCCAGGTGCACTGACCATCTGCGAGGCAGATGGAACCTTCTGCGAGAGGCGCGGCGCGAGAGCTGCTGATCACGGGTGCTCCGCATCGACACGGCGACGAGCCAACTGGCCCAGCGCCTGGTGGAGGCGACCAGCCAGCACGACTGGCTGGTGCTCGTAGTAGCGGCCCCACTGGGCTGCATCGGCGCCCAGCAGATCTGGATCGGCCAGCCCCAGCGCCAGTGGTGTGATGCCCAGGCGCAAGAACATGTGGCGCAGCCCAGTAGTCATCGTGCTGACCACCCATTCGAACGGCAGCGATTGCAGGTGCAAGGCGAGCAGGCCGATCATGCGGCGGCCCTCACCGGCTCGCGCGGCAGACAGATGGCCGATCTCGACGATGCGCACACGCTGCGGCAACACATCAGGCGGGGTCACCAGCAGCGATTCGATCGGCGCCTCGAAGTAGCGTTCAAGGAACAGTGGACCCTCGCCAGCGCAGCGGTAACCCGCGGCAGCAACGATGCCGGTGGCATCGCGCAGGCTCACCAGCGTTGGGGTGAACTGCCGCACGTTGGCGCCGTAGCGTTGGACGTAGACGCTGCGGATGAAAGCTTCGACATCGCCACGTTGCGGATCGCCGGGAGGGTGGATCGTGAGCGTCGGCTGGCCTGTGGGCTGGATCTCGCAGGGGCCATCCGGCACGTGATCGTGCGTGCACATGGCAGTGAACATGAAGACTCCCGAAGCGGACCTGAACAACGGTCGATGCGTCATGGTGCGCCGCCACAATGAAGTCGAACTTAACTAAGCAGCCTGAAATAGGCTGCCATCGCTCCCGCGATCATCTGGCGGTGACAGGGGAGGCGGGCCAGATGTGAGAAGGGCTAAGGCTCCGCAAGGACGAGGTAGTGAGACTCGATGAAAGCCTTCTCCTGCAGGGTGCGAGCGTGCTCCATCCTGAGTGTTTCGTAGCTGTCCTGCAACTCGTGATGAGCGCGTTCGACCTCGGCGATGCGCTCAAGGTAGGCGGCGGACTCTTGTGCTGAAAGGGACGGGTTGGCGGGCTCAGCCGGGCGAGATGCAGAAAGGCGTTCGATCTGAAATCGAGAAGCTCTCAGTTCGAGTGCGACAGCCTGCAATGACGATTGCGCGGTGCGCGCTTCAGCGCGAGCATTGCCGATGTCCGCAAGAAGCTGACGATTGACTGCTTCAAGGGCTGAAGCACTCGAAGCCTCCTGCGCGAGCCGCCGCCGCTCTCGCTGCATCTCACTGAGTTGCACAGTGCGATCCTGTAGCTTTCGACGAAGTTCTGTGGTCTCAGCCTCCAGCTGTGCGCGAAGCTGACGATCGTGAGAGTGAGAAGCGTTGGGAGTTGCCGGTGGCAACCCAGGTGGCTGCGGCTCGGGTGCCGCAGTGGGTGTGGCCTGCAACTGAGAGATGGCTGTGAGGAGCTCCGAGACTTGGTCAAAGGTTGCCGCAGGCGGAGCAGCGGTCCATGCACGAGTGGCGGCAGAGAGCTCCTGAGAAGCCTCGTGCAAGGCACGGTGAGCTTGCTGGACAGAGCTCAGGGTAGCTGTGCACCTGGCCGCTTGCGATTCGATGGTCACGTGAGATTCGTCGAGCCGACGCTCCACCCGCAGGAGCATCCAGACAACAACCAGAAGAGCAGCGGCCTGGGAAAGGAGTGAAAGCAGGGCAACGGCGCGTTCTGCATTGAACCCGGAAATCAGTTCGCTCATGACAACACGCGGTCAGTGCACTGCGGTCATGGCAAGAAGAAGGCGAAGTAGCCCTCTCCGTAGCCTGGGACCTGAAGCTTGAAAGCGCGCAGGCGATCCAGTCGGGAGAATGAGTCCTGCAGCTTGGTGAGTGTTCGAGGAACCATCGAACACTGCACCTGGCTGCCTGCGGGATGACCCTCCGTTGCAGTGACAAGGACGGCGGAAGACGCCAGAAGGAATCGACGGCAATGCTCGACGGTCGAAGCGTCTGTGGCAGAGCTTGCGATGAGAGGGCGGATGACCTCAGGCTTGGCCAGTGTTGCAGCTCCCATGAGCATCAGCATCACAGTGGTGTCAAGAAGCGCAAGGCTGACGACGCCACGGCCAGAGGCTTGTGAGTACAAGGCCAGCAGGTTCTTGGAAGTAAAGAGCTCCAGAGAAGGCTGCTTGACCTCGACAAGGCGAAGCTTTATCGACCCGAAGTGCTTCTGCAGTGCTTGCTCCAACTCTTCGCGCAGAGACTCGCGATGGAAGCCAGGGCGTGCCGGTGGTACGACTGCTGGGGGCGTAGCTGCCCCAGAAGACGACGTTGTAGAAGCGGTTGCATGGACAGGAATGGGAGGCGTGGGTTCCTGGGTTGAAGGTTCCTGGCGGACAGTGGGATGTGAAGCCTTCAAAGCAGTCTTCACGGCGTCGTGCAGCGCGTCGTCCTTGAATGGCTTGCGCAGAATGAAAGCGGCGCCACTGCGAGTCGCCTGGCCCAACAGGTCCTCGGCACTTTCTGTGGTGACCATACCCACCTGGATCGTCCTGCCAGCCAGTTGCCTGACGGATTGAAGCAGCTCGAGCCCAGACATGCCAGGCATGTGCCAGTCAGTGATGACAAGGTCAGCGCCGTTCTGATCCACAAACGCCAGGGCATCCTCGGCAGCCGAAAAAGTGTGTACCTGTGGGTCCTGAAAACCCACTGCACGAATGGTTCGGGAGAGGATCGCCTGAATCGCTCTGCTGTCGTCGACGATCACAATGCTCGGGGACATGGGTACTACCTTTGATTTGTCGCTGCGACGATGGTTCGTATCTCGTCGACTTGCGGGTGATGGCACGTGTCTGGCTCGTATTGCGAAAGCAGCTCGGAGGGTGCTTGCTGGTCGCGAGCCACGATGAGAGGGAGGCCGATGGCTGGTGCGCCAGGGCCCGACCGCCCCTCAAGAAGACAAGATCCAAGAACGTTGCAGATCTCGCGCACGGCGTCATCCAGGTCGGCCTGAGTCAGGCTCCACTCCGGCACGTCAAACATGGTCGAAGCCACGTGGCGCGTTTGGGCGTCCGTGATGGTCAAACGGCAGGCCGACTGATGATCATCCTGAGTGAACGGAAGGAAAACTTGCCACTCAGAAGGAGGGGCAGTGGTTTCATGGGGAGGCTCGACTTTCCGAAACTGAAAATCCTGCCCTGCAAGGAAGGACCATGCTTCTGAAAGACGAACTTCGACTGTCGATGCCGACACCTCTGATCCTCGCGTTGCGAATGACGGACAGGCGACTTATCGGCAATCTCGGGCGAAGCTTTAGCCGTCGTTGAATAAACCGTGCGCTCTGTCTTCACCACCGAAACGCAGCGGCCAGTCGGGCAGCTGGTAGTGGGGGCGCCAGGCCCGTTTCCGCACCACCGCCCTGGGCGTTGAAATCAATCTTCAGTGCTGCCTGACAGATAAAGCCATTGCCGCCGTTGCGCTGCAGGACCAGGCGGCGTTGGTATCGTCGAGGGTTCGCTGCTGTCCATCTGCCCGCTTTCTCGATGTCCCTACCGAAGCTCGTCCTTGCCGATCGGCAACAACTGCATCGCCAGCGGGGCGTGAGCGTGGTTCAGTGGCCCGTGACCGGCGCCCGTGTGCACTTCCGCACCCGCCGCGATCGAAGCCAGCACGTAGCCTCGCGATTCGGCCACCGCCTGCGGCAGGCTGATCCCGAGCGCCAGATGCGCCGCGATGGCCGACGACAGCGTGCACCCGGTGCCGTGGACGTTGCGGCTTGCAATCCGCGGCGATGCCCAGCGCTGCGTGTGGCCGTTGCCGGTGGCCAGCACATCGACGATCTCGTCAGATGCCAGGTGTCCACCCTTGAGCAAGACTGCTGGAGCGCCAAGCGCCAGAAGATCGCGGGTGGCGCCCTCGAACTCGGCGGCTCGGGTGATCGGCCGGCCCAGCAGCAGTTCGGCTTCGTCCAGATTCGGCGTGATCAACGTCGCGCGGTGAAACAACTCCTTCACCAGCACCTGCACCGTTTCCTGCGCCATCAGCCTGTCACCACTGGTGGCCACCATCACCGGGTCGAGCACCACATGGGGGATACGGTAGTCGTCCAGCGCCTGCGCCACCACGGCCACGACCTCTGGCGAGTGCAGCATGCCGATCTTGATCGCATCGGCGCCGATGTCGTCCAGCACGGCACGGATCTGCGCGCGCAGCACCTCGGGTGGCACGCCATGGATGGCGCTGACGCCCAGGGTGTTCTGGGCTGTGATGGCGGTGATCGCTGTCATGCCGTAGCAGCCGAGCGCGCTGAAGGTTTTCAGATCGGCCTGTATACCGGCTCCTCCGCCGCTGTCGGAGCCGGCGATCGACAGCACGCGGGCGTAGCGAAAGCGGTGGGGCAGGGCGTCGCTGTCAGTTGCTTGTTTGACGTTGGTCATGACGAAAATTATGCGGGGACGCTCGCATGAGCCTCCACACGGAACGCACGGTGGTGCTTGGGGCTGGCCTGATGGGTCGGCTGCTCGCCTGCGAGCTGGCGCGAGCAGGCCACACCGTCGATCTGTACGACGCCAGCGCGCATGCTGCGCCAGCATCTGCCGCCCATGTCGCGGCGGCGATGCTCGCGCCGCTGGCCGAGTCGGCGGTCACCGAACTCGGTGTGGTTCGAATGGGTTGCCATGCGCTGGCACGTTGGCCTGAGCTGATCGCGACGCTGGGGGCACCGGTGTTCTTCCAGCAGCAGGGCACGCTGGTGCTCTGGCACCGGCAGGACGCAGCTGAAGCCACGCGCTTCCAGCAGCAACTGGCCAACACCGCCCGCGCGATGCCCCAGCTGCCGGCGGCCGAAACCCTCGACGCCCGTGCGGTCGCCCGGCTGGAGCCGGCCATCGGCGAGCGCTTTGCGCAAGGCCTGTACCTGCCCGGTGAGGGTCAGTTGGACAACCGCGAGCTGCTGGCGGCGCTGCTGCTTCGCTTGCAGACCCTTGGCGTGGCGCTGCACTGGAACAGCCCGCGTTCACCGGCCGACTTTTCCAGCCATGAGGGCTGGCTGTTCGATTGCCGCGGACTGGGTGCGCGCAGCGACTGGACGGCGCTGCGCGGCGTGCGTGGCGAGGTGATCCGGGTGCACGCACCCGAGGTCTCGCTGGCCCGGCCGACGCGTCTGCTTCACCCGCGCTACCCGCTGTACATCGCGCCGAAGCCGGGTCGCGTTTTTGTCATCGGTGCAACCGAGATCGAATCCGACGACCTGTCGCCCGCCAGCGTTCGATCGACGCTGGAGTTGCTGAGCGCGGCCTACAGCGTGCACCCGGGTTTCGCCGAGGCGCGGGTGATCGAGATGGCCGCGCAATGCCGGCCGACGCTGCGCGACAACCTCCCGGCGCTGCGCTGGCTTGGACCGCGCCGAATGCAGATCAATGGCCTGTACCGGCACGGCTTCCTGATCGCTCCCGCCATGCTCGATGCAGTGATGCAATGCATAGAGAGCGGTCACAGCGCGCTGGCCGAGCAGTTCGCGCTGCGCATTGATTCGGGCACAGGTGTCGTCACATGAAGGTCCATATCAACAATCAGGCACATGAGCTGCCAACCGGTGCCACACTGGCGGATGCAATCGCTGCCCTGCAACCTGCTCCGCCGTTCGCTGCCGCCATCAACATGAATTTCGTGCCGAATAAGCGCTACCGCGACACGCCGCTGCATGACGGCGACCGCATCGATGTGATTGCGCCGGTCACCGGCGGCTGAAGCACGTTTTTTTTCATGAACACGATGTCCGACATCCCTACCCCCGCTGTCCACGCGTCGGACGACCCGCTGGTGCTATACGGCCAGACATTCGCCAGCCGGCTGATGCTTGGCACCTCGCGCTACCCGTCACCGCAGGTGCTTGAAGATGCAGTGCGGCGCGCGCGGCCGGCGATGCTGACGGCGTCGCTGCGCCGGCAGGGGGCGTCGAACGCCGAATCTGGCAATGCCTTCTGGCAACTGCTGCAGACCTTGGGCGTGCCGGTGCTGCCGAACACCGCCGGCTGCCACGGCATCCAGGAGGTCATCACCACCGCGCAGATGGCGCGCGAGGTGTTCGCCACCCCGTGGCTCAAGCTGGAACTGATCGGCGACGACTACACGCTCCAGCCCGACACGCTGAAGCTGGTTGAAGCCGCCGAATGGCTGATCAGGGACGGCTTCCAGGTGCTGCCGTACTGCACCGAAGATCTGGTCGTCTGCCAGCGACTCGTCGATGTCGGCTGCCAGGCGGTGATGCCGTGGGCAGCGCCGATCGGCACCGGCCGCGGCCCGGTCAACCCGTACGCGATGCAGGTGCTGCGCGAGCGGCTGGGGGTGCCGATGATCGTCGACGCCGGGCTGGGCCGGCCCTCGCATGCCTGTCAGGTGATGGAGTGGGGATATGACGGCGTGCTGCTGAACACCGCCGTGGCGCTGGCGCAGGACCCGGTGGGCATGGCTGGCGCGTTCGCCGATGCGGTACAGGCCGGCCGCAGTGCGTTTCACGCCGGTGCGATGGGCGAGCAGCAGGCGGCGCAGCCGAGCACGCCGGTGCTGGGTACACCCTTCTGGCACCACGAATGAGCGGCTCGGTGGATGCGATGGCGCAAGCCATCGTCGAGGCGCACAGCGCGACGGTTGGGTTGCCTGTTTCCGACGCGTCGCCTGCGGAATATCACCACGCCGAACACGCCTACCGCGCTGCGAAGCAGGCGGCCCGCTTGCTGGGCTTCATCGAAGCCGATGCCGAATGCGTGGCGCTCGCGTGGCGTGCTCGTGCCGAGCGTACCGGCGATTTCGATGCCGGCGCGTGGCCCGACGAGCCGATCGATTTCGGCCTGGCACCGCATCCACGTGCCGATGCCTTCGCCGCCTGCCCGCAGTCACTCGGACTG
>CANHNO010000029.1 GCA_947462065.1 Burkholderiales bacterium | reverse complement strand
ACGTACACCGCCAAAGGACAGCTCGACAACACGTCGATGCTCAAGCAGTACAGCCCGCTGGTGCGACGCCTTGCGCACCAGATGATCGCCAAGTTGCCCGCCAACGTCGAACTCGACGACCTGATCCAGGTCGGCATGATCGGGCTGGCTGATGCGTTGACTCGTTTCGATGTCGCGCAAGGGGTGCAATTCGAAACCTTCGCCACGCAGCGCATTCGCGGCGCGATGCTTGATGAGCTGCGCGGCAACGACTACCTTTCGCGCGGCACACGCAAGCAGCAGCGCACCATCGAGGCAGCGGTGCACAAGCTGGAGCAGCGCATGGGCCGCGCCCCGGCCGAGAGCGAGATTGCTCGCGAGATGGGGATCACGCTGGTCGAGTACCAGGAACTGCTGGGCAAGGTGCGCGGCACGCAGCTTGTCTATCTCGAAGACATGTCGGGCGACGACGGCGACCACGATTACCTGGACCGCCACGTTGCCGACGATTCGTTCAATCCACTGGCGCAGCTGCAGGATCACCGGATGCGCGAAGCCCTGGTCGCTGGCATCAAGCTGCTCCCCGAACGCGAGCAGTACGTGATGAGCATGTACTACGAGCACGACATGAACTTGAAGGAGATCGCCGCCGTGCTCAAAGTCACCGAGTCGCGCGTGTGCCAGCTGCACAGCCAGTCGATCGCACGGCTGCGTGTCAAGCTCAGGGAATACTGAAGCGCCCGGGCGGCACCTGTCGCCCGCGGTGATCATGCCCTGGCCGTTGCCTGCGCTGCTGACCTGGGCCATCGCCTGGGCCGTTTACCTTGGCCTGCGGTCTCTCGATGCGCCCGCGGTCATCGCTTCGCTGTGCGGCGCCGTCATTGGTGCGCTGCCGGCTCTCTGGTCGCCCTGGCCGCTGAGCGGCTGGCGCCGCTGTTTCATCGCGCTGGGCTTCCCGCTGTCGCTGGCGGCATCGGGGGCTGCGGGCGGTTTGGCCGCCTGGGCCTGGCTGCTGCCGCTGGGTGCGCTGGTGCTGCTGTATCCACTCAACGCCTGGCGCGATGCGCCTTTCTTCCCGACGCCGCAGGGCGCGCTGCAGGGCCTGCAGCGGCTGGTCCGGCTGCCAGATTCCGCTCGCGTGCTCGAAGCGGGCTGTGGGCTCGGTGACGGCCTGCGGGAACTGCATGCCGAGTACCCGCGAGCTCGCCTCGACGGAGTTGAATGGAGTTGGCCGCTGCGCACTGCCTGCCAGTGGCGCTGTGGATTCGCGCGCATCACGCGCGGCGATCTGTGGAAGACCGGCTGGTCCGCCTATCAGTTGGTATACCTGTTTCAGCGGCCCGAAAGCATGCCCCGAGCGGTCGACAAGGCCGCACGCGAACTGGCCCCTGGTGCCTGGCTCGCTAGCCTGGAATTCGAGGCGATGCAGCTGGAACCCGACGCCTGTCACGCCTGCCCTGACGGGCGCCGGGTATGGCTGTACCAGCAGCCCTTCACGCCACGGCGCGGCGCGTTGCCAGAGGCCGGCGGCGGTCGGTGAGTTGACCCCGGGCAGACAGCCCCATCGCGTAGCGGTCAAAATCGGCGGGTTCGTGAAACGCAGTCCCTGCGCTGGAGCCCGCCATGCCCGGTTTGTTGCCCGACGTCGATCCCGACGGCCTTCTCGAGTACTCGGTTGTCTACACCGACCGCGCGATCAATCACATGTCCAAGCGCTTCCAGCAGGTGATGAAGGACATCTCCGCCACACTGAAAGAGGTTTACCACGCCAGGTCGGCGGTCATCGTGCCGGGCAGCGGCACCTTCGGCATGGAGGCGGTGGCGCGCCAGTTCGCCACTGGCCGCAAGGTTCTGGTGATCCGCAATGGCTGGTTCAGCTACCGCTGGACGCAGATCTTCGAGATGGGGAACATTCCTTCCCACGCAATAGTGCTGAAGGCGCGTCGCACCGGCCCGGGCCCGCAGGCGCCGTTTGCGCCTGCACCGATCGACGAGGTGGTGGCGACCATCAAGGAGCAGCGCCCCGAGGTCGTCTTCGCGCCGCACGTCGAAACATCGGCCGGCATGATCCTGCCCAACGACTACCTGCGTGCGGTGGCCGATGCGGTGCACGAGGTGGGCGGGCTGTTCGTGCTCGACTGCATCGCCTCGGGCACGATCTGGGTCGACATGGCGGCGACTGGTGTCGACGTGCTGGTCAGCGCGCCGCAGAAGGGCTGGAGTGGTTCGCCGTGCTGCGCGCTGGTGATGCTGAGTGAACTGGCGCGCCAGCGCATCGACACCACGCAAAGCACCAGCTACGCCTGTGATCTGCGCAAGTGGCTGCAGATCATGGAAACCTACGAAGGCGGCGCCCACGCCTACCACGCGACGATGCCGACCGATGCACTGGCCCGGGTGCGCGACGTGATGCTCGAAACCCGCGCCTATGGCTTCGACAGGGTGCGTGACGAACAACAGCAACTCGGCGATGCGGTGCGCGAGATGCTCACGCAGCGAGGATTCAAGAGTGTCGCGGCGCCTGGCTTCCAGGCTCCCGGCGTGGTGGTCTGCTACACCGACGACGCCGAGATGCAGTCTGGGAAGAAGTGGCTGGGGCTGGGGCTGCAGATCGCGGCTGGCGTGCCGCTGCAATGCGACGAAGGGCCGGACTTCCGGTCGTTCCGCATAGGCTTGTTTGGTCTCGACAAGCTGCACCACCGCGAACGCACGGTGAAGAGTCTGAGCAGCACGCTGGATCGCCTGCTGACGCCGGCAACGATGGCTTGAGGAGGGGTTGAGTCGTGTTTCTTCGATCGGAGTGGAAGCCTGGTCGGCGCTGGATCATCTGCGTCATGGGTGCGTTGTTGGTCGGCGCCGCTGGCCAGGCGTCAGCAGCCTGGGAGCGGTTGCGCGGTGATGGTGTGGTGACCGTGTGGGCCGACCCGGCCAAGATCACCCGCAGCACCGGCCGCGCCACGATGTGGAGCGTGATCAACTACACCCAGGCCCGCAAGATGGCCGATGGGAGAGAGTTTCTTTCGTCGAAGCAGCAGATCGAGTACGACTGTGTCGAAGCGCGTAGCCGGCATCTGGCATTCACGCGCCATGCTGACTACACAGGCTGGGGCGAAGTGGTCTACACCAACAATGCGCTGGGAGAATGGGCAGCGGTACCACCCGGTTCGATTGCTGATGCCCTGCGAGTGTTTGCGTGTCGCCTGCCTTGAACTCGCCTCTTGACGCATAGGCTGACCTGATTTTCGAGAACCTTAGAGCGGACTTACACCATGGACATGGAACAGGCCATCATCCTGACGATTCCTTTTCTGGCGCTTGTCGTCGTGCTGGAAATGGTCGTCAGCATCAAGCGGGGGCGCAAGACCTACCGCACCAACGACACGCTGGCGAATCTCAGCCAGGGGTTGATCAGCCAACTGGTGGCTGCCTGCACTCCGCTGCTGCAGATCGGCATCTACGCACTGGTATTCATGACGCTGGGCTACCAGGTCGACTCGCCGTTCTGGCACTCCTGGTACGGCTTTGCCGTGGCAGTGGTGCTGTTCGACTTCTGCGAGTACTGGCTGCACCGGGCCGGCCATGAGATCGCCATCTTCTGGGCCGCCCACACCGTGCATCATCAGGGCGAGGAATTGAACATCTGCACCGCGCTGCGTCAGGAAAGCCAGAATGCCGTGCTGGGCTGGCCGTTCTATCTGCCCATGGCCTTTTTGGGAGTGCCGCCAGACATCTTCGGTTTCAGCCTGCTCTTCGTGCAGTACTACCAGATCTGGGCGCACACCGAGCAAGTGGGCAAGCTGGGCTGGCTTGACGGTGTGGTCACCACGCCGTCGAACCACCGCGTGCATCACTCGGTGAACGACTGTTACGTCGATCGCAACTACGGCGGCTTGTTCGTGCTGTGGGATCGCCTGTTTGGCACCTATGCGGTAGAAACCGAGCGCTGTGTGTTCGGCACGCGCACGCCGTTGCGCAGCTTCAACCCGCTGCGCGCGGTCGTCCAGGTGTATGGCGCCTTGCTGCACGATGCGTGGCATGCACAGCGCTGGCAGGACAAGCTGAAGGTCTTCGTCATGCGACCTGGCTGGCGGCCGGCCGATGTTGCACAGCGCTTTCCGCATGCGCCGTTCGACCCGCAGCGCGAGCGCTACGACCCGCCCGCCACTGGCGGTGCAAAGGCTGCCGCCATTGGCCTGTTCCTGGCCACTGCGGTGGGCTGTGGCTTCTTCCTGTGGAATGCCGAGACGATGGACACCGCGACCCGGTTCCTGTGCCTGGCCTTGCTGATCGTGCCGCTGTGCGGCGTCGGCTGGCTGCTCGAGCGTCGCCCGGCCGGTGCGCGAATCGATCAGCAAATGTCGGATGCTCTCGATGGCGCTGCGCCCACATCGTCGATGCCCCCGCTGGGCCGCGCCGATTGACCGCGTTCGCTGGGCCTCACGTCAGGACCATGCCGCCCAGGGCGGGCGAAACTTGATGGACTCGCCCAACCCTGCTCCGCCCATTTCGGTGCTGATGTACCACCAGGTAGGGCGTTTCGCCGAGCCCACGCAGCACCGCTCCAGCTTTTGTGATGTGCGGCGATTCCGAGCCCAGATGGGGCTGTTGAAGACCTTGGGCTGCCGTGTCATCAGCCTGCGGGAGGCCCAGGCCGCGCTGTTCGAAGGCCAGCCGCTGGCAGGCCGTTCGGTCGTGCTCAGCTTCGACGACGGCTATGAAAATTTTGCCGAGCATGCCTTGCCGGTCATGGCGGAATTCGGCTACCCCTCGGTGCTGTTCGCGGTCTCCGGCCTGCTCGGCCAGCCGGCGCGCTGGCTGAGCAGCGGCGGGCTGGACTCGCCGCTGATGTCGGCACAGCAACTGCGACAACTGCGCTCAGCCCAGGTCGAGATCGGCTCGCACACCGTCAGCCATCCGCGCCTGAGCCACCTCGGTGCCACCGAAGCCATGCGCGAGATCGCCGACAGCAAGGCCGCGCTGGAGGAGTCGCTGGGCGCCGCGGTGGATTTCTTCGCCTACCCCTATGGCGACTACAACCCCGCCGTGCGCGATGCGGTGGAGCGTGCTGGCTACCAGGCCGCCGTCACCTGCAGCCGGGGCCTGGCCAACACCGCGCCGAATCCTTTCGAGATTCCGCGCAAAGCCATTGCCTATGGCGACAGTCTGGTTGGTTTTTTCTGGAAATTAGCCGTAAAAAACCGTCGAAAGGACGTTTATGCCTGAGAGCCTTCCCTCGCTGCATGTGCTGGGTGGCCGCCAGTTCGGTGGAGCTGACCACTTTTATGTCCGCCTGGTGCAGGCTCTGCATGAAGCTGGGCAAACCGTGACCGCAGTCAACCGGGCAGGCAGTCCTGTCGCCAAGGCATTGGCCGAGAGCGGCGTGGAGCAAGTCCATTTCCCTTTCGCCAATGGTTGGGATGCCTGGACGATCTGGCGACTGCGCAAACTGATCGAATCCCGCCAACCTTGCATTGTGCAAACCTACCAAGGACGGGCCACCCGGCTGACCCGCCTGCCATCGAAATCCAGAGTGATCCACATCGCCCGCCTGGGGGCGTATTACAAGATCGACGGCTACTACCGCCATGCGCATGCCTGGATCGGCCCTTCCAAGGGGGTCTGTGACTATCTGATCCGCTCAGGATTGCCTGCCGAGAGAGTGTTTCATATCGGCAACTTCGTACCTGCCCCTGTTGCCACCTCCCCTGACGGCATCGAAACGCTCAGGCGGGAACACGCCATCCCTGAGGATGCCTGGGTCTTGTTCGCCTTGGGCCGGTTGATCGACATCAAGGGCTTCGACGATTTGCTGAAAGCGTTCGCGCTGCTGCCGCCTGAAATCGACGGCAGGCCGGTGGTCTTGCTGATCGCAGGCACTGGACCGATGGAAGCGGAACTGAAAGCACTGTCCACCCAACTCGGCCTGGATACCCAAGTACGTTGGCTGGGTTGGCAAGACCCGCCCGATGCTTTTTACAACTTGGCCGACGTGTTCATTTGCCCGTCGCGCAAGGAGTCTTTGGGCAATGTGATCTTGGAAGCGTGGAACCATGGGCTGCCGGTGGTCAGCACACGAACCCCCGGCGGGACCGAGCTGATCGACGACGGCCGCACCGGGCTGCTCTCCCCAATCCAGGACCCACCTGCGTTGGCTGGGCGCATCAAGGACATGCTGATGGCCACACCGGCGCAACGCACTGCATTTGGAGATGCTGGCCGGCACTACCTGCAGGCGAACTTCAGCAAGCCTGCCATCGTGAAGGCGTATCTGTCGCTGTATGACCAGCTGCTGATGAACGGGCCGTGATCGGTCGCAACTCAAGTGCTGCCCTTCCACAGAGGCAAGGCAGCAGCCGACGCTGAAGCAGTTGAACGCCGAACGGCCAAAACGGCAACGTCAAGGCGCATCGGGGTCGACGGCACCGATCGGACAGGGTTCCGACGTGCAAGGAGGCACGAGCGGCAATCTCGCGCCAGCGACAACTGTCGACAGTCCAGCTCGGTTCACCTGCGACGGGCGCACGCACTGCTCGCAGATGAAGTCATGCGCTGAGGCCAAGTACTTTCTTGCGAATTGCCGGGGCGTCCTGATGGATGGCAATCACGATGGCGTGCCCTGCGAGCAGCAGTGGTGCAACTGAAAAGCATGAAAGGGGGGATGCCCAAAATTGGCAACTTGCAGGGCGTGCTCATCCCCAAGCCCATCCTGGCCCAGCTGGGGCTGGAGTCCACGGCCGAAGGTGCCGACGCGCTGGTCTGGCCCGAGGTGGCCAACGAAGCTGATGCAGAGCTCGTATGGTGATGAAGACGGGTGAACTTCCAGGGCAAGCAGGGGCTGATCGTGCTGGACCAGATACGCACCCTGGACCGGACGCGCCTGGTCAAGCGGCTGGGCGCGCTGCATGCGTCTACCCTGGCTTTGACGTTGCAGACATTGCAGGCCATGTTCGCAGCCTGAAGGGCCAGCCTTGAACGAAGCCGAAACCCGCGCCGAGCAGCGTCGCCCGCATGCCGGCGATTCTGCTCAACAGCTCAAACCAACCGACAACGAGATCCAGCAACCTTCAACGAGGACCCCTGCCTAAACCTTGGTACGGTGGTTGGGGCAGATCATGGCGAGCGTTGGTCACTCAAGCGGTATCCCAGCCTTCGCCAAACAAAAAGGGCTAGCTCCTTGTGAGAGCTAACCCTTTGATTTAACTGGTGCGGCTGGCAGGAATCGAACCCACGACCCCTTGGTTCGTAGCCAAGTACTCTATCCAGCTGAGCTACAGCCGCAACGCCCACGAGTATAGCAGGCGCAGCGCGGCTTCTTCAGAGGTTTGCGGCGTTTCTGTAGCTGCTGGCAGCGCGGTCTGACTGGCCTTCTTTCTCGGCCAGTCGGGCCAGCGTCAGCCAGGCCATGCGCTTTGCAGCAATCGGCAGGTTGGCATCGGCTGCCGCAACCTCGAGCAGTTGTCGTGCCTTGCCCCACAACTGCCGCTCGGCCAGCGCTGTGCCAACCGCGTGTGCCACGGCGGCTTCACGCGGAAAGGCTGACCGGGCCGATTCGAGCCGCGGCAGCCAGTCTGCGCCGATGCCGTCGATCGCGCAGACCAGCGCGTATGACAGCGCTGCGCGCTCGTCGTCGCTGGTGTCTTCGATGCGCTCCCACCCTGGGCGCAGCCAGTTTCTTGCGTCGTCGGATGAGCCGAACTGCGCTGCACGCAAGGCCGCGCGGGCCGCAACGAAGTTGTCTCTGCGATCGACCACGTCGAGCGACTGCCAGGTGCGCCTCAGCTGATCGATGTCGTGCGCCGTGTCCAGACATTCGAAGGCCAGAGAGCGCAGCAGGCCCTGAGTGGCAGCTTTCGACAGGCCCTGGTGCTTGACCAGCAGCCGCGCTGTCTTCAGTGCCTCATGGGGCTGCTGCCCGAGTCGCGCGGCCTGCAGCTTCAGCCGCAAGGCCTGCGTGCGACGCACCACCCCGGGTGGCAGGTCACTCAGCAATTGAAGACTGCGCTGGGCATCGCGATCATCGATCGCCCATTCGGCTGCCAGCAGGCGGGCGCCTTCTTCTGCAGACCGCGCAGAAGCTTGTCCGTGCGCCAGTTCGAACGCGCGTGTCAGGTGCTCGTCACGCTGCTTGCGGTCTTGCAGCCGGTGCGCACTGCCGGCGGCCAGCAACAGGCCGAGTACGCTGAATTCGGCGTCGCGCTTGAGCTCTGGTGTGTCGTCCTGGATCGCGAGAGCATGTTGCGCGGCTGACTTCGCGCGGCTGTAGCGGCCGGCGAAATACTGCGCCAGCGATTCGCGCAAGGCAGCCTGTGCGGTGCGCTCACGCCGCGCGACGCGCCACAGGCGGGCGCGTTCGGGCAGACCGATCAGGCTGTTGGCCGCATGGATCAGCGAGACCAGCGCAAAGCACCCACCGACCAGCACCAGCAGGAAAAGGTTCAGCGACACGTCGAATCGCCAGGTGCCTGCGTAGACGCTGACCAGTCCGTCGTTGGCTCCCAGTGTCGATGCCGCCACCACCGCGGCGCCGAACAACAGCACGAACCAGATCACCGAGCGCATCGCCGCAGCAGCCCGTGGTGGTGATCAGCGACCGGCCGCCGCGGCGGCCACGGCGGCCAGCGTGTCGTCGGGCTTGGGCACATTGACTTCTCGCGACTGCGCGGCCACCTGGTTCAGCAGCTGAGAGAGCAGGACGGTGCTGCGGGCACTGCGGTCGAAGTAGCGGTCAAGCGCGTTCTGCGCTAGCTGCAGATCGCTTTGCGTGGTCTCGAACTGGCGGCTGAGCAGCGCCAGGCGGGCGTTCAGCAGCCGCAGCTTCAGGTTCTCGCGCACGAAGAACGCGTTTTCCGGTGCCAGCAGCATCGCCTCGGGGTGGTCGATACGGGTCACACGGATCAGGGACTTGGCTTCGCTCCACATGCGCTCTGTGACCGCGGACCAGCTACCGTTCCAGGTCTGCCACCACGGCGCTGACGGCGCTGACGGGGCTGACGCGGCGTTGCCCGGCACGCTGGCCGCTGGTGGCGCTGGCGCCACCAGCGGCTTGACTTTGCTGACCACCGACCGCGGCAGCGCATTCGAGAGCAGGGGCAATTCGTCGACCATTCGCGTTGCCTCGTCGAGCTTGATCGTCAGCGTAGGGATGTCGATCAGGCCGACGGCTTTCACGCGGTCGAGGTCGCGCGCAATCGAGCGTCTGACACCTTCGAGTCGTGGCTGCCCAGAGCGCAGCAGCCGCTCGTCAGCCTGCTTGAGCATCGCGACCAGGGGCTCGGCGCTCCCTGTGATGGCCGTCTGCTGCATTGCGACGCGAATCCCCGCGTCGATGTCGACCAGCATATTTTCGTCGCGCGACCGTGACAGCGACTGCATCAGATCTTCCAACTGGCTGCGCTGGATCGCGACCTCGGCCACGCGCGCTTCGAGCAGCGCAACCTTGGCTGCCGTGGCCAGCGAGCTGTCTTGCGACTGCTTGGACAGCAACTGCGCCTCGTTGGACTGCAGGCGGCCTTCATCGAGCCGCCTGACCATCTCCTGCTCGATCGCCTTGACGCGCTGCTGGGTCTTCCAGGCTAGCGTCAGGCTGACGCCCGCCACCACCGCCAGCACAGCAGCCAGTGCATACAACCAGCGCACGTCGAACCCCAGCGCGGTGCGATGTGTCGGCGTCAGGTCAGTGAAATGCAGATCGGCCGCGGGCGGCGGCAGCGAAGATTCCGCTGAAACGGCGGCGGCGGGGTGGTCGTTCAAGGTGCGATCGATTGTATGCAGGCGACCACTTCGACGACCGTGGGCAGCGACTGCCACACGGGCGCGAAACCGGCTGTCTGTGCGCAGTCGGCAATGCGTGGGTGCGTGGCCAGCGCCCTGGCGCCTGAGGGCAGCGCCACAGCCGATTGACGCAGGTGCGCCATCAGATGGTTGATGGATTCGGAACTGCTGAATAGCCACAGGTGATCTGCGGGCCGCGCGAGTGCCTCAGCGAGCTTTGACTGAGCTGCCGCGTCCCACCGCGGTGGGACGCGCCGATACGCCGACACGAAGCCGACGTCCGCGCCGTGCGCACGCAGGGTGTCGGCCAGCCAGTCTCGCCCGCCGTCGCCTCGCACCACTTGGACTGATTTGCCTTGCCAATCCTGCTCGCGCAGGGTTTGCCACAGTGCTTCGGAGTCGAACTGCGGGCTGTCGCGCGCCGGCGCGACGATCTGCGACATCGGGACACCGGCATCGAGCAAGGCGTGTGTCGTTCCGGGGCCGGGCGAGCCGGCCTGAGTGCGGGTCGGCCATGCAGCGCCAGGCGGGCGCAACGCGAAGAAGTGCTCGACTGCGTTGGCGCTGACGAACATCACCAGCTGTGCCTTGCTGAGCCGAAGCCAGGCGTTGGCCGCCTCAGTGGCGTCGAGCGCCGGGGCGATCTCCATCAGCGGCAACGCTTGTGCCGTGAGACCGTGCTGCTCCAGTGACTGCACCCATGACGATGCCTGTGCAGCAGGGCGGGTGACGATTACGCGCATTGGACCGATCCTTCAGTCGGCCATGCCGCGCCGCGTGAGCGGACTGTCTGCCGCCGCGACGCGCGGGTTCAGGCGCCGCCCACCGCACTCAGGTAGGCTGCCGCACCGGCCTCGCGCAAGGCTGCGGCTGCCTGCTCGCCCAGCTCGCGAGCCTGAGCTTCGGTTTGCACGACAGCATTGACCGACGCCCGCAGCAGTGGCGCCTCGACATTCTCCGGGTGACCCACCGCAGCACGCAGACTGAGCGCACCGTCGATCCACACCGCGTGTGCCGCCAAAGGCATGCTGCAACTGCCGCCAAGCGCACGCGACACAGCCCGCTCGGCCTGCACCGCCAAGGCGGTCGGTGCGTGCACCAGTGTTGCAAGCTTTGAGCGCAGCGCGGTCGCATCGCTGCGCACTTCCAGCCCGAGTGCGCCTTGGCCGGCACACGGCAGCATCTGATCCGTGGCGAACTCGCTGCGGATGCGCGAGGCCATGCCCAATCGCTTCAGCCCGGCGGCCGCCAGCACGATCGCGTCGTACTGACCTTCGTCGAGCTTCCGCAGCCGGGTGTCAAGATTGCCACGTAGCGGTTCAACCAGCAGGTCAGGGCGCAAGGCGCGCAACTGCACGACCCGGCGCAGGCTGGAGGTGCCGACCTTTGCACCTTTCGGCAGATCAGTCAGAGACCCGTACTGATTCGACACGAAGGCATCTCGCGGGTCTTCGCGCTCCAGCACGGCTGCCAGCTCGAAGCCATCGGGGAGGTCCATCGGCACATCCTTGAGTGAATGCACCGCCAGCTGCGCGCGGCCCTCTTCGAGCGCGGTTTCAAGTTCCTTGACGAACAGGCCCTTGCCACCGACCTTTGACAGCGTGCGGTCCAGAATCTCGTCGCCGCGCGTGGTCATGCCCAGCAACTCCACGCTGAGACCGAAGCAGCTTTTCAACAGATCGCGGACGTATTCGGCTTGCCACAGCGCGAGGCGACTTTCCCGGGTGGCGATGATGATGTGTGAGCTCATGGTGGAATGCTAGCAGGCGCGAGTCTTGCAGCCTTACGTGTGAGCCCGCAACGAACCCCACCCCAACATGCCCACGAAAACGCCCCACGCCGCCGCTGCCGACAAGAACCGTCCGCTGGTCGAGGACATCCGGCTGCTCGGCCGCATCCTCGGCGATGTGATCCGCGAGCAGGAAGGCAAGGAAGCGTTCGAGCTGGTCGAGCGGATCCGGCAGCTGTCCGTCGGCTATCGGTTGAAGCGCGACGCGCAGGCCGGGCGTGCGCTGGATCGGCTGTTGAAGAACCTGTCGGGCGACCAGACCGTCAGCGTGATCCGGGCGTTCAGCTATTTCTCGCACCTGGCCAACATCGCCGAAGACAGGCATCAGGTCAGGCTGCGCGATGCACATGCGCTGAACGGCGACTTGCAGCAGGGCTCGCTGGCGCTGACCTTCGAGCGGCTGGCCGCCGCCGACATCCGGGCTGCCGACATCGTGCGCACGCTGGAACATGCCTACATCTCACCAGTGCTCACTGCGCACCCGACCGAGGTGCAGCGCAAGAGCATCCTCGACGCTGAGCGTGCCATCGCCGAGCTGGTCGAGCAGCGCGACCACCTGCGCATCGAGCGCGAGCGGGCCGACAACGAGGCCCTGATCCGCGCCCGCGTCACCCAGCTCTGGCAAACGCGCATGCTGCGCAACACCAAGCTGACGGTGGCCGACGAGATCGAGAACGCGCTGAGCTACTACCAGTCGACCTTCCTGCGGCAGATCCCGCGCATGTACCGCGACATCGAGGCCGCACTGCCCGGCCATCCGATCGCCAGCTTCTTCCGCATGGGCAACTGGATCGGTGGCGATCGCGACGGCAACCCCTTCGTCACCGCCGCGACGCTTTCGACCGCACTGGCGCGGCAAAGCGAGACGGTGCTGCGCTTCTACCTGACCGAAGTGCATCAGCTCGGCGGTGAGCTGTCGATCTCGGCCACGCTGGCACCGATCGCGCCGGCGATGCGCGCACTGGCTGAGGCTTCTCCCGACCATAACCCGCACCGCGAGGACGAGCCCTACCGCCGCGTGCTGGTCGGCCTGTATGCGCGGCTGGCCGCCACCTTGCACGAGCTGACCGGCACCGAGGCTTTGCGCCACGCGGTGCCGCCGCAGAACCCGTATTTGTCGGCGCAAGACTTCCTGGCCGATCTGCAGGTCATCGAGAGTTCGCTGAACGCGCACCACGCGCAGGCGCTGGCCGCGCCGCGGCTGCGGCCGCTGATGCGTGCGGTGCAGGTCTTCGGCTTCCACCTCGCCACTGTCGATCTGCGCCAGAGCTCTGACAAGCATGAGGCGGTGCTGGCCGAGCTGATGCGCGTCGCGAAGATCGAGTCCGACTACTCGGCGCTGGACGAAGCCGCCCGCCGCTCGCTGCTGCTGCAGCTGCTCAACGACGCCCGGCCGCTGCGGGTGCGTGCCGCGTCGTACAGCGAACTGGCAGTTGGCGAACTGGCGATCTTCGAGGCTGCCCTGGAGATGCGCCGGCGCTACGGCCCCGACGCGCTGCGTCACTGCATCATTTCCCACACCGAGGAGGCCAGCGACCTGCTCGAGGTGCTGCTGCTGATGAAGGAAACCGGTCTGATGCGCGGCACGCTCGATGATTCGGCCGTGGCCGACCTGATCGTCGTGCCGCTGTTCGAGACCATCGGCGACCTGCGCAACGCCGAGCCCATCATGCGGACTTTCTACGCGCTGCCCGGCATCACCGAGTTGGTCAAGCGGTCCAAAGTCGGCCAAGATGGTCAAACGCGTGCCGAGCAGGACATCATGCTCGGCTACAGCGACAGCAACAAGGACGGCGGCAGCTTCACCAGCAACTGGGAGCTCTACCGCGCCGAGATCGCGCTGGTGGAACTGTTCGATGCGCTGGGCCGCGACCACGGCATCACGCTGCGGCTGTTTCATGGCCGTGGTGGCACGGTGGGCCGTGGCGGCGGCCCGAGCTACCAGGCCATCCTGGCGCAGCCGCCCGGCACGGTGAACGGGCAGATCCGGCTGACCGAGCAGGGCGAGGTGATCGCGTCGAAATACGCCCACCCCGAGATCGGCCGTCGCAACCTCGAAACGCTGGTTGCCGCCACACTCGAAGCGACCTTGCTGCCATCCACCACCGGGGGCAAGAAGGCTGGCCGCATGGGCGCTCCGAGGAGCTTCCTCGACGCCGCCGCGGTCATCAGCGACGCCAGCTATGCCGCCTACCGCAAGCTGGTCTACGAAACCCCCGGCTTCACCGAGTACTTCTTCAGCGCCACGCCGATCCGCGAGATCGCCGGCCTGAACATCGGCTCGCGCCCGGCCGCACGCAAGGCGACCAACGCCATTGAAGACCTGCGCGCGATCCCCTGGGGCTTCAGCTGGGGCCAGTGCCGCGTCGCGCTGCCGGGTTGGTGCGGCTTCGGCTCGGCGATCGACAGCTTCCTGACCCGCGACCCCGCCACCCGCGCCGAGCGCCTGGCGCTGCTGCAACGCATGCACAAGCAGTGGCCGTTCTTCCAGACGCTGCTGTCCAACCTTGACATGGTGATCGCGAAAAGCGACCTGAACATCGCCGCGCGCTATGTCGAGTTGGTCGAGGACAAGAAGCTTGGCAAGCGCATCTTTGGATTGATCCGGGCAGAGTGGGCGCTGACCAACGACGCGCTGACGGTGATCACCGGACACAAGAACCGTCTGGCATCCAACCCCTCGCTGGCGCGCTCGATCCAGCACCGCTTCCCCTACCTCGATCCCCTGAACCACCTGCAGGTCGAGTTGATGCGCCGGCACCGCCAGCGCCGCGAAGGCGACCCCGGCAACGAGCGGATGCAGCGCGGGATCCACATCTCGATCAACGGCGTGGCGGCGGGATTGCGCAATACCGGGTGACGGCTTTCTCTGCCTGACCCGAGCCGGGCTACAAGCCGCTGGCCGCCAGCGCCTCGCGCACGGCACCGGCCTGGCGGCGTGACACCGCCAGCCATTCGCCCACTGGCGCCACCTTCACCGCCCAGCAGTCGCTGCTGCTGCCTTCCTCAGCGTCGTCGCCGTCGCTGCCCTTGTCGGCCAGCGCGCGGCGTTCGAGTGCGCTGATGGCCGAGCGGGCGACCAGGGCATTGCGGTGCACACGTAAAAAGCGCGGGCCCAGCCGTTGTTCCAGATCGCTCAGCGCGTCGTCGAGCACGTGGGTATGGGCGGCGGTGCGCAGCGTCACGTACTTCAGCTCGGCCTTCAGGTACAGCACCTCGGCCAGTGGTACGCGTACCACGCGGCCGCGCTCGCTCACCACCAGTACCGGGTCGTGCTGGGCTGCGGGATCGGTGGATGCCGCGACCGGCGCGAGCCGCCCCGCGACGCGTTGCAAGGCCAGTTGCAGCCTCTCTCGGCGCACCGGCTTGGTCAGGTAGTCCACCGCGTCCAGATCGAAGGCCTTCAGCGCATGGCCGGCATGCGCTGTCACGAAGACCACCGCTGGCGGCCGGGGCAGCGCTTGCAACGCCTCGGCCAGCTGGGTGCCGTCGCGACCGGGCATCTGGATGTCCAGCAGCACCAGATCGCAGGCGCGGTCTGCGCCCGCGCTGCCAGCGCTCTGCGCCTGCAGCCACTCCAGCGCCTGTGCCGCACTGGCTGCCTCTCCGACGACGGTGGCGCGTGGCGCGGTGCAGTCATCGATCAGCGTACGCAGCCGCAGCCGCGCCAGTGCCTCATCGTCGACCAGCAGCACGCGCAGTTCCCTGTCGGTTGATGGAGTCGTGTTCACAGCGGTACCACGATCTGCACGCGGTAACTGTCGGCATCGCGCCGGTTCTCGAACTGCGCATTGACATCGTGCATCAGCCGCAGCCGTTCCTGCACATTGCGCAACGCCATGCCCAGCCCGGGGCGCGAGGCGGTCGGGGGAACGCTGTTGGCGATCGATATCACCGCACGGCCGCCCTTGACCCGGGTTCGCACACGGATCGTGCCGCCGTCGTCGGCCGTCTCGATGCCGTGCCGCACGGCGTTCTCGACCAGCGGCTGCAGCAGCAGTGGCGGCACGCGGGCTGCGCCAGCCGCGGGGTCGAGCTCCCAGGTCACGGCCAGCCTCTCGCCAAAGCGGATCTGCTCGATCGCCAGGTAGCGCTGCGCCAGCTCGACCTCTTCGTTCAGCGACACCGACTCGCCGACCTCGGTCAGCGCAACGCGGAACAGTTCGGCCAGGTCTTCCAGGACGGATTCCGCACGCTGCGGATCGTGGCGCACCAACGCCAGCGCCGAGTTCAGCGTGTTGAACAGAAAGTGCGGCCGGATGCGCGATTGCAGCTCGGCCAGCTTGGCCGCTGTGTCGGCCGGGGTGCGCGCCAGCGCCCGCATGCGCAGCCACTGCAGGACCAGCAGCGCCAGGACCGTGCCCGCGAGCACCGGGCCCAGCGGTCCGATGCGGTCCAACTCGCCCAAGCCGAAATGCGCGGACAGCTGCCAGCCGCCCATGGAACACACTGCGCCCAGCGTCCCGATCACGACGGCCTGAGGCACGACCGACAGCCGCGCCAACGGCGCTTTCAAGGCACACGCCGCGATCAGCCAGGCCAGCAATGACGGCGTCACGATGCCGGTACCGAGCGCGAAGCTCAGCAGCCAGGCATCGAACGTGGGTGCCGCGAACAGCACGCCGATCGCCAGCACCGCATGCGCGAACAGCATGGCGCGCAGCACCACGCCGGCATGGCATACATCGAACATCGCTGCCGGGCGCGCCACCGCGTCATCCGGCCTCGGCAAAGTGCCGAAGCCCGACAGTAAGGTTGATGCGGGGTCGTCTGGGGGCAGGGGGCTCATCGATAGAATCGGCGTCGCTCCGGCGCATTGTCTACAAACCCTCCACCACACTGGCGACGACGCGCACCGCCGTTCGCCGCGAGCCCATGGCGATCAACCCACTCGACAACAAATCCGAAGCCTGGTCGGCGCTTTTTTCCGAGCCGATGAGCGAGCTGGTCAAGCGCTACACCGCCAGCGTTTCCTTCGACCAGCGCCTCTGGCGCGCCGACATCACCGGCTCGCTGGCCCACGCCGAGATGCTGTGCCACCAGGGGATCATCAGCGCCGAAGACCGCGCGAGCATCGAGCGCGGCATGGCGCAGATCACCGCCGACATCGAGGCCGGCCGCTTTGAATGGAAGCTCGACCTCGAAGACGTGCACCTGAACATCGAGGCACGCCTCACGCAGCTGGTCGGCGACGCCGGCAAGCGGCTGCACACCGGCCGCTCGCGCAACGACCAGGTGGCCACTGACGTGCGGCTGTGGCTGCGTGGCGAGATCGACACACTGCTGCCGCTGCTGAAGGCGATGCAGACCGCGCTGGTCGACGTGGCCGAGAAGAACATCGACACCATCCTGCCCGGCTTCACCCACATGCAGGTGGCTCAGCCGGTGAGCTTCGCACACCACCTGCTGGCCTATGTGGAGATGTTCGCGCGTGATGCCGATCGCCTGGCCGACGTGCGCAAACGTGTCAATCAATTGCCGCTGGGTGCTGCTGCGCTGGCCGGCACCAGCTACCCGCTGGACCGTGAACGCGTGGCGCTCACGCTGGGCTTCGACGGCGTGTGTCAGAACAGCCTCGACGCCGTCAGCGACCGCGACTTCGCGCTCGAATTCACTGCCTTCGCATCGATCACGATGGTGCACATCTCGCGCCTCGCCGAAGAGCTGGTGCTGTGGATGAGCCAGAACTTCGGCTTCATCGACCTGGCCGACCGCTACTGCACCGGCTCGTCGATCATGCCGCAGAAGCGCAACCCCGATGTGGCCGAACTGGCGCGCGGCAAGAGCGGGCGAGTGGTCGGCCACCTGATGGGTCTGATCACGCTGATGAAGGGCCAGCCGCTGGCCTACAACAAGGACAACCAGGAAGACAAGGAGCCGCTGTTCGACACCGTCGATACGGTGCGCGACACGCTGCGCATCATGGCCGAGATGGTGGCCGGCATCATCGTCAAGCCCGAGGCGATGGAGCGCGCCGCGCTGAAGGGCTATGCCACCGCCACCGATCTGGCCGATTACCTGGTCAAGAAGGGCCTGCCGTTCCGCGATGCGCACGAGGCGGTGGCCCATGCGGTCAAGCACGCGATCGGCCAGGGCGTGGACCTGAGCGCGCTACCGCTGTCCACGCTGCAAGGCTTCCACGCCAGCATCACCGACGACGTGTTCGAAGTGCTGACGCTGCGCGGCTCGCTGAACGCCCGCAACGTGCTGGGCGGCACCGCACCGGCCCAGGTGCGCGCTCAGGTCACTCGCCATCGCACCCGCTTGAGCTGACGCACCGGCCACTCAGGACGGCGGCTGGCTGTAGGTGATCGACTGCACCCGGCCGTACTGGAAGCGCACCGTGGCCGTGAGGTTGCCAGGGCCCCGGTCGTACTGCCATTCTTCGACCTGCAGGCAGGGTGCTACCAGCCCGGCGATTGGCGCGGGGACCGGCTGCGGCGAGGGCGCGACATAAACCGGGGCGCAGAACGAGTCTTTCAGCTTCGGCTCGCCGCAGTTCGTCAGTACCGTCAGGCGGGAATCGCCGACTTCGGTTGCCCGGCCGTTGCAGCGCAGCGTTTCGGCGTGGGCGGCGGGCGACCACAGCAGCATCAGCCACAGCAGCGACATCAGAGCCGGGAAGCCGAAGACTTTTTGCATGGTCGCGCTTCGATCTGCGAAACCGCGAGTGTCATGCATTCCAGGGCACCCCGAACACGGCACGCGACGCGTGTGAGGTGCTTCTGGAGAGGGCTCAGTTCCTTTGCGCGGTGAAAGTGCCGCCGGAAATCGTCTTGATCACCCAGTGGGTGGTGCCCTTATGCCAAGGGGCCTTGAGCTTCAGCACCACCCGAACCGCGCTGGGCTGGTGATGCAGCGGCACAACTGCTCCAGCGCTTGGCGGTCGTCGGCCACGCAGCGAATGGCAGCGTGCCCGTCAGTGCGACACGCAGCGCAGTGCTGGTGCGTGTGGCGCTGCTGGTGCAACTGCTGGCGCGCCGAACCGGCGCGCCAGCGTCTGCCGTCAGCCGCGGCGGCGCCGTGCCATCGCGCCCACGCCCAGCAGGCCGGCCAGCATCAGGGCGTAGGTGCCAGGTTCAGGCACGGGGGTGACTTCGTAAAGCACCGTGGTGCCCAGCGTGGTGAAGTCGCCGGCCGAGTTGTCGTTGGCGATGCCTTCGTTGGACACCAGCAGGTAGAGCTTGCCGCCGTCTTCGAAGGTGGTCACACCCTCGGCACGGCGGTCCGACGTGCCCGCACCCGTCTCGGCCCAACCGGCGAAGGTCGGGGCCAACGGGTCGGTGACGTCGTAGAGAGCGATGGCGCTGCGCGTGGTGCGCTCCAGGCCGATGGCGGCGAAGGTGCGGCCGATGGCGCTGAAGATGCTCACGCCCTCGGGCTCAACGCCCTTGTCGTCGCTGCGACCGTCGTCGTACAAACCGGCGGCGATGGCGCGGGTCTCGAGATCGTTGCCGCTGTCCCAGACCAGGTTGCCGGCGCTGTCGCGGATGGAGAACGAGCGGCCGCCCAGGGTGACGATCTCGGTCATGTTGGCGGCGCCTCCGTCGCCCGTCGCGCCGTTGGTGACGACGTTCAGCCGCGTGTGGACGCTACCGATGCCGGTGAGGGTGCTCTTGGCCGGGAGCGGCGCGGCAAGCGTCACGGCGGAATTGCCGAAGCGCAAGATGTCGGTGTCGTCCACCGTAGCGTCGCCCTCGTTGGCCAGGACGTAGTAAGTCTGGCCGCCGGCCGTGCTGTACGAAGCGATGGCATCGGGCATGTACAGCCCCTTCACCGGCAGCGCGCGCTGGTTGATGAAGGTGCCATTGCTGACGGTCGGGCTGTCGCGGTCCGAGGTATCGATGGCGTTGGCTGCGGTGTTGAAGTCCTTCTTGCCCAGCGCCTTGATGTCGGTGATCTGGTTGGTCTCCAGGTCGATCAATGCCACGGCGTTGCTCTCCTGCAGCGTCACCATGGCCTGCTTGCCGTTGGACGAGACGGCGATGTATTCGGGTTCCAGCGCGATCGAGGTGCTGATACCCGACTGGATGCGCACGCCCTGCGTGCGCAGCGCGGCTTCCTGGCCGTCCCAGGCGGTGAAGCCCAGCGTGTTGACGGTGCCGACCGAGAATGAGGCAGGCGCGGTCGAGTTGAAGTTGATGATGCTGATGCTGCCTGCAGCGTTGATGGTGCCGCCGGCCTGGCGTTCACCCTCGTTGGCGACCAGCAGCCGCTTGCTGGCGCCGCTGCCGGTCCAGGTGACCATGTCCGGCACCGAGCCGACGGCTGCGAAGCCCATCAGGGCAGCACCCGTGCCAGTGCTGCGCAGCAGGTTCGTGTCAAAGAACTGCACCGAGCCAGGGAAGCCCTTGTTGAAGCTGTTGGCAAACGAGACCGCGGCCACGCCGCCAGAGATGGCGATGCTGTTGATTTCGCCGTAGGCCGTGGTGTCCCAGCTGTTGATGACCGACCCGGTCAGGCTCAGCACCTCGATGCCGCGACCGCCGGCCGCGAAGATGCTGCGCGAGACCGGGTCCCAGGCGCTGATTTCCGACGAAAAATCGGATGAGGCGTTGGCCGCGACGCCGGTACTGGTGGTGGACCAGAGCTTGCTGATTGACTGGAAGGAATCCGAGGCCAGGGACGGCGTGGCCGCGGCCGACAGCAGGACGGCACTGGCCATCATCGAAAGGTGGAATTTCATTGGAAAACGCCTGTGAAAAGTTGGTGAAAGCTAACAAAATGAATCTAGGGGTGGGGTATGTCAATTCCGTGACACAAACTGCTCTGGCTAGCCTGAACGACCCCCAAGGTCGGGGGTGGGTTAACCCGCTAGGCCAGGTGCAGCATCCCGGCTGGGCGCCATAGCCTCAGCTGCCGGCCATGGCGGTTCGTCCCTCAGCATCGCGCCAAGGTGCGCCAACTCGGTCACTCCTGGGCGCGGGTCGTCCGCCAGCACGCACCGGCCGACAATGCGCGAATGGAAACGCTTATTCGCCACGCGCGCCAGGCTTGCACCGCGCTGCTGGGTGCGGCCATGGTCACGATGGCGGCCGCCACAGGCCCTGCAGCGCCGCCGGCCGTGCAGACACAGGTGCATGCTCTCGACGGCCACCGCGTGACGCTGGACGTGTACCCGGCCGCTGGCCTGCCGCGGGGGGCTGCCATCCTCTCCCACGGCTTCACGCGCAGCCGGGGCACGCTGGCGGGCCATGCGCAGGCGCTGGCCGATGGCGGCGTGCTGGCGCTGACGCCGGACCTGCCCTGCACCTTCGACTTCCGCTGCAACGCCCGTGCTCTCGCCGCGCTGGTGGGTTTGCTGCGTGCCAGCGGGACCTTCGGCGCCCCCGTGGAGAGGGTCATGCTCGTGGGCTTTTCCGCCGGAGGTTTGTCCAGCTTGCTGGCAGCGGACACGCCAGGCGTGGTCGGATTCGTCGGCCTCGACCCGTTCGACCGGGCGATGTCTGGTGAGTCTGAGAGGTTGGGCTTGTCGGCGGCCGGTCGGCTGCGTACCGAGGCGCTGCTGCTGCGCGCGCCGCCGTCACGCTGCAACGCCGAAGCCGTGGCCGCACCCTGGGGCAGCGTGCTGCCGACGCTGTGGCGCGACGAGCTCATCGCGGGCGCGTCGCACTGCGACTTCGAGTCGCCCACCGACTGGATGTGTCGCCTGGCGTGCGGCGAAACCGACCCGGCGCGCCAGCAGCAGGTGCGTCAGGGGCTTCTGGACGCCGCAGTACGCTGGATGCGCTGAGCCTGCCGCCCACTGCATCGCGGGTTTCAGCCCCAGAATCGTGCGCAACTGTCGGCCTCTTGCTGACCGATCCAGTCGACCGGAGCCCGTACCTTGCATCTGTCCGACCTGCCCGAGGTCATGATCCCCCCTGAATTCGAACAGGCCCTGGCGCTGCAGCGTGCCGCCTACCTGGCCGACCCCAGCCCCAGCCACGCGCAGCGCCTGGCCGACCTGAACTCGCTGGCCCGCCTGCTGAAGGAGAACCAGGCCGCGATCGTCGAGGCGATCAACCGTGACTATGGCAACCGCTCGCAGTTCGAGACGCTGTTCACCGAGGTCTTCGTCGTGCTCGAGGGCGTCCGTGACACAGGCAAGAAGCTCAAGCGCTGGATGAAGCCGATGAGGCGGCATGTCGACCAGATGACGTTCCCGCTGGCGAGGAACCGGCTGATTCCGCAGCCGCTGGGCGTGGTGGGCGTCATCGTGCCGTGGAACTTCCCGCTCAATCTGTCGTTCGCGCCGCTGACCGCCATCTTTGCGGCCGGCAACCGGGCGATGGTCAAGATGTCGGAGAAGTCGGCTCATCTGGCAAGGCTTCTGGTGTCACTGAGCCCGCAGTACTTCCCCGCCGACAAGCTGATGTTCTTCGAGGACGGCGGCGGCCGAGGCCCTGCCTTCAGCGCGCTGCCCTTCGACCACCTGATGTTCACCGGCTCGGGCCAGACAGGCCGCGCGGTGATGGCCTCTGCCGCGCGCAACCTGACGCCGGTGACGCTCGAACTCGGTGGCAAGTCGCCGGCCATCATCGGCCCCGACTTCCCGATCAAGACGGCGGCCGAGCGGGTACTGTGGCTGAAGCTGCTGAACGCCGGGCAGATCTGCACCAGCGTCGACTACCTGTTCCTGCCCGAGGGCCGCACCGACGAATTCGCCGCGCATGCCAAGCGCCTGGTGGCCCAGCGCTACCCCGACCTGAACGGCAACGACTACACATCGATCATCGACGAGTGGTCGCACCAGCGCCTGCAGGGCATGCTCGACGATGCGCGCGCCAAGGGCGCGACGCTGGTCAACCTGGCGCCCAACCACCAGAGCGGCGCTGCGCCGCGCAAGTTCTCGCCGCATCTGGTGCTCGACGTGACCGACGACATGCTGGTGATGCAGCGCGAGATCTTCGGCCCGATCCTGCCGATCAAGACCTACCGCACCGCCGACGAGGTGGTGGGCTACGTCAACGCGCACGATCGGCCGCTTGCGATCTACCCTTTCACCCACGACCGCGCGCTGCAGGATTTGTACATCACGCGCGTGATGTCGGGTGGCGTCTCGGTCAACGAAGGCCTGCTGCATGTGGGCCAGCACGATCTGCCGTTCGGCGGCGTGGGTGGCAGCGGCATGGGCCACTACCATGGCTACGAAGGATTCGTCACCTTCTCGAAGCTGCGCCCGGTGTTCTATCAGGGTCCGTTTTCGGCCATCCAGATGATGTTCCAGCCGCCCTACGTCGGGCTTGCCACCAAGGTGCTGAACCTGTTGATGAAGTTCAAGGGTTAGCGTGTCTGCATTGACATTGGAAATGTCGGCACACCGCTCGACGGCCACAGGTGAAATGGCGGAAGCGGTGAGATTCGAACTCACGGTGGGGTTACCCCCACGGCAGTTTTCAAGACTGCAGCCTTAAACCGCTCGGCCACGCTTCCAGCGCGTGAATTGTAGGGGGGCGATT